>CAZIJS010000193.1:0-9096 GCA_964539505.1 uncultured Myxococcales bacterium
CCAAAACTCCAAAAAGCAAAAAACGAAAGCGACCTCGCAGTCACAGTCCAAGATTTCTGCGCAGCCTGAAAAGGTTGATCCCCTGACTGCTTCGAAAAGACGTCCCCTCGCTGCCTGTCAGTCTCACGACACATCACCGCTGCGTTCCTGGTCTTGCGCCTGCAGCTTGGCAATGGTAGGTTTCATCCATGGGACGAGATCGGCAAGCGGCACGAAACGATCCAGGCGGCGGCATCGAATCGATTGAATGGACCCGGATTCATCGTGTTGCTCGCTTGCTGGTAGAGAGGCGTCCCGTCACCATCGTGACCGGAGCAGGAGTGAGCACTGCCTCGGGCATCCCGGATTTTCGTTCTCCTCACGGTCTGTGGTCTCGCTACCCCATTGAAGAATATGGAACGATCCAGGCTTTCAAAAAGGATCCGGAAAAGGTCTGGACCATGCTCTGGGAGCTGGCATCGCTCATTCGTCGAGCCCAGCCCAATCCTGCCCACGAGGCCATCGCCGCCATCGAGCAAATGGGCGTGGCCAATGCCGTGGTGACCCAGAATATCGACGGTCTCCACCAGAATGCCGGGTCGAAGCGGGTCATCGAACTGCACGGAAGCATCGAGCGTCTGGTGTGCCTGAACGGCTGCGGCAAATGGCCCACCCACGATATTCTCGCAGAGCGCTTGGAGGGCCCACCACCGCGTTGCCCCCAATGCAGCGCTGTGCTCAAACCCGACGTGACGTTCTTTGGAGAAGAAGTGGCCCAGGGGCCGCTCTACGCGGCCTTCCACCAGGCCCGGTACTGCGGTGCCATGCTGGTGGCCGGCACGTCGGCGGTGGTGGCCCCGGCGTCCCTTCTGCCCGGCATGGCGGCGACCCTGGGTGCGATCATCGTGGAGGCAAACAGGGAACGAACGGACCTGACGCCCAAAGCCCATGAACAGATTCCTGGGCCGAACGAACTGACCTTGCCGGTCCTGGTCCAGGCCATGCGGGAAGAGCTGCCCTCCGGGGCCCACGAGGACGAGACTGCGTAGCCTGAAACCAGGATAAGGGACCAGAAGCGAAACGGCAGACGACAACGGGAATGACAACAGTCCGCAATGCATTCGGGAAAGCCCTGTTCCCGCCAGGACGGGATTGGGAACGGGTGGTCGAGGCCGGGGGGCCATGGGTGAAACAAGACGAGAAAAGAACCCTGTGACCAGGAGTTGCTATCTCGAAGGGCTGGCGCTGCGTGCGGATCGCTCCTTTGTCACCGCGGTGCGACAGGCCCGCGCGGCCGGTGCGTCGCTCCCAAGGCTGCGCCGATCCCTGGGCCGCTGGATGATCGGAGAGACCGCGGCGGCATGTCTCGCCGTCGCGTGGGAGGCCATGCGCCTGGGCGACTTGGAGGAAGGACTGTCCTTCCTCCTCGTCACCCTCGCATGGGCTGGTTTTCTCTGGTGGATTTTCGACATCCACCTGCCTTTGGTCCGCAAGGAAACCGGGGCGCCACAGTCCAGTTTCGGTCTCCCCAACGGCTTGACCACGCTGCGCATGATCTTCCTGCCGGCCATGGTCTTCTTCCTGGCACAGCCCCAGGCATTCGGCAGCGCCGCAATCCCGTTGCTCATCGGACCCTGGGCTCTGGGGCTCACCGACATGCTCGACGGCCAGATCGCCAGGCGATTCCACTGGACCACGGTCTTCGGCAGGGACATCGACCCGGCCGCCGACATCCTGGTGACCACTTCCACGACCTGGTCCTTGGCCTGGGCCGGTCTCTTTCCCTGGTGGCTCGCAGGACTGGTGGCATTCAGATACCTGGGAGCATTCCTGGGCTTTTTCTTCCTGCTCCTCACCGCGAGGACGGTTCGGGTTCGTGGGACCATTGCAGGAAAGATGACCACCCCCTCGGTGCAGATTCTCTCCTTCATTCTGGCCTACGATCGACTCGCCCATCCCCTGCTGTCGGGCCGGGTGGAATGCATCCTCTCGGCGGCCGTGGGACTGCTCATCGGCTTCAACGTCGCCTACCTCGTATGGTATGCTTTCTTTTCGGCTGGTGGCGAGCAGACTGGGATCAAAACCTGAAAAAATGCCCTGCTGGAAGAACCGCCCCGTGGAAGAAAAGCAGAAGCCGGATTAAAACCGCGCCTTGCCCTGCAAATAGAAGTAAAACCGCGGGCCGGGAGTGGGCATGAGCTCGGTCTTGGCACCCAGGTCATAGAAATAGTCTCCAGCCCACCAATGGTCATCGAGGACATTGTACGTGTTTGCGGAAAACTCCAAGGGGATGCCGCCTGGACGACCCCTGAGCCGCAAGCCTACGTTCAAGAGGGATGTCGGAGGGATCCGGTCGTAGGTGAGATCCGAACTGCGCCCTGAACAACTTGTGGCCGTGGGACTCGAACAGAGAATGAGCCGGTTGGGGTCCTCGAAGGCACTGATGATCCGGAACGTGGAATTGAGATCCAGGCGCCAGCCCTTCATGTCCAGGAGCTTGAACACGCCACCGGCAGCAAACCAGTGAGTGGGAAAAGACCGGAAAACACCGGCACCGATGCCCGTGTCGTCGGTCCTGGTCGCAAAGGTGTAGGCCATCTGGAGCCTGTGGCCACCCTTGAGATAGAGCTGGGTCTGAAACTCCACCGAATGCACGTCGTGCTTGTGCAGGTTGACGTAGCGACCCTGGTAGATACGAATCAGCCTGTCCAAAACCGTGTATGAATAGTCCACCCGCATGTCCCATTGCCGCACATACTTCGTGTCTCGAAGCAGCCTGCCGGAGAGCTCCACCTGCACGGCCTGGGATTTTTCCGTCTTGATGTCGGGGTTTCCTGCGTAGTTGATCGTGGCACCGTTCGAGGATGTGTTGTTAAAGACCGGGGCACGAAAACCCGTGGCATAGTTGGCCTTGAGATAAAACTCCTTGTAGAAGTTCCAGACCGCAGCCGCCGAGTAGAGTATCTGCGGCTTGTAGGGCGCGATCCCCCAAGGGGCATGCTGGATTCGGACCCCGGCATCCAGGATCACGGACTTGTGGGGACGAAGTTCCCCCGACAGGTAGAGGGCGTAGACGAGCCGATCCACGTCGAAAACGAAGGGCTGGCGGCAGCCTGGGACATAGGTCGTATTGTCCGGGTTGACGGGATCGTAGACCGGCAGGCCATCTCCGTGATCATTGTAATAAGGGCAGACCACAGACAGTGCCGAGTAGTCGAGCTGGCCATTGTCATCGAGAGGTGCAGAGAAGGACACGTCCGCGTTTTTGAGCCATTCGTAGAATACCTCACCGCCCCACTGGAGCCTGACCATCCGGTGCACCAGGTAGTCCATGTCGAAGGTCACGCCGGTGCGCTGTGGTGACCCGTGGTGCGAGTTGAACGCAATGCCGTTGAACACGCCCTCGGTGGCCGGCATGATGATGGTGGGGTCCATGCGCCGATGAAAATACACGTAGTAGGCCTTGGAATCGAGCCCCAGCTTGCCGCCCAACCAGCGATTTTTGAACTGGAAAAAGACATAGCTGTCCGAAAAATCGAGATCGTTCTCCCGCACACCAGGCACGATACTGTCGTTTCGCATGGGCACTGCCAGAAACGACAGGGCGTTGTGTCGGCCAGTGGCCAGGTAAGGCACCTTGGTAAATGCGTATTGCCAGACCAGGGCCAGCCGCATGGAGCTACCCGGCTTGGCGTAGATGATCTTACCGTCCACCTGGGAATACATGGACATGGGCACCCGGCTCTCCACACCGTACGGGTTGCGAACCATGAGGACCGAGTTGATCCGGGGAGGAGGAGAATAGAGCCAAATATACGGCATGCGGTACTTGGGGCCCTTGAAGTACTCGACACTCCAATGGGCCAGGACCTGGAATCTGCCGCCGAAAAAACTCTTTCCATACATCACGTAGGGACGAATCACCGACTCGTCGCCAGGCCCCGATCCCCCGCCCACCGCCATCTCGAATCCGTTGACGTCCTCTGGGTCCTTGGTGATCACGTTCATGATTCCGAGAAAGGAGTTTGCCCCCCAGAGCACACCACCCGGGCTCGTGGTCATCTCCACGCGCTTGATGGTCTCCAAAGGAATCCGCCGCATGCTCGCTTGGATATTGTACAGGGGATCGAATAGTGAAATTCCGTCTCTCAAGTACAACACGGCCTGGTTGACGCCCCGAATGGTGGGAAACGGAATCATGTCGTACTGAGAGTTCGCCTCCACCACGCCGGGCAGATACACGAGGGCCTGGAGCAGGTTGCGATACCCGAAGGCTGCAATGTCCTCGGCGGTGATGATGTTGATGACCGCCGGGGCTTCCTGGACCGTGGTGACGCTCTTGGTGGCGCTGTGCACGATATTCTTGATGTAGAGTTCCCGGTCTACGTCCTCTTCGACGGCCTCTGTTTCGCCTTCTTCCTCGTCCAGGCCCTCTTCCAGGTCGCCGGCTTTGTCGCCGCCTTTGGTGCCCCCTTGAGCCATGGCACCTCGAGGCCAGGCCCACAGAGAGACGACCATCGCCACAACCCACATCAGCCGCATATCGAATCGACTCACTTTCATGGTCGGCCTCCCGTCACTGCCGGACGATGATAAACTCGACGCGCCTGTTGGCGGCACGGCCCTTGCGCGTATCGTTTGGCGCGATGGGCCTGCTGTCGCCGTAACCCACTGCCTGGAGCCTGTCAGGTGCCACGCCCTTCGAAATCAGGTACTGACGAACTGCTTCAGCACGGCGCTGACTCAAAACCAAGTTTCGCTTTGGGTTGCCCCTGCTGTCTGTGTGACCTTCGATACGGATCAGTTTGACCTGCGGATTTTGTTTCAGCAGGTCCGCCACCTTGTCGAGAAGCTGCATCGAAGCAGGCTTGAGCGTCGCCTTGCCCGTGGCAAAGAAAATCTTCTGGTGCATCTCGATCTTGGTGGCGGTAATCGTCGGCCCCACCGCCGCAGAAGGACAACCATTGTTGCTTTCCGGGCCTGGTTCGTCGGGACAGCGATCCTTGTTGTCGGCAATGCCGTCGCCGTCGTTGTCCAGGTCCGGACAGCCGTCCTGATCCTTGAACCCATCCATGTCTTCAGGCTGGTTCGGACAGCGATCCTTGATGTCGGCAATGCCGTCGCCGTCGTTGTCCAGGTCCGGACAGCCGTCGGCATCCTGGAACCCGTCGAGGTCCTCGGTCTGATTCGGACACTTGTCCAGGTCGTCTCTGATGCCATCCTGATCGTTGTCGAGATCCGGACAGCCGTCGACGTCTTCGAATCCGTCCTGGTCCTCGGCCTGCTTCGGACAGGTATCCTCGGCATCCGGGATGCCGTCACCGTCACTGTCCTTCGCCAGCTTGGGCGCTGCGGCCCCCGCTTTTGGTGAAAGCGTCACCAAAGCAAAAAATCGCCAGGTGGGGGTCCGCCCCAGCGGCTTGATCCCATCCCGCCGGAGATAGCGCCCGATCCCAGCTCCTCCACCCGCGGCAAAGGACAGGTTCTCGGTGGCCTTTACGAACAGCCCCGCCAATGCCTCCATGGGAAGGTCCTTTGGGCCTCGCGCCAGAAGAGGCACCCTTCCGAAAACCTCCAGCCCGAACGCGAGCCGCTCGACGATACCAATCTTCATTCCGGCTCCCCAGGCCAGCTCGTCGTCGATCTCGAGCATCACGTGTCTCTCTCCCGATGCAGCAGCCACCGGTTCGAGAATCTCTTCTTTTCCCCTGAGCACATACCCCACGTTCACTGCGGCCATCACCCTTGGATGATGATACGAAAAGGCCAAATCTGCCTGCCCGGCGCCCTTCTTTTCTCCGATGAAAGCCGCCTCGTCACCCAACGGCGCGATACCAGACAGCAGGGCTGCCATGGCAAAGCCTTTGATATCGAAAAAGCCGAACTTTGCCTGGACCCTGAGGTCGCCGGCAGCCGTGGAGTCTCCAAGCCAGTTCATGTTCGACTTCGGCTCGTTGGCGGCAAATCCATAAGGATTGTCCAGGTCGAAGGCATTGCCCAACCATTGGTGTGCCAGACTGGCTGTCATTCCAATCGACAGCCACTTGGTGACGCCCATGAATGCCTGGATGTCCAGCGTCAGGTTATAATCGACGGGCGCCGTGGATCCTCCAGAGGGCGAGCCGATCAATGGCAGCGAAATCGGCTCGTTCGCCACGTTGAGCGCAGCCTTGACCCCCCATTGAAATGGGTCGGGCATCCGACCGGCATCTACGGTAAAGACGCCGTAGAGATCCATGGCCGGCTTGAAGAGTTGCGCATCGGCGGCCCTGTCCTGCTCGTCGGCCCGCGCTGTCGAAGACAGTGCAAAAACCAGAAACAGAAAGGACCCAAGCCCTTTTCGAAGACGATGCGGTTTCATTGGGCTCCCTCGCTAGTCGTTGCAGCTATTGGGGAACATGAATTGAATCAAGATGACACCAGGAACGCTCCCCCCCTGAATCGCCTTCCAAAGGCATCCGCAGCGCTCCATGCCTGGACCACAGTTACCCGTGTACTGGCGCACACCGGCTTTCGGCCGGATCACGGCTCCCAGGACCCCCGTCCATTCATGAGGCCCGTCACCATCGGTCCAGACCACCCCCGCAGTGGGATCGTCGATCTGCACTTCGCCGTTGCCGTCGATGCCCATGTAGAAGGTCGTCTCCGGGTCGATGGGCGTCGACCCGGCAGCATTCGTGGTCCGCGGCTCCACGCCTTCCACCACCGGGCCGGGATCGAACTCCTTGCCCTTGCGGTAGACCCCCAACCAGGTGCCGCAGTTGAGCAAATCCCGCTCCCCCCCGCCCTCGGGTGCCGCGCAGCCGATGCTCTCCAGGACCGAGTCTCCCCCCACCTTCGCGGTCCAATCCGCGACCTGAGCCGTGGTCACCACGAAGGCGGAAACCCCCTCGATATTCTGGTAGGCCTTGGCCGTATACGGAGTAGCGGTCTGGGCGATGACGTCCTCATGAGTGGGGTCCAATTCGTCGATGGCCATGGCCACCGAACCGTTTGCCGGTTCGGGAACACCGGTCACCTTGAAATAGCCTGTCTTGGGATCCACCTGGGTGGTGGCGATGGGCACAGCGCCCGTGGGGTCATGGGCATACTCGATGGGGTCATAGACCTCCACTTTGAGCCAGGTGGCATCTTCGGACGCATTGGGATCGGCCAGGGCTGTCTTCATGTAATTGCCCTGGTCATCCACGAAATAAACCACCTGGCCGGTGACGCAGAACTCTCCTGCCGGACCGAAATCATCAGGACAAGTCGGCATCTGCGAGCCCCCAAGGCCCTTACAGACAAACGAAGTAACGCCCGCATCATCCGTGACGGATTCCACCTTGGTGTTGGGCCCACAGATGTCTTCGGACGGGATGCACTGGTTGCCGACGAGATATGTGTTCGGTCCACAAGCCACTCCGGCATCACCACTGGGCATGGCCAACGGCACACAGCGCCCCCCCTCTTCCCTGGTGCCCTTGGCGCATTCGAGTCGGTTGCAACCCGCCTGCACCAGCACCACACCCACCAACAAGGCACTCACGCTCAACCCAAGACGTCCCATGAGACTTCCTCCATGAAGTGCCCTCCAGGCACTGTCAAAACTGGATCGGATCCTTGTCCATATCTTCGAAAATGCTTGCATGCATGGTCACGGCCAGACCAAACGGATTAACCAGGAGTGCCGTGGTCACGCCCCGCTCCTCCCGATCGTGGATGTAGCCCACCAGTTCGTCGCGCCGCGCCACCAGAAACACCTGACTGTCCGGCCCAGGAAGGAGATCCTCTCTCTCTCTGTTCTCCGGCAACAGGCGCGAAGGATCCTTCTCCTTCGTGATGAACAACGATGTCATCCCATAGAGCTTTCCCTTCACGAAAAACGTAATCCCTCCAACCTGCATCCCGTTTCTGGGGTCCGCCCCATCCACGATCCCATACATTTGCCCATTGTTGGGAAACGTGAGCTGAATGGGGTTGCCCACATAATACCCATCCGGCAAATCCTTGCAGAACGTCTCCACGGCATCCTGCTGCAAGTTGTCCCGGGACAGTTTCTCTGCCGGGTCGGCCAGCGACGGATCCAGGAACAAGTCGTCTGGCCATTCCATGAAATTGATGCTTGGAACGAAGTCGTAACCGTAAATATTGGAGGCGTCCTCCACGGGCCCAGTGACTGGGGTGGAAACCACGGCCAACAACCCCTCCAAGGATGCGAACCGCTGCATATTTATGTAAGGGCCGCATGGCTGGGCCCCTTCCCTGCAAAAGTCATCGGGAAGATACTGGAGACAGGGATTGTCCGGCCGGATGGACGGCTGCACCAGGAACGTCGCCAGTCGCACCACTCCGCCATTGACCTCGGCGAACAGCTCATAGTGGGAAAAATACCCCTCCTCGCCGGGATGCTTGCCCGGCGTCGGGAGGATGAGTATCTGGCTGTCCAGCCCTGCCCCCACGGAAAGATTCATGTCGAGTCGGGTCCCGGAATAGGGCTCTACGCATCCTACCGCAAGAACCATCGAAACGGCCACCCAAAAAGTATTGCCCAGGCGCATCACCGTTCGACCTCCATCCAATGAATTCCCGTGGCAGGCCCGCAAACCAACGTTGGGCGCAGTGACAAACGACCACGGAGTTTTCTTGCGTTCGACTTATACTCAACTTCCATGACCGACACAACATTTTGCCGAAACTTTCGTGTAACACAAGACACAAAGTCACCCTTTGGGCAAAAATGTCTGTCCACCAAAATTTTTCCTGTCCCGACGTCAGGTTATCCTTGACTCGCATCCCGGCCTCGGCAAACACCATAGGCAGGTTTCGGCCCCCAGGGTGTCCCAGGGGCGAGACGATAGACTCTGTCCAGAGGAGGAATTCATGAGAGCACTCCCGATGCTGTTCGCAGCCGGCCTGGTTTTCGGTCCGACATCTGGTTGCAGCAAAAAGTCCACGACGAGCAAGACCAATGAGACCAAGGAACACGTCACCCAACGCCCGTCCAAACCGGAGAATGCCTGCAAGCCATTTTGCCAACGCCTCGACCAATGCGCTTCGGAGATTGCCACCGCCTTGGTCTCGGACCTGCCCGAAGGACCGCGCAAACTCTTCAAGGGCAAGCTCATGGCCCGCTAT
>CAZIJS010000194.1:0-9039 GCA_964539505.1 uncultured Myxococcales bacterium
TGCGACATGGCCTTGGATGCCAAGGCCGCGGCCTGGCGGTTGGCGGAATCGTCAGGAGACGAAGAGGCTTTGGCGCGGCTCCGAGAAGAGATGGCGGCCATGGGCGTGGTGCGTCCCGAACGCATGGTTGCCGTCATGGCTCCAGGTTTCCTTTTTGGCTGAGAGCCTTCCAGTCCGTAAACATGCCTGGGGGAGGCTTTCGTCGTCGGGGTTGTGATTTGGCGCCGAGGTGATACGTTCCCTTGCGATTGGAGTGACGGGTATTTTTTTCCCATTCCTCTCTGGGTTCGGCTCGGAAGCGAGTCTCTCAGGTGCGAGTGGAGCAGAGCAGCATTGGAGGTAATCAATCATGAGTGATGCAGATCAGGTCAAGCAGAAGGTGGCCGAACTCGAGGAGCGCAAGGCGGCCCTGCGGGCGGGTGGTTCCGAGAAGGCCAGGAAGCGACAGAAGGACGCGGGAAAGATGCTCGTGCGCGAGCGCCTCGATGCGTTTCTCGATCCAGGCAGTTTTCTGGAAATGGATTTGTTCGCCAAGGGACTCGGCCGTGAGTTCGGCGCCGACAAGTTCAACCTCCCCGCCGATGGCATGGTCACCGGGGTGGGGCGGGTGAACGGTCGGGAGCTGGCGGTGTTCGCCGCAGACTACACCTGCATGGCGGGAACCTTCGGGGAGATGCACGGCCGCAAGATGAACAAGATGTTCGAGTTTGCGCTCAAACACCAGATCCCCATCGTGGGGATCAACGACTCGGCCGGCGCCAGGCTCCAGGAAAACATGGGGCCGCTGAGTCAGTACGGAAAACTGTTTTACTACAACTCTATTGCCTCGGGCGTCATCCCGCAGATTGCACTGTTGCATGGACCCGTGGCCGGCGGGCAGGCCTATTCTCCCGGCCTTATGGACTTTTTGTTCATGGTCAAAGACATGGCGCACACCTTCATCGCCGGACCGCCCCTCGTGGAAGCCATGCTGGGCGAGAAGAAGACCGCAGACGAACTGGGAGGATGGGAGGTCCATGCCAAGGTGTCGGGGGTCTGTCACGTGGTGGCGGAAGACGAACTGGATTCCTTTCAGAAGGCCAGGAAGTTGCTTGGGTATCTGCCCGCCAACTGTCACCAGAAACCGCCCTACGAGGAAACCGGCGATCCCGTGGACCGCGAGTCGGAAAGACTCTACGAGATCATTCCCGCCCGCCGGGAACGTCCCTACGACATGCACAAGATCATCTTCGAGATCGTGGACAACGGCGACTTTTTCGAGATCCACAAGTATTTCCATCCCAACATGATCGTGGGATTCGCCAGGCTCGGCGGACACACGGTGGGCATCGTGGCCAACAATCCCATCTACAAAGGGGGCGTGATCACCACGCAGGCGGCGGAGAAGGCCGCTCGTTTCAAGATCTTCTGTGATGCATTCAACATCCCCATCTTGAACATGGTGGATGTGCCCGCCTACATGATTGGCAGTGAGCAGGAGCGCCTGGGGATCATCTATCGAGGGGCCAAGTTGCTCTACGCCACGTCATGCGCCACTGTCCCACAAATTACCCTGTATGTGGGCAAGGGGTATGCCGGCGGATACCTCGCCATGGGGTCGAAGGACTTCGACGTAGACTACGTGTTTGCTTGGCCCACCGCCGAGTTGGGACTCGTGGGGCCCAAGGGCACGGTGAACGTGGTGGGCCGCAAAGTCATCAAGGCGGCCGGCGACGAGGCCGAGGCCAGGGGAGAAGACCGCAAGGCAGCCGAGGCTGCCAAGAGGGCCGAGTTGGAAAAGGAATTCCGTGAGACCTATCATAGTGTCTACTATCCGGCCGGGTATCAGCACGTCGACGATATCATCGACCCAAAGAAGACCAGGCCCATCTTGGTCCGGGCCTTTGATTCCATCCGGGACAAGAAAAAAGACCTGCCGGAGCGCAAGCACGGCAATATTCCTCTTTGATGCGGCCTGGACCGCTCGTTCCTCCTGTCTTCGGCCCATTGGCCCCTGACCGACAGGTGAGGGGCCCCAATATTCATCTTTGAAGATGTGGAGAGTCGTTGGATCTCACACGAAGGAGACCACCTCCCTGGCAAAGATGTGTTCGATCTGTGAGACCGTCTTGTCGTTGGGCTTGATGGTCAAATCTTCCGGCAGGTCCAAGATCGTCTCCCAGCGCTTTCGGTTGAGGATCTTGATCGTGATAGAGCAGGGACCATCGGGCGCCGCCTTGAGTACCCTGGAGAGACGTTCCAGGTTTTGTGCAGCGAGTTCTTCGTACAAAAGAGAAATCGTGATGTGGTCCACCTTGTCCAGGCGGAGTTCGGACAGGGGGGTGACCCTGTCGGCCATCATCTCCACCGTGATGTTCTCTTCCTCCTTTTCGAGTCCTGGCTGTGTTTCCTCGGGCTCATCCTTCCGACGCTTCTTTCCCGCCGTGATGAGGCCGGTCACCAGGACCGGTTCATCCTGGATGGGCATGACGGCGTCTATTTCGGCAAAAGACTTCTTGGGCACGAAAACCCGGATGCGGCCCTTACGGTCGGTGAGTTCGAAATTGGCGATCATGCCCGAGCCGTCTTTGGTGAGCCTGGGCTTGTAGCCCACGACCATGCCGGCAATGGCTGCTTTCCTGCGTCGATCGTTTCTTCTTTTCCTGGTTGGCCTTGGTTCGTTTTGTAGTGCCTGGTAGGCGTTCTCCGTGTCGTGGGTTGCGTATCGAAAGACCTCCTTGGCAAAACGGTCCAGGGGGTGGCCGGACACGTAGAACCCTACCGCCTCTCGTTCGTAACGGAACTGTTCCAGCGGGGACCAGGGCTCGGTGTCCGGATACCTGATATGGGGTTTGGTCTGCTTCTTCGACAGGGCCCCGAACAGGTCTGTTTGCCCTGTGGTGCGGTCGCGCCATGCGCGCTGCGCCAGGTCCAGGGCCATGTCCAGTCCTGCGGTCAGTTGGGCTCTGTGAACGCCTTCCCGCTCGGCCAAGCCGTCCAGGGCTCCCGCCTTGATCAGAGCCTCGAGGACCCCACGATTGACCTTCTTGGGGTCCACCCGTTGAGTCAGGTCGTAGAGGGATTCGAAGGGACCCTCTTTCCGGGCTTCGAGAATGGAGTCTACCGCTGCGTATCCAACGCGCTTGATGGCGCCCAGGCCGAAGCGGACCGCCTTGGTTCCCTCCTTGGTGCGGACCACGCTAAAGTCCACGTCGGATTCGTTGATGTCCGGGGCCAGCACGGAGACCCCCATGTCTTTGGCCATTCCCAGATACTTGACCACGTTGTCGGCGTTGTCTTTTTCGCAGGTGAGTACGCCGGCAACATACTCTTCGGGAAAATGTCGCTTGAGGTAGGCCGTCTGGTAGGAGATGACAGCGTAGCATGCGCTGTGTGACTTGTTGAACCCGTAGCCGGCGAACATCTCGATGAGGTTGAAGATTTCTTCGGCGACTTTGCGTTCCACGCCTCGTTCCACCGCACCGTCGACAAAGGCCACTTTCTGCTGTTCGAGCAGTTCAGCCTTCTTTTTGCCCATGGCCCGGCGCATGATGTCGGCCTGTCCCAGGCTGAATCCCGCGAGGGTGGATGCCACGCGCATGACCTGTTCCTGGTACACGATGACCCCGTAGGTCTCCTTGAGGATTTCTTCGAGGCTCGGGTGGAGATAGGTCACTTCCTGGCGGCCGTGTTTCCTGGCGATGAAGTCGTCCACCATCCCCCCCTTGAGGGGGCCGGGACGATAGAGGGCCAGGGCAGCGACCAGGTCCGAGAAACGGTCCGGCTTGAGGTCCTTGACCATGCGCGTAAATCCCGGAGATTCCATCTGGAACACGCCCCCTGTGTCGCCTCGCTGCAGCATGGCGTAGACCTCGGGATCATCCAGGGTGATGGCATCCAGGTCGAAGGGATCGAGTCCGTCGGCCTTCCGAACCTGGTTGATTCGTTTGACGGTTTCGTCGATGACCGTCAGTGTTTTCAGACCCAGAAAGTCGAACTTGACGAGCCCTACTTCTTCGACTTCTTCCTTGGCGAACTGACTGACCGCCTGGACCACCTGGCCTTCCTGGGCTCGACTGCAGGGGACGTATTCCCACAGGGGCTTTTCAGCGATCACGATACCGGCCGCATGCATGCCCGCATGGCGATGGAGGCCTTCGAGGCGCATCGCCAGGTCCAGGAGTTTCTTGTGGACTTCGTTCTCCTCGTAGGTCTCCTTCAGTCTTGGCTCCATCTCCATGGCCGAGCGGACCGTGACCGCAGGGCCTGCTGGAATGAGCTTGGCCAGGGAATCAGCTTCTGCATATGGTAGTCCCAAGACCCTGGCAACGTCTCGGACGACTCCGCGGGCCTTGAGCGTGGAATGGGTGACGATCTGGGCCACATGGTCCTTGCCGTACTTGTCGACTACGTAGGAGAGCACTTCGTCGCGCCGGTTCATGCAAAAGTCAATATCGAAGTCGGGCATGGAGACGCGTTCGGGATTCAGGAAACGCTCGAAGATGAGTCCATGTTCGATGGGGTCGAGGTTCGTGATCCGCATGGAGTAGGCCACCAGGGAGCCTGCGCCCGATCCTCGGCCCGGGCCCACTGGAATGCCCTGTGATTTCGCGTGGCGGATGAAATCCCAGACGATCAGGAAATAGCCTGGAAAGCCCATCTGGAGGATGACATCGAGTTCCGTCTCGAGACGTTTCTGGTACAGGGCGCGGTCCACCGTTCGTCCCAGGCGTTCCATTTCCTGGAACCGGACTTCCAGACCTTCCTGGGCCACTTTGATCAGGTATGCATCCAGGGCCATGCCCCCGGGAGGTTGGAATTGTGGTAGGTAGGTGTGGCCCAGGTCCAGCGACACGTTGCACATGTCCACGATCCTGGCCACGTTTTCGAGGGCCTCGGGCACGTCGTGGAAAGCCTCCTCCATTTCCTCGGGGGTTTTGAGATAGTATTCGTCGCTGGTGTGTCGCAGCCGGCTTTCGTCTTGCAAGGTTTTGCCTTGCTGGATACACATCAAAACTTCCTGGGCCAAGGCGTCCGATCGGTCGATATAATGGCAGTCATTGGTGGCCACCAAGGGGATATCGAGTCGATGCGCGATCTCGATGAGGGCTTCGTTGACTTCTTCTTGTTCTACGAGCCCGTTGCTCTGGAGTTCCAGAAAATACATGCCAGGCTCGAAAATATCGCGATAGGTCCTGGCAACCTCCAGGGCCGGCTCCAGCCCCTGGCTCCTGAAGGTTCGTGCCACCTGGCCACCCAGGCAGGCCGACATGCCCACCAATCCTCGAGTGTGCTCTTTCAAAAGATTGAGATCGATTCTTGGATTATAATAGAACCCTTTGAGAAAACTCATGGAAACAAGATATTGAAGGTTTTTGTAGCCCACCTGGTCACGCGCGAGGAGCACCAGGTGATAGGAGGAACGAACGGATCGGTCCTCCATGCCCCGGTCCGCCACGTAGACCTCTGAGCCGAAGATGGGTTTGACGCCGTGTTTCTTTGCCTGCTTGTAGAAATCCACCGCGCCATACATGTTGCCGTGGTCTGTCATGGCCACGGCCTTCATGCCCCGTTCCAGAACCGCGGGGAACAGGTCTTTGACTCGAATGGCTCCGTCCAGGAGGCTGTATTGGGTGTGGAGGTGGAGGTGAGCGAATTGGTCTGCCATGGTTTTTTTACTCCCTCAAATGTGCAAAGACAGGCTCACTTTGCATGAGTCTTTCGTGGCATGCAACCAGGTCTGTACGTTGCAGCATCCAGGGGATTGCTGGAAAACGAGGGGCTGAGTGGTCTGGATTTCCTAGGCATGCCGGGTCTGGATCGGCAGATTCGCGAGAACGGTCAACGGACCACCTCGCATACGCGGAAGCCGGCGGTGGTCTTGCAAAGGCCGAGCAGGATGCTGTTCGAGCCCAGTCTGGCCAGGGCGAAAAGACGGTTCGCACCAGAGACGAGCTTTCTGGGGAGCCGGCCCAAGATGGACCGAAGTTCCGACAGAGTCAGGGTGCGAACCGCTGTCAGCTTGCCGGGACGCTCGCTGAGAAGCCGCACATACAAGGTCTTGAGCTGGGGTTTCGTGCGGGCCACGACGCGTCCGGATGCCACGAAGGGCAAGGCGGAGAGCCGGATCATTGCGTCGGCATCCTTTCGTGACCAGGCATCGAACCAGGCCCGGGCCGTCACCTCACCTGCAGACATGGTGTGCCCAGGGGCCACTTCCAGAGGTGTTCCCCGGTGCAGCCTGGCGATGCTGCGGCCCGGTGCCCAGGTTCGGTCCGGTCCGCCGGCCTCGTCCATGTGACCTTTCCTGGGACGATTGTTGAGGATGAAGGCATCCACGCCGAAGGTCCCGCATTGGCGCTGATCACGGTGGAATCGCCAGTGGAGATACACCTTGCCGTCCGACGAGAGAATCGCCCTGGGCGGTCTTCCAAAGGGAGCGGCGTCGAAGACCACTTCCAGCGCGGCTGCGTCGAAGGGTATGTAGCCCGATGACTTGACGATTCCAGCCTTGTTCAGGCTTCCGTCCGCATTGAGGACGAGTTCCACCATGGCCCAGCGAGACCAGTCGTTGAGAGGATTGTCACTGGATTTTTCAGACCAGTCCACCAAGATACCATCACCCCACCTGGGATGAATCTTGCGGTGCATGGCGGCGATGTATCGGGCAAAGGGGTGGGCCCTGGTCCGCAGCGCCGTGGTTTTCGCAGGGGTGACTTCCGGAAGGTAGTTCTCCAATGCGGCGCGTATTCGTTTCCATCGTCGTTCGGAACGGTTCGTGGAAGCGATCTGTTTGGGGCCGGAGCGGATACGTTTCAGGCTCTCTCTTTGCCATTTCCTGGCGAAGATACGCGTGAGTCGGCGGTCCCGGGGCACCAGGTCCAGTTTCCGTCGGGGCGTTTCGCGATGAATTTCCCTGCTGGGACGGGGCAGACGCATGTCCAGGGGGCTTGGACCACGAGCGACAACGATGCGGTCCGTTCTTTTTGGCCTGGGGCGTGGAATCCTGGTCATGGCCGGCCTGGGCCGCTGGACCTGGATGCGCCTGGCGACGCGAGGTGGCCTGGGCCTGGGGCGGGGTCTTTTCGTGACTGCTCGTCTGGGCTTGACGGACCTCGCCTCGAATCGTCGCAGGTTGCGTTTTTCCTTGGTTGGTTTCGAAAATCCAATTTTGCGCCTGGCGGCCCTGGCCAGGTGCTTGGGCCTGGGATCGTTGCGGACCAGGTTGGTCTTGCGTGCCCTGGTTTCTTTGACGACGTTTCGGTTCTTTTGCGCCCAGAACCGGAATGTTCTCGGGGCGGGTTCGTTGCGCTGATTGGGCTGGTCCACCATCTTGCGCCGAAACCGGTATTTGACCTCCACTGGTCGAGGCCTTGGTCTTGGCCTCGGCCTGGGCCTTGGTTGTGGCCTGGCCTTGGGCCGGGGCAAGGGCCTCGGAACTCGTCTTGGGCGAGGCCTGGACCTGATGCGGATGCGCGGCTTGATGCGCGGCTTTTTTGGCCTGGTCAGCATGGCCAGCCTGTTTTTCCTCGGTCTGGGCGCCATCTGCGGTTTGGGCGGCTCGTATGAGATGGCGACCTCTTTGAATCGTGACTTTTTCGACGCTGGTTCCCTGCGGTGGTCGATGTACCAGATGAGCCAGAGCAGAGCCGCTGCATGCAGCAGGAGGGATGCGAGGACCACGAGCAGCCATTGCTGGAGTCGACGGCCTGACTGTCGTCTGGACGCAAGCTGCCCTTTTCCGGTTGGATTTCTGCTCAAACCGGCTTTGTTTGCGGACTGGCGGTCCGCCGGTGCGTTCGTATGGTTCTCGCTCACCTGCTCAGTGTGGCCCATCGTGGATGAATTGGCAACGGGTCCGAAGGTTCCTTGCCGTCTCATCGTTCTGTATGGCAACCAGGGCGATGCCCTGGCGATTCCCCTGGCACTGGGCGAAGACGATGCTCAGCCGAACAGGGCCAGCCAGTCCCCGGGAGGCTGAATGGAAAAATCAATGGTTTTGTCCTCCGACTGGATTGCCAGGCAACGAAGTGCCAAGGGGCGAGTGGCCTGCGGGGCCTGCATGCCGCCGTAGAGACTGTCTCCCAGGATGGGATGGCCCAGATTGGCCAGGTGAAAGCGGACCTGGTGGGGCCGCCCCCTGGCGATGGTGACATGCAGCAGACTCATGTCGTCGCGGCTCTCGATCGCTTCGTACGACGACAGGGCCTCCAGGGCAGGTTTGTCAGGGTATCGTTGGGCTGCTCCCATGGTGCGGGGCCTGTGACGGAGCGTCACCATGGCCTGGTCGATGGTTCCTCTCCCAGTGAGTCTTCCTGCCACCAGGGCCAGATAGCGCTTGAAGAGTTTGCCTTCCGCCGAAAGGTTTCTCAAAGCCCGGAAGGCGTCGGCGTTTCGTGCCGCCAGGATGAGTCCCGATGCGTCGCTGTCCAGGCGGTGGACCAGGCCGGCCTCCAGGGGATCGCCTCCTGCATCGATGGAGGCATCCAGACACTCGGGATGGACCATTGCCAGGAAGTTTGCCAGGCTTCCCGTTTCGAAGGGGGACAGCGCCACTGACGGCATGCCTCCGGGTTTGTCCAGGACAAGGAGACTCGGGGTCTTGTCGATGATCGAGACATCGAGGGACGGGTCGGGCAATGGGCCCTGTTCGGCGATGCGATCAGGGTCGAAAGCCAGGTGGAGCCTGGCGTTGGCATCGAGTTTCGTCCCAGGTTTCGGTGGGGCACCCTCCAGTCGTACCAACCCCGCTTCCAGGATGCGTCGCACCTTGCGTCTTCCCAGGGCGCAACGGTCCGCCAGGAAGCGATCCAACCGGATGCCTTCCTGCTGGCTGTCCAGGACGAGGACCCATTCTGGCCCGGCTCTGCCTCGATGTGTTGTCGAGTCTGTGTCCTGGTGAGCGGGCCTGGCTTTCTCGTGGGTTGTCATGGAGCGTTCCGATGCCGGCTGTGGTGGCCCGGGACGGCCCTGGGCTCCATCTTTCGATGCCTTGGAGGACGCCTCGCCTTTCTGGCTCTGGTTGTCCTGGGTGCCTTCCCTGCCTTCCGCCCGGTTGGG
>CAZIJS010000195.1:0-8900 GCA_964539505.1 uncultured Myxococcales bacterium
ACCCCGGCCCCTTCCACCGGGCCATGCATAGGCGGCAACCGACAAGAGTCCCACAGCGGCAACGGCCATGGCTCCAAAGCCCAACCAACCCAAAGAACCGGTTTTTTTCATCTCGTACCTCCTGGTTTTCCACGGCCTCGCCCCAGTGGTCGAAGCCTCGTTTTCTGTCACGCCAGGATGGTTTGCAAGGAACAGACCAAGTTTTTCACACAGCCCGCGGCCAGGTCGCAACGTGGCTCTACGGGGGGGAGAGACGAATTCTCAGCAGGCATCTTTTCGACGGAAGTTTGCTCCAGGAGGACCACAGAAGTGCTTTTCCTTGTAAAAGCCCCACCCAACAGCCCAAATCGTGCAAAATCTGCACCCCTCGAAGTGCAGTCGTTGCACCAACCCCGCCCTACTTGAGGTCGTATTCCCTGATTTTGTACTGGAGCGTTCGCAGCGCAATGCCCAGCCTCTTGGCAGCCCTCCGCCTGTTGCCCCCTTCCGCCTCCAAAGCTCGGGCAATGGCACGCCGTTCCATTGCCTTGAGTGTGGTTCCGGCCCCGCCGTCGCTGCCCGCCCCCGAGACAGAGAGTCCAAGGTGCTCTGGCTCGATGACGTCTCCCCTCGACAGGATCACGGCCCGCTCCACCACGTTCTGGAGTTCGCGGACGTTCCCGGGCCAATGGTGCTCCAGAAGCGCCTGCTCGGCGGCCGGTGAAAGCCTGGGCACAGCACGCCCGGGAGACGACGACAGGATGCTCAGAAAATGTCTGGCCAGGGGCACAATGTCCTGCAATCTGTGGCGCAACGGCGGGATACGGATGGGAAAAACCGCCAGGCGGAAATAGAGGTCCCGACGGAAGGTTCCTTTTTCCACCTGCCCTTCCAAATCCTGATTCGTGGCTGCCACCACGCGGACATCCACGGGATGGGATTGGCTGCCCCCTACCCGCCGCACCTCATGGTCTTCCAGCACACGGAGAAACGTGGCCTGCACGTCGAGGGGAAGTTCCGCCACTTCGTCGAGAAAAAGTGTCCCGCCCGAGGCCCGCTCGAAATGCCCCTGGTGTCTTCTCGTGGCGCCGGTGAAGGCTCCTTTTTCGTGCCCGAACAGTTCGCTCTCGATCAGGTTGGAAGGAATGGCCGCACAGTTGACCGCCACGAAGGGCATCTTGGACCTGGAGCTTTCCGAGTGAATGAAGCGAGCCAGCACATCCTTGCCCACGCCGGACTCCCCGAGCAAAAGCACGGTCGTGTCCCTCTCTGCCACGATCCGCGCCATGTCGAGCACCGCATGGAAGGTAGGATCCTCGGCCACCACGGCGTTCTCGCTGCTCTGCCCGGCGTGGGACTCTTGCGACGACATGGCCCGGGCCGCCAGGTCTCTGAGCTCTGCCGGCTCCGACAATGGCTTGGTCAGAAAATCGAAGGCACCAAGCTTCATGGCTTCCACGGCGCCCGACACAGTGCCATGAGCAGTGAGTACCACCACGGGCAGAGATGGCCTGGTCTCGCGCAGGCGGCGCAGAAGTTCCATGCCGTCCATGCGAGGCATTTTGAGATCGGTCACGACCAGTCCAAACCGGCCCCGCTCGACGGCAGCCAGGCCTTCCCTGCCATCCCCGGCCTCTGCCACGGACCAGCCCGCATCGCGCAGGATCCGGCTCAAGAGCCGACGCATCCCCTCGTCGTCTTCCACCACCAAGACATCAGCTTCAATGGGACCCTGTCTGCGAACCACGATACCGTTGCCTCCCTAGGACCGCGACAGGGGCAAGCGCACCTCGAACCTGGCGCCTTTGCCCTGCAGGTTCATCGCAAGGATTGTTCCTGAATGATCCTGCACGATCCGCCTGGCAATGGCAAGGCCAAGGCCCGTGCCCTTGGCCTTGGTGGTGACGAAGGGATAAAAAAGCTTCGATTCGACCTCCGCGGGAATGCCTGGTCCCCGGTCCTCCACTGCAATGACCACCTTGTTTCCACTCTTCTTGACGCTCAGGGTCACAGTCTCCGAAGACTGGTCCAGGGCGTTGTCCAGGAGATTGATGAGCACCTGCTGGATCTGATCGGGGTCTACCTGCGCCTCCACCGGGTCCAGGTCGGTGACCAGAAGAACGCCCTGCTCCAATGCCCGAGGCGCGAGCATCTCGGCGGTGCGAGCGGCCAGGGAAGCCAAATCCACCGGCCTCACGTTCGGTCTGGCCGGCCTGGCATAGTCCAACAAGGCATTGACCAGGCGTTCCAGGCGACTCGACTGCTCCACGATGAGATCGAGTTCCTCCGGCGCCTCGGATCCGAGACGCTCGGCCGCCACCTGGGCATTTCCTTTCATGACCCCGAGAGGATTTCGGATCTCGTGCGCCAGAACCGCGGCCAGTTCACCAATCTCGGCAAGGTGCCTGTGCCGAATGAGCTTCTCTTCCAGAAGCCGATTGCGGCGCCCGGCGGCGAACACCAGGGCCGCCCCAACCATGAGCAGGAAAGCCACGATCAAAGACACCACCGCCACGGCATTGGAGCGGCGCAAGGCTGCCTGGATTGCTGGATCCTCGACAGCCACCACGAACCGAAGGTACGGCACCGCCCCCATAAGCGAAGGTCCGGCCATGGAAGCACCAGGTGCCGGTCCATCAGGGGGCGGAACCGGCGGACCACCGCCTGATCCAGGGGGAGGCCCTGGCATCCAATGACGGCGACGTCCTCGACGCCAACTCCGCCCGTCCGTTATTGCCGGTTCGCCGAGTTCCCGCCCATCTCGCGATCCAGGCCCGCCCGGTCCGTGACAGGGCATCCCGGACAGAGAGCCAGGCCCCCTGGATGCGTCGCTGTCCGAGTTGGTTCCTCGATGATGAGTCCGCCACCACCGCCACATGCGGCGCCAGCGTCTCCAGCCAGGTCCTGCCCTGCGAATGGGCAACCAGACCTCGTAGCGCCCCTGCCCAACCCTTCGGATGAGATGCTCTCCGCGACATTCGTGCATGAGCCGGCGCTCCCTGCTGGAGAGAACCTTGCCGCGAGATTTCGGATCGGAGGAGACGACCACCACCCCGGCGCCGGACACGAGCCAAGCCACCAGGATGCGATCGTCCACCAGTTCCTCGAAGGTCGACTGGAGCCGTGCCGGACCAGCGGGGCGCAAGAGCGCCAAGGTTCCCGCTGCGGTCATGGCCCGGTCCAAGGCTCTCCCCCGGAGTGCAGCCTCCGCGGTGCGTCTCACGCTGCGCCGATTGGCCAGCCCCATACCCACCAGCCCAAGGGCGAGTGCCAGGGAGACCACCAGCAGGGCTGCGGATGCATAGGCGCCGATGCGACGCGAACGTGCCGTCATGTCACCATCCATGGAACCTCCGGGACGGAGCGAAACCGCTCTGCCCGGACGAATTCTTTGCAAGCATCAGGCCACTTGTCGCAGAAGGCGCGCATGCCCCGGAGCCGCCACAGGAAACGGCTCATCTCAATCCAGAAGATGGACCACCACTCCAGATCGCAGCTTGGGCTCGAACCAGGTCGATTTGGGAGGCATGATGCGGCCGGCGTCGGCCACTGAAAGGAGTTGCTCGATACTCGTGGGATAGAGAGAAAATGCCACGGCCCAGCCTTCTTCGTCGCAGCGCCGTTCCAGTTCCTTGGTCCCCCGGATGCCTCCCACGAAGTCGATGCGGTGGTCTGTCCTTGGATTTTCGATCCCGAGCAAGGGACTGAGCAGATTCTCCTGGAGAATGCTCGCGTCCAGAGATGCCACGGGATCCGTCTCGTCGAAGGATCCAGGCCTTGCCTGCAGACCATACCACCGCCCGCCCAGGTACATGCCGAACCGATGGGGCTGCGAGGGTTCGGCTTTGCCATCCGATTCGACGATGAAGGCATCCGACAGGGCCGCGAGAAACTCCTCGGGGCTACGGCCCGACAGGTCTTTGACCACACGATTGTATGCGAGGATCTGCATCTCGTCGTCTGGGAAAATCACCGAAAGGAAAAAATTGTACTCTTCTTTTCCCGTGTGCCCTTCGTTGGATTCTCGTCTCGAACGACACACCGCGGTTGCAGCGGCGGATCGGTGGTGTCCGTCAGCCACGTACAGCGCATCCACTCTGGCAAAGGCATCCACCAGAGCTTCCAGCTTCTGGGGATCCGATACCACCCACAAAGTGTGCCCCACGCCGTCGGGTGCGACGAAATCGTATTCAGCCTGCGAAGCCTGAAGTTCCCGGACCATGTCTGTGATTTCCGGCCTGGCCCGGTAGGTCAAAAATACCGGTCCTGACTGGGCGTTTTGCGCCTCGATGTGCCGGATGCGATCCTTCTCTTTGTCGGTCCTGGTCAGTTCGTGCTTCTTGATGAGCCCAGACTCGTACTCCTCGACGCTGGTACAGGCCACGATGCCAGTCTGCACGTGCTCACCCATGGTCTGGCGATACAGGTAGAGACAGGGCTGATCATCTTGAATCAAGACCCCCTCTGCCATGAATCGTCTCAGGTTTTCGGCGCCTTTTGCATAGACCGAATCGTCGTAGAGATCCACCGACGGATCCAAGTCCACCTCCGGCTTGACCACATGGAGAAAACTGTACGGATTGTCCGCCGCCAGCTTCCGTGCCTCCGAAGAATTCAAGACGTCATACGGTGGACTCGCCACCCGGTCCACCAGGTCTCTTTTCGGTCTCAGGCCGGCAAAGGGCTTGATATACGACATATGCAGCCTCCTCTCACAAGTGTCTCGTCTCCCACAAAACGTGTTTCCTCTTGAAGCAGTTTCCAGACCAACGAAACCTACTCCTGCCAAAATCGAGAATCCAACAGGGGCACGGGAGTGGCGCTGTCATTGGTGCTCCCGTCTCCGAGCTGACCGTACTCATTGTCTCCCCAGCATCTCAGGAGGCCCACCCCGAAAATGCTGCAGACATGGGCGAATCCCGTGCTCACCACCCGGGCATCGTCAATCTCGATCACCTGCAGCGGCGTGGCGCTCACCGATGGGTCCGTGGCCCCGATCCCCAACCGGCCGCTGTCGTTGCTGCCCCAGCACCAGACACGATGGTCCCCGAGCACGGCACAGGAAAATGAGGTTCCCGAAGACAAGGCCGCAGCCGACGATCCACTCTGCACCAGAACCGGTACGTTCGTGGCATCTCTCGTCCCGTCTCCCAGAGCGCCGTCCGCGTTGTCCCCCCAGCACCAGATATCCCCACCTTGCAACAGGCTGCAGGTATGCCGGTCCCCAGGGGCCACGGAGAGCGCCTGGCTCGCCAGATGCACCTGCTGGGGACCAGCGTGGGACGGCTGTCCGTCTCCCACCACCTGGCCGGCACGATTGTCTCCCCAACACCAGACGCTCCCGTCGGTGAGCACGGCACAGGCATGCCTCGCCCCGGCGGCAATATCCAACGCTCCGGCCGTCAGGCTCACGGAAACCGGCGTGGCGGAATCCTGACCGGATTCATCACCGAGCTGTCCCTGGGCATTCGATCCCCAACACCACACCGAGTCGTCCTGTGTCATCCGGACACAGGTGAAGTCGTCACCGCAGGCCACCTGCGCGACAGCCCCGTCGAGTCCCAAGAGCGCCTGGGGCGTCGCCGTGCTGCTGTCCACGTCCGGGCCAATCTGCCCCGAAGCGTTGTCTCCCCAACACCAGAGGCTCCCATCGCTGAGCACCGCGCAACTGTGCGATCGGCCGGCCGACAGGTCGTCGGCCGCCGACGGCAAAGCCACGACATGCACGGGGCTGGCCGAGTTGGTCAAGGTGCCGTCGCCGAGTTGGCCCTTGTCGTTGACGCCCCAGCACCAGACGGTTCCGTCCCCCAGGATACCACAGGTGTGATAGGCGCCAGCCGCCACCAGAGACCAGCCGCACTCCGCGCTGCACTGGGATGCGTTTTCTCCCAACCCAACCGAACACGTCCCATCCCCGCAGCGAAAGCAACGCGAACGATCGAAGGTGCAGTCATCCTGACAGGCCAGAGAGCCCCCGTCGTCTCCCACCGTGGCACAGCTCGCGTCACCGAGGTCATCGCCGTCACAGTCCTCTCCCGCCTCTTGGATACCGTTGCCGCAGTCGTGGCACAGCGATGTATCGTATTGGCAGTCAGCGCCACAGGAAAGCAGCCCGTCTTTTTTTTGGGCCACGGTCCAACAGGTTCCACCGGCAAGGTCCGAGCCGTCACAGGTTTCCGGTCCCTCCACCGATCCGTTGCCGCACAGATGACAAGCAGACAGGTCCATGGTGCAGTCGTCGTTGCAGGTCAACTGTCCCTGAGACAATCCCTCGGTCATGGTCGCGCATGTCTGGCCGCCGAAATCCGTGCCATCGCATGCTTCGGTGACCTCGAGCACTCCGTTTCCGCAAAGGTGTTGGGGCTCTCGATAACAGCGAGGCGCCTGGTCCTCGGGACGCAGGGAGCAAACCCACCCGGGAGGACATCCCCTGGGCCCATCCAAATCACATTGGTAGACCCCTTCTTGCAGATCCACGTCGCAACCAACCGCTGCCGACATCACGACAGAAGCCAACAACCCCACCCAGAATCGATTCACAGAACCCTCTTTGCCAGCCCACATCTTGACCTACCAGTCCAGGGAGAGGCGCAATCCCGCTCCCCGAGGGGACACATGGAACGATACCTTCTCTTTATGAGAACTCCGCCCAAGGAAATACAGGGCTGTCCCGGCAGCAGCAGCCAGAACCCCGGCCCCAACCAAAGTAAAGGTTCCGGCCAGCAGTCCGTTCCTGCGCGAGTACTTCTCGTCCATGCCAGGCGCCCACCATGTCCCGTCACCAGCATGCTCCAGGGCCCGTTGGTCCAGCCCCACCAGGGTCCCGAGCACCACGGACGTGAGCAGCAGGCCCGCCCCCGTGCCCCAAAGGGCCCAAGCTACGGTCTCGAATTGCCTCCTTGCCATCTTTGCCTCACCAAGATTCGATTGTGTCCTGCCCTTGCCAGACCCCTTCCGCCCTTCCTTGTTTCCATCCACATGAGTCTTGTCGCCGGCAGGTGTCTTGCGGGCTGCAAGCCGCTCATGCAAAACAGCGATTCGCCCGTCGATCTCCCGCCGCGTCACCGGGGCAGGGGGCCGCCTGCGCAGCTGCTCGAAAAGTGCGAGCGCCTCCTGCAGCATTCCGGCATCCTGCGCACTGCGAGCAATCCAATACTGTGTCAGCCCCGCGTCAAGAATGCGGCTCGTGCACACGAATGCCTCGTGGGCCCGACGAAAGGCCTTCTGTTTGTAGAGTCCTATCCCTTTTTTATACCAGATCCCGGCGAGCCTGCGTGCTTTGGCGCGCGAAGCGGGTCTTGCCGGGCAGACGTCGCCGGCATGGATCCTGGCGGGAGCCTTGGAAGCACCTGGGATGCCGAGAGCCAGCAAGACAATCAACGAAACCAGCGACATGCACACCTCCGAACCCATGTCCCCATCATCGAGCATGAAAGCCCGATGCCATCGAGGTTCCATGCCCTACGAATCGGCCCATTATACCCACACGTTGGACTTTTGGGACCGACTTTTCTGTCACACAGTCGGTTCTTGGCTCAAACTACAGGCTGCTTTGAAAACAGGAATCTGGTCGAACGCGAAAAAGCCGAAAAAACAGAGGTTCTCCAAAACTGCAAACTTTTCCCTTTGACAGATGGACTGTTTCGAAAAATACTCATCTTTTGCACGGCAATTGGGCAAAAAACCTCTCAAACGGCCGCCCTTACAGATCCTGGAAAGTATTGCTCCACAGGTGGCCGATAGTCGACGACGCCCAACCAGACATCGAGGAACAGATGGCGAATATCATGGATGCAGACACCTGGGACAATGAAACGAAACGAAGAGAACCGGATGCATCCTCTCCCGTCCACGTCCGTATCGTGTACGAGGGCATGCAGAGCCCCGCTGAAATCTTGAGTGTTTCCTCGGGCGGTATCTTCATCAAGACAGGCTTGCTCCTGGAACTCGGCGCAGACGTAACCCTCCAGTTCGGAACGGACGAAGAGGTCATCACGGAAACCACGGCCCAAGTGACGAGGCTCGAACCCAAGGTGGGTTCCGACGAAGAAATCGGCCTTGGGCTCCGTTTCACGAACATGGATGCCAAGACATGGATCCACCTGGAACGGCTCCTTTTCAAGACCACGACTCTGCCGAAGATTCGAACGCCCTCCAGCCGGATGCCCGCATCCACGAGCCAGCGATTTCGCATCTTGTACCACGACACCGAAAAAAAGATCCGCGCCATCATGGCGGAAATGGAAGATCTCTATCACGAACTGGAACAGCGTCACATGGAGCTTCTGGCACTCCTGGAAGGTCGCGACAGAGATCACCGCTGAAACGTCCCACCACAACATCCATACCGATACAACCAGCTCCCCCCGAGTCTCTCAGTGAGTCTCACTGGAACGCAACAGCCGATCGACTGAAGGACAGAGACCGGGAATGGTCAGGTGGCCGACGGCCGCAGATGAAACAAAGCCCCGGTCCAGGACCGGGGCTTTGCTCAGGACGAAACCCTACCGAAGCTTACTTGGCCTTGAGGGCCTTGTCCTCTTCGATGAGGTGCTCGACCACGGACGGATCGGCCAAGGTGCTCGTGTCACCGAGGTCTCCGTACTGGGCGGCAGCGATCTTGCGAAGAATGCGACGCATGATCTTGCCCGACCGGGTCTTGGGCAGAGAGTCGGCCCAGTGAATGATGTCGGGAGTTGCGATGGGCCCGATTTCCTTGCGCACGTGCTTGACCAGCTCCTTGAGCAACTCGTCGGTCTTCTCCACGCCCTTGTTCAGGGTCACGTAGGCATAGATGCCCTGACCCTTGATCTCGTGGGGATAGCCCACCACGGCGGCCTCGGCCACGGTCGGATGGCTCACCAAGGCGCTCTCCACCTCGGCGGTGCCCATGCGGTGACCAGAGACGTTGATCACGTCAT
>CAZIJS010000196.1:0-3992 GCA_964539505.1 uncultured Myxococcales bacterium
TCGACGAACTCCTGGACCGCTATGTGCTCCACATGTCGGCATGGGCCAGGGAAGAGAAGGTGCGAAATCCCATGACAGGGGAGTTGGAGGATCCTGACGCCAAGCTCATGGGCGACTTCGAAGAACGCCTCGGAGTCACGGATGCCGAGCGGTTTCGGAACGACGCTATGACGAGAATCGCAGCCTGGGCCCTGTCACATCCTGACGATGACAAACCCAAGATCAAAGAAATTTTTGCCCGCGAGTTGAAGAGCCTCTGGGAAACCTTGTATGCGGAACGCCAGGATGTCTTGTCGCAACGGCTTTCCACTGCGGTGAGCCTCCTCGACGGCGTTCTGGACGGCAGTGGCGAGGCGGAAGAAAAGGCGCGGGCCGTGGTGGCGAGTCTGTTGGACCGATTCGGTCACACTCGAGAATCGGCCAGGGAGGCCATCGGTCTGGTGCTCCTTCGTTTGCGGCAAAAGTCATTGTCTGGGAGGGACAGGCCCGCTGGAGAAGATGGAGCAGAGGAAGAATCCTCCCAAGGCGGAGAGGAAACCGAGGAACAGCAATGAGCTCGATGCTGACACTCTTGTTCCTCTCTGCCACATCGTCGCCCGATCCGTTCCTCTGTCCGCCCTATCTGCAGGACCTGTCTGAGCACGGGGTCGCCATTCTCTGGAAGCAAAGCGGTCGGGCCGAAGCACAGGTAACCCTTACGCGCATGCCGGATGGGGCGCGGCTCGTCAAGAAAGTCGCCGGTGGCAAGCTGCGGTCGGTGACCTGGCGCAAGCTGACACCGCACCGTCGCTACCGCTACACAGTCGAAGTCGCCGGCAAGACGTATGACGGCACCTTCGTGACCGGCCGGAGTCCGAACCGCCCCTTTGTCTTTTTGGCCTTTGGGGACACCCGATACAACGTGTCTGAACACCGGGCGGTGGTGGAGGCCATGTCCCTGGAACGAGCGGACCTCATCATTCATACGGGGGACGTGGTCCACAAGGCGGACGAAGGACTCTACGAGCGTTTCTTTCGAGTCGAACATCCCATTCTCGCGTCAGCTCCCCTGTATCCCGCGTTGGGCAACCACGAGCTGTCCCGTTCCTGGACCAGGGGCAGAAAGCTCTTCGAGACCTACTTTCGGATCGAAAATCGCGGACCATGCCTTGGTCTCTGCTATTCCCTCGTATACGGGAACTCCCTGTTTTTGTTTTTGGACTCCAACGTGCCCATCCTCGGTGCCTCCCAGGAGACCTGGGCCATGGACCAACTCGTGGAGGCTTCCACGGATCCGTCCATTCGGCATATCTTCGTGGTGATACATCACGGCCCCTTTTCTTCGGGACCCCATGGACCAAACTGGGACCTGGCTGATTCGGATCTCTTCGAGGCTTTCCAGCGCTTCGGGGTAGACATCGTGTTTTCCGGCCACGACCACCTCTACGAACGGGGCCGGGTGGGGCGGGTCACTTACCTGGTCACCGCGGGCGGCGGAGCCCCTCTGTACCCGGTCAAGCATGTCTTGAGCACGACCCGGGTCGTCGAGCCGGTCTTTCACTACGTCCGAGTCCGGGTGTCGGGCCCCTCGGTGGTAGTCGCATCCTTCAAAAAAGACGGATCGCTGCTAGACTGGTTTCGACTCGGTCCGCAAGCTCCGCTGCGCAGCCGCACTGGCCGCGTGCCAACTGTCCCCGATCGCCTGGGACGAAAAAGACGCCGGCCTCGATCGGCGCTCCCCAGGCATCGCTTTGCTGCCAGCGGGAAGACGAAAAGCAGGTCTGGAGGCTGTCGGACAGCAGGTGGGAACCAGGGAGTCTTCATGTGGATTCTGTTCATCATTTCGATTTCCATGGGACGAACGAAACACGCGGAACGGAGGAAGAACGAAGGACACAGTATCCGGAGGAAGCGCACATGACCACAAGACTCCTCGCGATAGCAGCCTGTCTTAGTCTGATGGGCCCGGCAGCCTGCAACAAGGAGCAGAATCGTTCCGGTTCGGGCAAGAGGGCTTCGCATATGGTGGGACGCCGTGCCGGTGGAGGCGAATTCGACGGACTCTACGTGGAGACCAGACCCTTCATGGGAACGATTTTTCGGATGATCGTAGCCATCAATCCGCAGGCTCCGGATCAGAAAGCAGAGAGAAATCGAGCAGCCTCTGCCGTACGGGCCGCCTTTCGGGCCGTGGCCGATATCGAGGCGGCCATGAGCGACCACATTCCTGGCAGTCAGGTGTCTCTCCTCAACAGCAGGGCTGCCCGGGCCCTCTCTTCTGGGAGGCCCGTGACGGCCTTCCTCGATGTGAGCCCTGATGTGATGGCGGTTTTCCAGGAGGCCCTCCAGGCATCCAGACTTACATCCGGTGCCTTCGACGTGTCCTACGCTGCGCTCAAAGGGCCATGGGGCATGAAGGGAGACGGCCCTCATCGTCTGCCCACCCAGGAAGAAATCAACAAGGCGCTTCCCTTCGTGGGGTATCAGGGCATCCACCTGGATCCACAAAACAATAGGATTCAACTCAAGGCGGGGATGCGCATCGACCTGGGAGGCGTGGCCAAGGGATACGCCCTCGACATTGCATCCAAAGTCCTGAAAAACGCGGGGTTTCCAAACCACATCATTTACGGCGGAGGAGACCTGAACGTCTCTGGCCGGCGTCCTGACAGACCCTGGCGCGTGGGCATCCAGGATCCCGGCAAGCGGGGTGACTACTTTGCAGTGCTCTCTTTGAGCAACATGGCCGTGGTCACATCAGGGGACTACGAACGCTATTTTATGAAAAATGGACGCCGGTACGCCCATATCATCGATCCAAGGACCGGCCGGCCGGCCCGCGGTTTGCATTCTGTCACCGTGGTGGCAGACCGGGCCGTATACGCAGATGCCATGGCCACGGGGTTGTTCGTGTTGGGGCTTGCCCGGGCCAAACGCCTGGTGGAACGTATCCCCGGCACCGAGGCCATCTTTGTCACCCAGCAGGGCAAGGTCGTGATCACCAGCGGTCTTGCCGGCAAGGTGGAGATTCTGCATCCTCCAACAATCGCCGGCCACAGGGCGATGTCCGGCGCTCATGGAAAAGCATCACCAGGTCGAAAGGTTCATCGGAAAAGTCCCACGAGACCCCAGCCGAGAGCCGTCACTCCAGGTCGAAACGGCCAGATATCCCCCCGCCGGGAGGGAAGACCGATCGCTGGATCCCGCACATCGACCCGGCGATCCGGCCCGTCCCATGCTCCTCGCGGCGAGGCGAGGCCGCCCCAACGCTCATCCGGTGCGGCTCGGCCCAGACCGGCTGCCAGGGCCAGGCCGCGTCATCGCTAAAAGTCTCAACAAAAAAATCTCCGGGAAACAGACAAAGGCCCTACTGGTGAAAAACGAGGCTGCGGATCGCCCCTGCTTCGTGACGCTTTTCCAACTGTTCGTTGACTTCTTTTCGAACCGCACCGATTCGGGGCAAAATCTTTGAGAGGGCCTCGACGGGCGATGGGTCCAATTTCCCCGCGGCAACGTCCTCCCGAAGAATCTCGATGACCTTTTGGTCTGGCAGGGGCTTTCGATAGGGACGGTCCGCCGTGAGGGCATCGAAAATGTCCGCCACTGCCAGGATCCTGGCCAAGGCGGGAATCTGATCTCCTGCGATGCCGTCTGGATATCCGGTCCCGTCCAACTTTTCATGGTGAGCCGGCGCGATGTCCACCACCTGCCTGAGACGTCTGGGGAAAAGATGTCTGACCGCTTCGAGGATTTCTTTCGTCTTGGAGGCATGGGATCGCATCAATTCGAATTCCCAATCGGACAAGCGGCCCGGTTTGAGCAGGCTGTCGTCGGGCACCCCCAACTTTCCCTGGTCGTGCAGCAAGCCCGAAAAACGGAGGAGTTCCCTGTCCTCCATGGAGAGGCCCATGCTGCGACCGATTTCGGCGGCGAAAGCCGTGACACGCCAGGTATGACCGCCTGTGACATGGTCTCTGGCGTCGATGGCCACTGCCTGTCCCGAGATGAGTGAT
>CAZIJS010000196.1:4002-8827 GCA_964539505.1 uncultured Myxococcales bacterium
GTCTGGCGTTGCTCTGAGAGCCAGCGGGCGTTTTCCACGGCCACGGCCGCGAGGCTTGCCAGAGTCTGGAACAGTTCTTCGTCGCGGAGATCGAACAGACCCCGTTTCTTGTTGAGAGCCTGGAGGACGCCCACCACACGTCCACCGGGGCTCTTTAGTGGACAGGCGAGTATCGTTTGCGTCCGGTATCCGGTTTCCCTGTCTACGCTCTTGTGGAACCTGGCGTCAGCATAGGCGTCTTGGATATTGCAGATGGCATCGTCGAGCACCACGCTGCCGGCAATGCTCGTCCGATCCAAGGGAATTCGGATGGTCCCCACGCCCTGGGCTACTTTACTCGAGAGCCAACGGCGTCCTTGCCCATCTTCTTCGAGCAGAAAAAGCGTGCTGCGATCTGCATCGAGGACTTTCGTGGCACTCGAAAGAATTTCCTCCAGGAGGCGATCCAGATGCCGCTGCGACGCCATGCTCCTGGTCACCTCCATGAGAATCTCCAGGCGTTCCACCGTGGATTGGAGGTCCTCCATGGTCATGGAGGGAATGTCTTCCAGGGATCTTGTCGAGATCTGCGGAGCCGCCTGCCCGGAAATACGCTCGGGGTCCACCACCAATGTGGCCGCTCCCCGCCTGGTGCTCTCGGCGTCGCCGGAAGCGTCCAGGATTGTAGCAAGATCCGGACCCAGGGCGTAGAGGGCAGCCACCACCTTGGGATCGAAGGCTTTTCCACTCTCGGCCATCACTGCAGACAAGGCTTCCGGGGGCGAAAGAGCCGGGCGCCCCCAGCGTCTGTGGCTCAGAAGTGAAAACCGATCCGCCACAGCCAGGATCCGAGCCTCCAAGGGCAGAAATTCGCCCTTGGGGCCGTCTTCGGGCAATCCAGAACCGTCGTATCCCTTGTGATGGAGCGACGCGGCCTCCACCACCATCGGCAAACTTTCGTGGAGGCCCATGGCTTCCAGGACCCTCCGGGTCACCAGGACGTGCTCGTCGAATCGTATGCGCTCTTCCTCGCTGAGCGCGTCCTCCTTGTTCATCACCGCATCGGGAATGGCGAGTTTGCCCACGTCGTGCAGCGCTGCCGCCCATTCCAGGGGCCTGATACGATCCCGGTCCATGCCAAGCATCTCCGCAAGGAAACGTGCCAGGGCACGCACTTCCTGGCTGTGCCTGCGTTCTGCGGGACTACGCATCTCCAGGGCGGTTACCAAGGCCGTGATGACGGCCTCGGTGGCTTCCCTTTGCTCTTCGATGAGAAGATGTGTCTCTACTGCCACGCCTGCGAATGCCGCCAGGGATGTCAAGATCTCCAGGTCCTCTTCGTCGAAGGGCTGCCTGTCTCGTCGATTGAGAACCTGGGCCACGCCGATGCACTGTCCTGCGGAAGAGAGGAGGGGGGCTGCCAGTATAGACTGAGTGTGAAAACCCGTTTTGCGATCCACGTCTGGGTTGAACCGCGAATCTTTGTAAGCGTCGGGAACCAGAATGGGTTCTCCCGATTGAACCACGGCACCAGCGATGCCCTGGTTTGCCGGGAATCGAATGGTCTTGGCCTCCTGTGCGATCACCGAGTAGAGTTCGTCTTCGTCTGAGTCCAAGAGAAAAAGGGAACTGCGTTCCGCATTCAATGCGTGGGTCAGGTTCATCCAGACATGCCCCAGGAGTGTCCGGAAGTCTCTTTGTGCCTGGAAACGTGCCCCGAGGTCCAACAAGAATCTGAGGCGTTCGAGCCGCTTGCCTAGGATACGCACGGTCTCCTGACCCGGCCTGTCAAATGTTTTCCCCATGGCCGCACCACCTTTCGGCATCCTCGGACAAGACGATGCCACAGGTGGCACCAGTCTTTCCGAGAGCTGTCAGCGTTGCCTTCTTTTGATACCTTGTGTGGACAGGCGCTGCAAGCAATGCCCTTTTTTGCCCGTTGGTTGTTTTTTAAAACTATTCCTACCTCGTTTCTCCGCCAAAAAAACAAATGCTTGCAGTCTGCTTTTGCCAGATGATATCATCGAATCGATTCTTCTTGTGCAGCGTGCACTGCGCGCCAAAGTGTGCCTGGGACAGAGCAGGAGAGCAATCATGACCAGACAAAAAAGTATCCTTGTCGTTCTTTTTTGGGCTTTTGTTGGATCGCTGTGGCTCGGGTCCTGTGCCCATAAAACACCCAGTGGGGGCAGCCTGGATGCTGCGATCGTCTGTTCGGGACCACAGGATTGTCCCGAGGGCTATGTCTGCGAAGGCGAGGTCTGCGTGCCCGGCGACGGAGGACTCGTAGGCGACGCGGGGCAAGAGGTTCCAGACATTGCAGTGGACCCAAGCGAGCTGGATTTTGGAAGCGCCGGTGTCGGTGTCCCAGTGAGCCGAACCGTGACGGTCCGGAATGCAGGCAACGCCGATTTGACGGTCACGTCGGTCACCCTGGACGAGTCAGGGAATCTGGCCGAGTTTACTGCAGATCCTTTGGGCGACATTCAGCGCGTCATCGAACCGGGAGGAAGCATCGAGATCACGGTGACCTTGGTGAGCCGGGATGACGAGCCGGACAACGGCACGCTGTACATTGCGTCCAACGACCCGGATGAACCAGTAGTTCAGGTGCCCCTCACATCCACCCTGGAAGGCAGCTCCAACCTGGCCACCTGCGTCATGCAGGCAGATGACCTCTTTGCGAACTGTGCTCAGAATCCTGAAGTGATAGATTACGGTGACTTGGACTTCGACGCCACGGCCCTGGCAAGGGTGAGTCTCTACAACAGCGGCGAGGGGAACGTCCCGTTGGTGGTTTCCGACATCCATGTCACAAACGAAACCGGGCAGGGTGACCTGTTCACTCTGCGTTTCTTCCGCCTGGTGGAAGACGACCAAGCCCCAGGCGGATACCGGCAGGTGGAGGCGACTGATTTCCCCGATGTGCCCTTTGTCTTGGGGCCTGATGACGGCCAGGGAGCCCCTGAAGCCGTGATGGTGGAAGTGGAGTTTCACGCAACCCTGGACGGCCAGGATGTCCCTGCTGAAAACCTGGTGTTCATCCAGGCCGACGCCCAGGCGCCGCAACATCTCATCCCGTTTTCGGGACACATCGCCTGTCCTCCCGACCACTACGACTACGACGGACAGCCTGGCTGCGAGTACGAGTGTAACATCACGAACTCCGGGGAAGAAATCTGCGACGGCGTGGACAACGACTGCAACGGTCAGACCGACGAAGGCGTCAACCCGGGCCTCTGCTTGATTTGTGATCAGACAGGCACACCCGTTCAGGCCGCAGACGACGAGGACTGCGGAGTGGTGGATTGCAGTAACTGGTTTACCAAGACCGGCCAGGCAGGCCCCAGAGAAACCGATGAGTGCTATGCCCATGAGAATATGGTCGCAGACCGCTGCGAGGCTCCTGAAGATTGCAAGGATTCGAACAGCGACGACTGTGATTCCATGCCCCTGCTGGCGGCTCCCACGGTCACCTGCGGTGTCTGCAAGCATGTCTCGGGCTGCAGTGGAACAACTCCCGGAACCTGTGAAAACTATCCTCAGGGTACCGACAGCGGGCTGTGCAGCGAATGTGACGGTGCCGGCAACGAAGTGGCCGCCGCCGATGACAACGATTGTGGCCTCGTGGACTGCAGCGGCTGGTACGAAAAGCAGGGTGCACCAGGACCCACGAGCACCGAAACATGCTATGCCCACCAGGACATCACCACGGACCGGTGCGAGGGCCTTGGCGACTGCAAGGATGCCAACAGTTCGGATTGCGACAACCAGCCCCTGGGGTCGGCTCCGGCCGCCACCTGTGGCACCTGCCGCTACATGAGCGGCTGTCAGGGCTCCACCCCTCCCCAATGCGTGGACTATCCTGCGGGAACGAGCACGGGATTGTGCGCTCAATGTGACGGTTCCGGGAACCAGGTCGCACCAGCCGATGATCCCACCTGCGGTGTCATCGAATGCGGCGGCTGGTACGAAAAGCAGGGCACCCAGGGCCCGTTGGACACCGAGACCTGCTACGGGCACCAGGACATCACATCGAACAGGTGCGAAGGTCTGGCGGAATGCAAAGACCCCAACAGTGCCGACTGTGACTCCCAGCCTCTCGAATCCACTGCTGCGGCGGCCTGCGGTGTCTGCCAGTACATGGTGGGCTGCAATGGCACCAGTTCCCCTCAGTGCATCGACTATCCCGATGGCACCCTGACGTCCGGGACCTGCGGGGTGGGGGTCTGCCAGGCGTCGTACCATTGCGACGGATCGGGTAACAATGTCTGCAATCCCGGCCTGGCCACCGGGCCGGACACAGACTGCAACGGCCTCGACGATGACTGCGACGGCGCGGCAGACAATCACTATGTGCCTTATACCTGCGGACTTGGCGTCTGCTCCAGGCAGAGCACCTGCACCAACGGGACGGAAAGCTGTGTCCCAGGGCCCCCGCAGGGGGCGGACAGCCCTGACGACGCATTCGTGGATCGCAACTGCGACGGAATCGACGGAGACGAGTCCCAGGCCGTCTTCGTAGCGGTCAACGGCAACGACGCATGGCCCGGAACCAAGGACCAGCCAAAGCGCACCATCCAGGCGGCGATTTCCGCTGCCTATTCCACTGGAAAGGACGTCTACATCTCCGAGGGCACATACACGGGGACCGTGACCCTGCAGTCCAACGTGTCTCTCTATGGGGGATATAGTCGCACGAACGGCTGGGCCAGGGCGGATTCCTATCATGTGGTGATCCAGGGAAGTGTCGTTGCCATGGCCTGCTACGGAAAGCAAAACATCGTGATCGACCATCTCGAGATCCGGGCTGCGAACAACACCTCGGCAGGGGGATCGTCCTATG
>CAZIJS010000197.1:0-8808 GCA_964539505.1 uncultured Myxococcales bacterium
CAGGTCGACTTCCTGCAGGATGCGGCGGGCCCGGTCCGTGACGTCCTCCATGTTGCCGATTGGGGTGGCCACCACGTAAAGAGTCCCTGGGGCCGGGCCGGACCGTTGCGGTCTGCTGTGGGGTTTGTGGGGATTACGAGGCATGTCGGGGCATTCGCTGCGAGAGCATGGTCACTGTTCCAGGCCCAGGGCCACCTCCACGGCGTCTCCCATTTCTTCGCGCAGGTAGTCGCGCAGCTTTCCCATGAGGCGTTTTTCGAGCTGCCTGGCCCTTTCTTTCGTGATGCCGTAGCGGTCTCCAATTTCTTTGAGGGTGAGGGGCTGATCGGTCATGAGCCGTTCGCGGAAGATCACCGCGTCTCTGCCCTTGAGAGTCCGGGAGAATGCTTCGAGCTTTTCACTGAGCAAACGTCGAAATTCGGCGGCTGCCACGGCTTCGTCGGGAGGCAGTCCCTCGTCGGGGATGACATCGATCACCGTGCGGGGACTGGAGCTGTCCGATGTGGCTGCCACGGGAGCCGACAGGGAGAGCTCCGGGGCGGCCAGGCGGCGTTCCATGTCCACGACTTCGTGTTCCGATACGCCCAGGGACTTGGCCACCGCCTTGGGGTCTGGTTTGATACCCATCCGTTCCAGGCGCTGTTTTTCCTTTCTGAGATTGAAAAAGAGTTTTCTTTGAGATTGGGTGGTCCCGATTTTGACGAGTCGCCAGTTGTTCAAGATAAACCGCAGGATGTAGGCCCGGATCCACCAGGCCGAATAGGTGCTCAGCTTGATGCCCCGGTACGGATCGAATTTCTGGACTGCCTGCACCAGGCCCATGTTGCCTTCTTGAATCAGGTCCAACAAATTCTGGTGGGCCCTTCGATATTCATGGGCGATCTTGACCACCAGCCTCAGGTTGGAAATGATAAGTCGCCTGGCCGCCTCGATGTCACCGTCTTCTTTGTAGCGCTTGGCCAGTTCCACCTCTTCTTCCCTGCTGAGCAAGGGATGGCGCCGGATTTCCTGGATATAAGCCGTGAGGGGATCGTAGCGAACCAGGCCCTGGGAGCTGAGTCTCCTGGGGGCGGTTGGGACTGTGGGCGTCTGGTCCGGTGCTACGGGGGTTGGCAGAGGCTCCACCGGCTCTGCCTCGATCACTTCATCGTCGTCTGCCAGGGGCACTGGGATGGGCACGAGGGAGTCCCCCGCCTCGTCGAGGGCGTCTTCTGCCTCGATGTTACCTGGTTCAGACATGCTTTCCGAAGTGGCCTTTGCAGGATCTGCAGACGCGACGCCATCGATGGATGTTTTTCCCCGCTGCGTCTCTTTTCTGTGGCCGCCGATTTTTTTTCGTCGCCCCTTTTGGGGGCTCTTTTTCCGATCCGCCATGAAAACTCAGTCCTTGCCGATTCCCTCGACGATGAGTGTGCCGCTCTTTGGGTCCTTGCGCAGGGAAATGATGCCATGTTCCCTGGCGTCCTTGAGCAGGTCGCTGAAGGCTTCGTATCCGTAGTGGGTTTCGCTGAAGGATGGCCTTTTTCGTTGCATGGTCTGTTTGACCATGGAACTCCACAGCACCTCCTTGTTTTCCCTGTTGAGCGCCGCCACGGCCTCCACGAGGAGTTGAAAGACCTGGCGTTTTTGTTTTGGAAGACTCTTGGTGATCAGACCGATCTGTTTGGCCACGGGCCTGTCGAGTTCTTCGTAGAAGATGAATTCGTCGCAGTTGGATATGAGTAAGTCGGATGACGATCCTTTCATGCCCAGGCCGATGACGTGCTTTCCGTTTTCCTTGAGCTTGGAAACCAACGGCGAAAAGTCACTGTCTCCTGACACGATCACGAAGATGTCGATGTGTTCTTTGGAGTAGCAGAGATCCATTGCGTCCACTACCAGGCGGATGTCCGCCGAGTTTTTGCCGCTCATGGAACGCTTCGGGATTTCGATGAGTTCGATGCCCGATTCATGGAAAGGCCGCTTGTAGGCAGAGTAGCCCTCCCAGTCGGCATAGGCCTTTTTGACGATGATTTTGCCCTTTTCGACCAGGCGTTCGAGCACCTTGATGATGTCGAAAGGCAGTTTGCCCCGCTTGCCCGACGCCGTGCGGCCCAGCGCAGTGCTCCTGGTCCCATCGAAACCAAGGGCGAGGTTTTCGAAATCTATGAAAACAGCAAGGTTGTGTTCCCGTTCCAAGACCTGTGACTCCTTGTCATGATTCGTAGGCCCATGTTTCTGGATTGCGAATCCTTTTGCGGCTCTCCCAAAAGGGTGCTACCAACGAGTGTTCATCGATCGGGGCCCCAAAAGAGGGCCTTTCCCGTTCATGGTCAATGCGAATAGCACGAAAGGTGCACCGGCTCAACCCGGGTTGTGGACTGGCATCGATGGAAGCTTCAGGAACTTCACACGACAAAAAGGCCATCGAGCCTCCTGCCACCGGCATCTCCAACGCACCGGCATCCAATGGCATGGAGGTCAAGGACGCGCAGGACGGGTCGGTGGTGGCGGATCATTGTGAAATCGACGAAGACCGGAAACACGACAGGCACGGTGGCGCCGCCCAGCGAAATGCGCGGCGAAGAACGCTCTATGCAAGGATGGTGCGGTGGCTCTTGGAGCACCAGGGATCACCGCACTCGGTGGCCCTGGGGTTCGCCATCGGGATGTTCGTGGCGTTGACTCCCACGGTGGGGGTCCAGATGATTCTCGGGGCGGCCATCGCCCAGGTGCTCAGGGCCAACAGGTTGATTCCCGTGGCCTTGGCCTGGATCACGAATCCTTTTACCATCGTTCCCATTTACTATTTCAACTATCGCGTCGGTCAGGTTTTCATGGGCGGTGATTCCGAGAAAGGCCGGCAATTCATCGAATCCCTGTCCAAGGTGTCTCTCCTCGACTTCGACCATTTCATTGCCACCATGGGGGCGATGTTGAGCAAGTTTGGCGGCATTGCCCTGGTTCTTTGGGTGGGCAGTCTCATCGTCGCCTCTGTGGCCGCTGCAATAAGTTATCCCCTCGTGCGTCGAATCGTGGAAGTAGAACGCAGGAAACTTGCGAATTTGGGTAAACGCCCGCTATCTTGAGAAAGTCACATGATGGGATTTCGACATGCATGGTTCATTGCCCTCTGGGGCATGACTGTTTCCTTGGCGGCCCAGGCCGGTCCTGGTTCCAGTGGACGGGAACCGGCCGCCAGGAAGGCATTGCAGCAGGAACTGCGCAAAATCTACCGTTCCAAGGCAGCCAGGTCCGGGGTGCTCGGGCTCGTGATCAAGCGGGTGGGTGGGCCGGTGCTCTTCGGGCGCAGGAGCAATCGGCGGTTTCATCCGGCATCTTGTACGAAGATTCTGACCGCTGCGGCGGCTCTTCGCAGGCTGGGACCGGATTTTCGGTTCGACACGGTCCTGCTCGGAAGGCAGCAGGGGGACCGGATCGTGGGGCCTCTGGTGCTCTGGGGACAGGGAGACCCATCTTTGACCCACGAGGACCTCGCCGGGTTCGCAGGGGCTCTGGTCCATCGCGGAGTCCGCTCCATCCCATCGGGAATCTTGGTCGACGATTCGTTCTTTTCGAAGCGCCGGTTCCCCCCGGGATTCGGCAAGCCAGACGATGCCGGCTATGCCGCTCCCACGGGTGCTGTTTCGGTGGACGAAAACAGGGTCTCGGTGACGGTCGAAGCCAGGCAGGAGGGGGGGCGCTGCAAGGTGTCGGTGGCCCTGGATCCACCATCGGACTATGTCCTCCTGTCCAACCGGGCCCGTTGTGGAACGGGCCGGGGCCTGGATGTCTCGGCGCTGCGCAAAGGCAAGCGCACCCTCATCCGCGTTACGGGGACCATGAGACCTGGTATAGGGCCTCGTACCTATTTTCGCAGGATTTTTCACCCAGAGCTGTTTGCGGCCCTCACATTCAAGCGGATCCTGCAAAACCGGGGAGTGAAAGTGGGGCCTGTGAAGCGAGGCCGCAGGGCCGCCTCGGTCCGGCTGGTGAGCCACCGCTCAGAGCCTCTTTCTGCTCTCATCGAGCACATGGACGAGCACAGCGACAATTTCTATGCAGAGCAGATCCTGCGTGCCCTTGGGGCCAAGGTGTTTGGCAGGCCCGGGACCACGGCCAAGGGCCTCAGGATCGTCAAGGCACTCCTTTCCCGGTCCGGGGTGCGTCCAGGAAGGTACCGTCTCACGAACGGTTCGGGCCTGTTCGGCCGGACGGCCCTTTCACCGCGACAGATCACCAGGGTGCTCGAACATCTCCTGTCCCTGGACTGGCTCGCCAAAGCGGTGATCCAGAGTCTGCCCCTGGCTGGCAAGACCGGGACTTTGGCCGGACGGATGCACGCGGGGTCGGCTTACGGCAGGGTCCGGGCCAAGACCGGCACCCTGCGCGGGGTCTCCTGCCTGGCCGGCTACGTCTTGGATCGCAGGGGAAGGCCCGGCCTGGTGTTTGCCTGGATGCACAATGGGATTGCCGGGTCTGTGAAGCCCTCCCGTTTGTTGCAAGACAAGGCCGCCGATGCCATGGTCCGGTACCTGGATCGCTGCGCGGGTGTTCATCCGATCCGACCCAGGGCATCGGGTGCAGGGAGGTCTCGACAACCAGCGGCCGGAAAGCCGGCATCCAGATCTGTTCGACCTACGACCCCGGCGGTGCGACCCACGACCCCGGCGGTGCGACCCTCGGTACCGGATGCAGGGCCCTCGGTACCGCAGGTGAGGCCCTCGGGTGCCTCGGTGACTGGTCCACGCAGATGACAACTGAACGAATCATTCTGGTCCCCATGGACCACTCGACCTTTCGGGTATGGCCATGAAAGTTTGTTTTTGGGCAACGACACTCCAGGCCGACATCCTTGCTCTTGCCTACCAGATCGAAAAGAGCGGGCGCCACGAAGCCCTCATCGTCACGCCGGATCCAGAGCCTTTCTTCACGCAACCCCTGGCTCGGGCGCGCCCCCTCCGATCGCCGGTGTTGCGTCGGTCGGCCCTTGGAACGAACAGGCGCGTGCGCCGGTTTCGTCCCGACGTGATCGTGGCCGACAATCATCTGCCTCCACCCCGCCTGTCTTCGCGCCTGGCCTATTTCTGGCACGGCCTGGGCTGGCGGGTTCGCGGGCCCGAGGCCCTGGCCCAGTTCCACAAAAAGACCCGACGTCTCGTGGGAGACATCAAGCGACCCAATCCGAATTTCATGGCCCAGTGCTATGGTTCGGCCGATGAGCGCAGTCGCATCGAGGTCTGGGGCATCGCCCCGGAGAATTGTCGGACAGTGGGCATGGCGTACTCCGACCTGATTTTGAACCCGCCCTATTCCAAGGAAGACTTGGCTCCAAACTACCGCATCGATATTCTCAATCGTCCCACGGTGCTGCTTTCGCTGACCTGGGCCTACGGCAGGACGCTCGAGCGGTTTGGGAACGAAATGGAGGTGCTCGACGGGATCTTCACGCACATCGAAAACCGGGGAGCCAACGTGCTGTTCTGCCTGCACGATCGATTCCGGTACGACAAGAAATACTTGAAGAGTCTCCACGACCTGGCGGCGGGACATCGATACCTGCAGCTGAAACACAAAGACGAAGAGCCCGACAACCTGGCAGACTTGATCGTGGCGGACGTGATGATTAGCAACTATTCGTCGTTTATCACGTTTTTCTATCCCACGGGCCGGCCTTCCATTCACATTTTTCCAGTCATCGAGACCAAGGACGGCTACTTGATGCAGCAATACCGTCGGGGCAAAGTCAGGCCCTGGCACGTCTCCCGCGACGATCCTTTCTGGATGATCCCACCCGAGGACACGGGCGGGATGGTAGCCCATGACCGGGAGGAATTGATCGAGGCCATCGACCGCGCCTTGGCCGAACCGGACTGCTGCAGACAGACTGCCGCCAGATGGCTCGACACCTATGTCGAAGGGGTCGACGGAAGAACCTGCGAGCGTATCGAAGCGGCACTCGAAGAATTGGTTTCCCCGTAGTTTTCACCGAACCGGATCCGAGGCGCTTATCATGTGTGGCATCTTTGGTTTCGTACACAACGACCCGCGAAGGCCCGCAGAACCGAGACGCGTCCAGGCCGGTCTCGACGAGCTGCTCCATCGTGGACCGGACGGTGGGGCCGTCCATGTCGGTGGTCCCGTGGGATTCGGCCACCGGCGCCTGTCTATCATCGACATCGAGGGAAGCGTCCAGCCCCTGACCAACGAAGACGGCCGGGTGGTGGTCACCTACAACGGGGAGATCTACAACTACCGCGAGCTGCGAGACGACCTCATCGCAAAGGGGCACAGGTTTCGTACGGCCGGTGACAGCGAGGTCCTGGTTCATTTATATGAAGAGTTCGGTCCCGACATGGTCCACAAGCTGCGCGGCATGTTTGCCTTCGCCATCTGGGACGACCGCAGACACCTGCTCATGCTGGCGCGGGATCGCGTGGGCATCAAACCGCTCTACTATGCAGCCACGGCGACGAGCTTCGTCTTTGGTTCCGAGTTGGACAGCCTGGTCCGCTCGGGCCTCATCGACCAGGCCTGGGATCCAGAGGCGGTGGACGAATACTTTTCATTGGGATATATCCTGGCTCCCAGGACCATCTACCGATCCACCCGCCATCTGCCACCTGCCCACTGGCTCATCTACGAACCTGACAGGGGCACCACGACGATCCATCGATACTGGCACCCTCCTTTCGAGTCCAGGCGCCTGGGGAGTTACCGGGACGCCGTCGAAGAATTCGACGCCCTGCTCGCAGAGGCGGTGCGCATCCGTCTCATGAGCGAGGTCCCCTTGGGGGCGCTTCTGAGCGGCGGACTGGATTCGAGTACGGTCGTCTGGGAGATGACGCGGGTTGCGGGCCGCGTTTCGACCTTTTCGATCGGGTTCAAGGAAGAAGAGTACAATGAATTGACCTATGCGAGAGCCGTGGCCCAACGGTTCGGAACGGACCATCATGAAATGATGGTCACTGCGAAGGCCGTGGAAGTATTGCCGACCATCGTGGCCAGGCACGGAGAGCCTTTTGGAGATGCATCATCCATCCCGACATACTATCTGGCCCAGATGGCGCGCGAACAGGTCACGGTCTGTCTCAGCGGAGACGGAGGCGATGAGCTGCTCTTCGGCTACAACCGCTATCTGAAGTTCAGGCAGGACCAGCGACGATACGGCCTTCTACCCGGGGCGATGCGCAGTCTTCTTGCCTCGGGCAGACACCTGTTCCACCAGGACGGGGCGATGCACAATTTTCTGCGTCGATTGGACGAAGACCTGGAAGGCCAGTATGCCTATTTGACATCGAATTTTACGGTCGAAATGCGCCGCCGCCTCTTTGCGGATCCTGCGGGATTGTCTGCTGATTCAGAAATCGGCCTGGAGCCGCGTTCCGACGCACTGGCCGCCTTCGCCACAGCCAGGGGGGCCGGCTCCTCCCTCAGTCCGGTGGCATCGGCTGCGGCCGCTGATTTCATGCGGTATCTCCCAAGTGACGTCCTGACCAAGGTGGACCGCATGTCCATGGCCCACAGCCTCGAGGCGCGGGTGCCGCTGCTGGACCACAAGGTGGTGGAGTTCGCCTGGAGCCTGCCGGATGCGTGGAAACTTCGGGGTGCCAAGACCAAGCGCATTCTTCGAGACCTCATCGAACCCCACATGCCCGAAGAGGTGCTCTCCCACAGAAAGCAGGGATTTTCCGTTCCCCTGGCCAAGTGGTTGAGGACGGATCTCAGGGACATGCTTACCGGGGCGCTCCATTCGGACCTCTACCAGAAGTCGGGTTGGTTCCAGGGGGACTATGTTCGAGACCTGCTGGAACAGCACCAGTCCGGGCGTTTCGACCATCGCCACAGACTCTGGTTGTTGCTCGTCTTCGCCCTGTGGAACGAGCACAGACAGGACGTGGGGAGCCGATCGTTTCCTGCGCCGTGAGCCAGACGGATTCCCCGATTTTTGAGGACTGTTGTCGGCTCAGACATCAGATCTGTTTTCCAAAGAAGGCCTGTGATACGCTTTGCCCGAATCGTCCGGTGTGCTGGGTCCCAGAGGGCGTCGTTGTCCGACCTTGCCTAGCGGGACACGGTGGGTTCGAGCGGAATTTCGAGGAGTAAGGCTGATGAGAGCGTGGCACATCGTGGTATTCCTGGCGATTTCGGGACTGGGCCTGGGTGGCTATCATGCATGCAACCTCTATCGGGTGGAATCCCTGCGCGATCGGGCCTATCACAAGCTCGACGATATCACGCAGGTGCGGGGGGCCAGACCCCTGACCGCGGCCATGGTGCGCAAACGGGTGGTGGACTGGTTGGGCGACCTGGGTGTTTCCGTCCTCCCCAAGGACGTATCGGTACGGATCGCCCCGGTGACCAGGGACAACGAGCAGCGGCTTTCGGTGCAGGCGCGCAGGGCCATCGCCATCGCAAGGAAGCTGCCCAATCACGAAATCCATGCCTCGATCATGACGTTGGACGTGACCGCCAAGGCAAAGAGCGGCTGGGTCAGCCGGAAGTTTTCCATTCATCGAACCTATTTGGTCAAGGGACCGGCAGAACCCACGGGACAAGATGATGGGGACGATGGTGACACAGCACGTGATGACGAGGATGACGACTCGTAGGCTGGGCACGAAAGCGGGTGATGGCTCGCTTGTGGTCCCTCGATGGGTTTGGTTCCCGCATCAGGTGGCCCCGGGCATTGGGGCCAGTCGAGGCGAAGACCCACAATGGGGCTATGGCCCTGGATGCGGATGTCGGCGATGGTCTGGAGCGTTGCGGCGATGCGTGCCATGGACACGTCGTCGTCTGGGTGGATCAGGAGACAGCGGGGCCCGGTCT
>CAZIJS010000198.1:0-8706 GCA_964539505.1 uncultured Myxococcales bacterium
GAGGCTCTCGATATGACTGAATGAGGCGGGAGGTGCCCAGATGACTGGAAGAAGGAATCCCTTGGTGAGGTTGGGGCTGTCGATTCACGCATGTCATGCCGGGACTGGGCTGTTGCTCATCGCGATCCTGTTGGGCACAGTTGTTGGCCCGGGCTGCAAGAAAGACCAGACTGGAGGGTCTGACCAGGACGCAGCCGTTGGGCAGGACTCCAACCTGCCTCCAGGAGACGCCGAGTTGCCGGGGGATGCGCACATGGCGGATGCCGAGAGCAGACGAGACGGGACCGTTTCTGCATATACTTGTGCAGACCCAGATCCTCATTGGCTCCTTTGCGAGGATTTCGAGAAGGGCAATGGGGATTTCGACGCGTTCCTGGAGGCCTCTGATTTCATCGGCGGTGTGGGGATCGACGATCGAGGAAGGGTGCGACTGGACAACGAGCAGGTCCACGATGGAAACTGGTCGCTCTTCATGCCGGCCGAGGCGGATTCCGGCTATCGAGGAGCCGGATTGGATTGGCGGGACTGCGACGGCGCCCAGGAGGTCAACTGCTCCATGGTTGGTCACGAGCAACTCTACTTCCGGGTCTGGGTGCGGTTTGCAGAGGACCACAAGATGGTTCACCACTTCCTCAACATCGGCGGGTCGAAGCTGGATGACTATTGGTATCACGGTCTGGCAGGGTGCCTGCCAAACGGAACCATTGCCATGGGCACCACGGTGGACGTCAAGCATGACAGTCACGAATCGTTTTTCTACACGTATTTTCCCGAGATGTCCTGCGATACGAGGTGCGATCGCTACGCAGACGTGGACGCCATCTGCCAGGAGTGTGAATCCAAGGGGTTGCCCACCTGCAGCGAGCAGCCGCAATGTTGCTGGGGGAATGAATTTGCTCCGGATCCTCCAGTGGTCCTGCCCAGGGGGCGCTGGTTTTGTCTCGAGATGATGATGAAGCAAAATACGCCGGGCGAACACGATGGTGTCATGGCATACTGGGTGGACGGTCAACTTGCCCTGCGCCAGGAAAACATGATGTGGCGCACGATCCCGGAACTCCAGCTCGACAGGGTGAGACTCCAGCACTACATCACAACGGATGACGCAAACGGGTTCAGCAATCGGGTGTGGTTCGACGACGTGGTGGTCAGTACCCAGCGGATCGGTTGCAATTGATTCCTTTGGGTCGCAATGGTCTGTGTGTTCTGCGATTGCGTCGTTTCATCCCACCGTTCGTTGAAAAGACACCCTGTTTTGTGTTTCAATGACATATGTGCAGTCGTCGTGACAGACGCGACGAGAACGTGGAGGCATGATGTTGAGAGGGGATGACGTCCAATTGGGTCGGGGGGGACGACAAGGGGCTGGAGACCGGTGGATCGTAGCCTGGTGGGCCGTCTTTCTGATGTCGGGTTCTGCTCTGGGCTGGGGGTGCCAGGCCGACCCCGTTCCCGGGAGGTATTCCTGCAAGCCCACAGACAGGGATTCTTGTCCTTCCGGGTGGGTTTGTCGTCCGTCGAGTTCGCAGGACTTGACCTATCGTTGTTTCCCGGACGATACGCCCATTTGCGGCAATGGTGTGGTCGAGGAGGGAGAAGCATGTGACGGGTTGGACCTTGCCGGCCAGACCTGTCAATCGCAGGGCTTCGCGGGAGGACCGCTTCGGTGCAGCAGGGACTGTCGCCTCAACACCAAGGGTTGTCTGGACCATTTTTGTGGCAACAACATCGTGGAATCTCCTGAGTCCTGCGATGGTACGGACCTTTCTGCTGCGACCTGCGAGTCCCAGGGATTCGGGGCCGGGATGGTTTCCTGCTACAGGAACTGTTCGGTGGATTATAGTGCATGCCAGCCTCCACCGAGCTGCGGCAACGGCCTGCTCGATCCCGGAGAACTCTGTGATGGTGAACCGCCCTCCAATGACTGTCGGAGTCTGGGGTTCCCCGGGGGGGTCTTGGCCTGCAACGACAACTGTTCTTTGGACACCAGCGGCTGTCTGTTGTCTGTGTGCGGCAACGGCAAGGCCGAGGCGGACCTCCTCGACTATGAGGATTGTGATGGCACGGATTTGCGTGACATGACCTGTTACGACCTGGGATATCCCGGGGGAGATCTGGCCTGTGGCAGCGACTGTTCCTATGACGTGAGCGGTTGTGACGTGCCCGCCGGTTGTGGCAATGGCGTTGCCGAGGGCATGGAACTCTGCGACGGGCAGGACCTGGGTGGGGTGACTTGCAGCGATTTGGGCTATTCGGGCGGTGAATTGGCCTGCACGGCTGCCTGCGGGTATGACACGAGTGGTTGCAATCAGTCCGGCCCTGTGTGCGGCAATGGCCTGCTCGAGGAGGGCGAGGAGTGCGACGGCGTGCAATGGCTCTATGATTCCTGCCGGCAGATGGGCTATTCGGGAGGAGTGGTCTCCTGCAACGAATGCTGCTGCTCCATGGACACCAGTCTCTGTGAATGCCCTCCAGGAACCATTTGGACTGCCACGGGCTGCCGTCAGGGTGGCAGTGTGGTTCCCTTGCTCGGTCTGGGAACGGGGGGGCAGACCACCTGTCTCGTGCTCGATTCGGGGACCATGTATTGTAGCGGCGACAATTCCGTTGGTCAGCTTGGGACGGGAAGTGAGGATCTCGTCTCGGTGGGATGGGACCTGGCGGTGGATGCAGATACGTCCTTTACCGGTGAGTTCGACCTGGCCATGAACTTGGTTTGTGCCTTGGATACGGGCAAGGCTCTGTGGTGCTGGGGTTCGAACGACATGGGACAACTCGGTGATGGGATGTCCCACAGTTGTGCCCAGGCACCTGGGATGGACTGCAGTGCCCTGCCCATCAACGTACCCGGGCTGTCATCGGTGCAGATGGTGGCCCTGTCGGAGACCCATGTCTGTGTGGGCACAGACATGGGAGTCTGGTGCTGGGGGGACGGGCAACTCGGCCAGCTCGGAGCCGGCGACAGCATTCTCTCTGCGTCTCAGCCGGTGCAGGTCGTTGGACTCGGGCCGGTGATCTCCCTGGACGCAGGCAGGGACCATACTTGTGCTGTGGATGCATCCGGGCAGCCATGGTGTTGGGGGGCCGGGATGCACGGGCAGCTTGGCATCGGTTCGTACGGGGGCAGTCACGTTCCTGTCCAGCCGGTGCGGCCCAGGGGCGATGTGCTCGCTCTGTCCGTTTGCACCGGAACGGAATTTACCTGTGTGCTCACCGATGCCAAGACGGTCTTTTGCTGGGGAGACAACGAGTCGGGGCAGGTCGGTGATGGCACGGACGATGTCGATGTCGTCTCGCCCAGAGAAGTGCGCCGGGAGGATTCCACAGCTCTCGACCAGGTGGCCGAGGTATTTTGTGGTGCTGCGTTCGCATGCGCTCTGACTGCTGCCGGCGAACTGTGGTGTTGGGGGGACAATGGAGTGGGGCAGCTCGGCAGGGGACAGACAGGCGGCTTCGAGAATACTGCAGCTCGTGTCCAGGGAGATCTCCTATTCGACGAGGTGACCCTTGGAGACGGAGTGGCCTGCGCCGTCTCCAAGACCGGGGAACTCTATTGTTGGGGCGACAACGCCATGGGGGCCTTTGGTCAATCGGCTCCGATTCAGTCTTCTCTGCCGGTTCAGGTGAGCCCACCCTCCAACTAGATTGCGTCTTCAGTGTTTCATTTGGGGGTCAGACAGATGGTGGGGGCCAGGAAAGGATTGGGCTGCCAAGGATGTGCCCCCAATTCATTGGGGTTGGAAGTGTTGTTTTTTCTCCGGTCTTGCTTTGAGTTGTTTGTGTTTTATGTTACGAAACCAAAGTTTCGGCGTCGAGTTGGAGGCTCCTGCAAAGGAGACGTGAGGAACCGGGTCATGGCCCGAGAAAAAACGATGGGAATGAGGCAAAGATGAAGACTTGGGTGAAAGAACTCCGGGCGATGCTCCACGTTCCGAATTTGGGGGTGCTCAGTGGCGTGGTGGTGGATATCGGGCCGTCGGGGGCTTTGCTGAAATGCACCAAGGAGGTGCCCCCTGGCAGCAACGGTAAACTCGTCCTGGGAGTGACGCCTCAGATATCCATGCCCGTGTCCGTGTTTCGCGTGGACAAAGAGAGTTTTCGACCCTTGGTGGGGCTGGGGCTCCAATATGGGATCTTGGATGCCGCTGCGCGGCGATTTTTGTCGGACTTGGCTCCTTGGTCCATCCAACAGACTCCCGAAGGCGCGAAAATTTCGTTTCGTGTGGGCTTTACCGAGGCGACGAATTTTGCCTCTCTCCTGGGCGCCATCCAGGAGGGTCGGGTGACTTTTGATGTGGAGGGCGTTCGTCAGATCAGTTCCATCGGGGTCAAGAAGTGGGTCCTCTTTCTGGAGCGTCTCTGCGATCGGGGCATCGAGATTCGGTTCGAGAGGGCCAGCGCCCAGTTTCTCAGCCAGTCCGCCATGATTCGAAATTTTCTTGGGTGCGGCCGGATCGTTTCGGCCCTGGTCCCCTATAGCTGTCCCGACTGTGGCAAGGAGATGGAAGAACTCCTGGAGATTCCGGCGGAAGGGCAGGTAGACATCTCCGACTGGAAGGACTGTGACTGCGGATCGGAAATGGAATTGGACATGGTCCGAGACATCTTGCTCATGGGCCTTGGGGTCCATTCCTGAACGTGTTGGATGCGGCGCGAGAGAGCCTCTGTCGGCATCCCCTTGTCGTCTGTCTTTTTCTTTCTGGTGGATCTGAGCGGGGGAAGCTGTTAGGGCGTGGCGTCGTCTGTTTGGCCGCATTCGGTGGCGTCTGACAAGGGCACAGAGAGGATCACCGGGGCGTTGGTCCCGGCTCCTACTTTGATAGGGGTTTGAGTGCAATAAATCACGGTGCCCTCCGAATCGAGTCCTTCCACGCGCAACAGGAAGTCACCGAGCACGAGGTCCGAAAAACGCCAAAGATCGTCCATACAAGCCCGGCTGGCAGGAAAGCCCGGCAGCGCAGATGCATCCTCGGTGGTCACCAGCGCGGTCTGCAGGTCCAAGAGGGGGGAGGCATCGTCGCAGCCGGATCCGTTCCAATCCAAGTCCAGCAGGAGTCTGCCCCTCAGGGCCTCTTTGTCCAGGAACGAGTCGTAAGGAAAGTCGATGACCAGACTGTTGGCCCGGTCGGTGAGAACCGAGACGTCGGCTTCTTGCTTGGTCGTAAGGGGCTGCCCGTTTTTCAAGAGGGTGGCCGTGACGTGGTACACACCTGCCGTCATTGGATATTCCGGGGATTCGACGAAGTGGACCTGGTAGCTGGTACAACCAGAGGTCCTGTCGTCCAGGAAACCGCCGGGCCCTGTGGTGACCACGTGGACTTGGTCTGCGTCCACGTCGTTGCAGGTGTCGAAGCTGCCGCTTTCGCCGATGGTCCCGTTGATGGTCCAGATCACGTCCAGGGAGGTGTAGAAGACGTGCTGGGGCAAGGTGCAGGACGTGGTACAGACCTGCCTGGGGCCGCCGTTGATGTCGCGACAGTCCTCGGGCTTGTTGTTGGGGTTGGAACCGCAGTCGCAGGCTTCCCCTGATTCCTTGATTCCGTTTCCACAGACAGCCTTGTCTTTGCAGCCGGTCCAAGGCAAAACAAGGGTGAAAGCGAGGGCGGCATGGATGAGATTGAGACGCATTTTGATGCCTCTTTGTGCGTTTCTGCTTTGGGTCTGGAAACGACGGCCCGCATCCGAACGGTACCTTATACGTTGTCTTATGAGAGGGTTTGTGTCAAATCCAACCAAGACCGTCCTGGGCCAGGCGAGGGTGCCGTCGAGACGACGCGCCGAGTGAGTCCTGGGAATGTGGCAGGGTCTGGAAGCATGGCGGGCCCGCTGAGCAGGTGTCCATGAAATCACAGCTCAGATCTATGGCAGCGATTGTGGTGCTGGGAGTTTTCCTGGCTGGGGCCATGGCTGCGTCGCGTTGGTCCCTCTACCTGGCGCATGGAGGAGATGTTCGAGCCAGGTTGGCGGCGGTTCTGTCTGAGCGTTTCGGTTGGTCTGTGCAACCCGGCGACGTCCATTTTGCCGGACGGGCGGTGGGGACCCAAGATGCCGTGGTTCTGGCGGCGCCTGCCGGCAGGCCCAAGGAAGTTTACCTGGTTCGGACCAGGCTTTCGGGATCGGGGCGCATCCTCTGGATGGGAACGCCCGTGAATATTTCCAGGACTCCGCGGCTTTCCGAGACCCGCGTGGTTTTGCACGCGGTCCGGGGTGGTGTGCTCGTGGCGTTTCCCGTGGCCACCAAGGGGGGCGTTTCCATGGTTTTGACCGTGGATACTTCTGGTGAAGATCCCAGTGCCACAGCAAATTGGCCCTGGGTCCAGCGCATGGCTGCCAAGATCACGAACTGGCAGGAGACAGGGCGGTTCGCCGGGCTGGATCGGCAGGCGCTGGAGTTTCGTCAACCGGTTCGGCTCCTGGATATGCATTTTGACGAGGATGGCAGACTCAGGCTGCTCGTCGAGGGCGATGGGTTGTCTCGAAAGGTCTCGTTCGACCCAGGGGCCAAGAAGGTCCTGTCCGGATCGAAACTGGTTCGCTTCATCCGGACCGACCGGGGACGCAGACCCCTTTTCAATTGGCTGGTGGATACGATCCGGTCGATTTCCTGGGTGGGCCCCAAGAAGATCGCCATGCTCGAGGTCGCTGTGTTCTGGCTCAGGGATGAATTGAGAAGGCTCGGGTATCGGCTGCGTTACGGCACGGCGATTCCGCCCACCCAGTCCACTGCAGACCAGACGGCCCAAGAGATGAAGGCGGCAGCCAAGGCCCAGGTCTCTCATCCGTTGTCCATCATGGCCGGGTGGCCTCCGGACCGGATCCAGCCCATCGTCTCGGGCGCCGATCCCCTGGAGGGCCGATGGCTGGCCTTGCCCAAGGATGCGATCAAGCGCAATGCGGGCGCTCCAGAGCCTTTGTTGCAGACATTCATTCATCCCGATCCCAGCAGACCCTATTCAACCGTCGGCATCTTGCTGTGGGACCCCAGGCAAGTAGAGTTGCACATGGTCGCTGGCACCAAAGAGCCTGTGTCGAGTACTGGGAGGAGAGGAACAGGGCGCATTCCGAGGGATGGGCGGATCACGCGACTGTTGGCTGCGTTCAACGGCGGCTTCCAGACACTGCATGGGGACTTCGGCATGCAAACGAACGGCAGACTCATTCGGGAACCCGCGAGATGGGCTGCCACTGTGGCCACTTATTGGGACGGCAGTCTGGCCATGGGAACCTGGGAACCCGAGCCACCCAGCGTCCCAGAAAGGATCCGGGATTTTCGACAGAATCTCGCACCCCTGCTCGAGGGGGATCGGGAAAACCCGCTCAAGAGCAAGTATTGGGGTTGGGCGGTGCGGAAGTATCGCCAGAAGGTCTATATCGTTCGTTCCGGCCTCTGCCAGACGCGGGAAGGTTTTGGGGCTTATTTCTGGGGCAAGGCGGTGAGTCTGAAGAGTCTGACCAGGGCCATGAAGATGGCCCGCTGCCGCTACGGGATGCAGATGGATATCAATTTTACCAATGCGTCCCTCGAACTCTATCGGATAGATTCTGCGGCAGGAATGCGGCCCAGGCCGCCGAGACACTTTCGTGTGGGATCGGGAAGATTGGTGCGAGGACTCGTTCCAGGGACACAAACATATGGCTTCGAGGCCAGAAGTTGGCTCCCGGGCATGTATCTTTCCCCGTTTCCCCGATACATCCGAACGAACTGGCGGGATTTTGGATTGCTCTATCTGAGGCCCCTGTTGCCTGGGAAGAGCAGTCCCGGCATGACATGGCGCACCAAAGGATTGTTTGGTTCGGCGGCATTTTTCCCGCCGGTGGCGGCGTTGTCATCGACTCCCTTGGACGATGATGCCGGTGAACAGGTTTCGGTGCTGAAGGTCGATCCCTCTCAGCTTTCGATGAGTGACGAGAGAGCATCGAAGTCCTGGTCACTCATGCTTGCAGCATTGCGTCCCACCGACGCCAGGGCCCTGGGTCCTGCAGTGGTCTTCGAACGCGGCCCCAGGGGGCTGGTGGCTCGATTTTTACCGCCGGGACGACGCCCTGGTCCAGACGTCCTGGCCCTGGTTCCGGGCCGTGCCTTCAGTGAGGCAGCAGGCCTGGCGTCTGCGTCCAGGGTCGTGGCTCTCGGGGTCAGTCCCGAGGGCTTTGTGTGCCATGCGATGGCTGACGGGCCCTCGGCTTCGGCCCTGGAAGACGTCATGTCCCGGGCCGGTTGCGTCGATGCCGTGGTCCTGGCGGCGCCTGGTCGAAAGGGTGCTCTGTGGATTCCTCAAGGACCGGGGCATGTGGGGCGCGGAAATCCTGATTGGAAGCTCTTTTCGTTGTCTCGGTCGGAAAGACCCTATTGGGCGGCGTTGTTCCACAAGGGCGTTCGGCCCCAAAAAGTACGATTCGGGCCCACCAAGGGGGCCTATGATCTCATTCGATATGCCAAGACATTGCGTGCGCAGGGGATCGATCCCTCCAGTCGTGAGGGACGGCGCCTCATGCGGGCCAAGATGTTCGAACTGTCTCGTACGAAGTTGGGCAAGGGACGGGGCCGCAATGGCACAAGACGCATGGCTCCGGCAGGTTCACGTCCCTGATTAGGTATGAATGGCTGCGTCTGCAAGGCCCCCCCAGGCGGATTTTCGAGATGATTCGATGGTTCGACAAACTTGGTGGATGTTTTTTCCATTGCGAAAAAAGTACGTTCCAAAGTAT
>CAZIJS010000199.1:0-7572 GCA_964539505.1 uncultured Myxococcales bacterium
CCAGGACCAGGGGCACCCCCGGATGGCTGGAACGCACGTCGTAAGACGCCGCGGCTCCGGGTTCCTCTATCATGGCCCGCTGCGAACCGAGACAGAGTCCCAGACCAAGCCGCTCGGCGGCGGCTGCCAGGTTGTCATTGACCTTTCCGGCCTCGGCCGTCCCACCGGTGATGGCTCCAATGAGAACCGGAGCATGGAGACGCTTGCCAAGAAACTCCAGCGACGTATCCACCTGGTCGAGATCCATTTCCGGCAAGGCGTCATACTCGAGTCGAAACCGCTCCAAACCGGTGGTCACACCGCTCTCCACGTCTTCTTCGACGCAGATACGAATGTGTTCGGACTTGCGAGAATGTATCGATCGACCCGCGGAAGACATGGAATTTTCTCCCTTCACCAAGCCACGGTCAATCCCAACTCCGTCCGCCTTTCCCAGGCTTGGCAGACGGCAGCTTGAGCAGCGTGGACTGCACGTCACTGGGGTCCTTGTCCAGGGCTGCTTTGCGGCTCAACCGGATCTTGCCTTGTGCATCCACGGAAAGGACCTTGACGAGCATTTCGTCTCCCTCCCTGCAGATGTCTTCCACTCTGCCCACGCGCGTCTTGTCCAACTCGCTGATGTGCACCAGACCGTCGATACCAGGCAGAATTTCCACGAAGGCGCCGAAGTCCGTGACCCGACGCACGATGCCAAGGTAGTACTGGCCGATCTCCGGCTCCCTGGTCAGGCTCTTGACGATGTCGATGGCTTTCTGACAAGCCTCACCGGCGGGAGATGCAATGGTCACCAATCCGGAGTCGTCCACTTCGATGGCCACGCCGGTCAACTCGATGATGGACTTGATGGTCTTGCCACCGGGGCCGATAATGTCGCGGATCCGGTCGGGCTTGATCTTCAGAGTCACGATCCTGGGAGCGTGAGGGGAAAGATCCTTGCGTGGCGCTGCAATGGCCTCATGCATGATGTCGAGGATGTGGATCCGGCCCTCTTTGGCCTGATACAGGGCCTTGCGGAGAATTTCCCGGGATAGGCCCTTGATCTTGATGTCCATCTGCAGACCCGTGATCCCCTCCCTGGTGCCCGTCACCTTGAAATCCATGTCGCCCAGGTGATCTTCGTCCCCAAGGATGTCGGTCAAGATCGCAATCCGGTCGTCTTCCTGCACCAGTCCCATGGCGATACCGGCCACGGCCGAAGCCATGGGTACACCGGCATCCATGAGCGCCAGGCTGCCGCCGCAGACCGTGGCCATCGAGGAGGAGCCGTTCGATTCCAGAATCTCAGACACGATGCGGATGGTATACGGGAAGTCGTCGTGGCTCGGCAGCGCCGCCTTCAACGCACGGCGCGCCAGGGCTCCGTGGCCAATCTCGCGCCGGGAGGCTCCCCGAAGAAACTTGACCTCACCCACGCTAAAGGGCGGAAAGTTGTAATGGAGCATGAAGCGCCGGTGGATGTCTCCAGTGAGCGCATCGATGTGCTGAACGTCTGATTCCGTACCAAGAGTCGTGGTCACCAGGGCCTGGGTCTCGCCCCTCGTAAACAGGGCAGACCCATGGGTCCTGGGAAGTACCCCCACCTCACAGGTCACGGGACGCACCTCGTCGAGCTTGCGGCCCCCGATCCGACGTCCCTCGTCCAAGATCGCCTTGCGCACCACCCTGGCCTTGATGTCGTGGAACACTTCACCAATGTCGCCTTCGCTCTCCGGAAACTCCTCGGCCAATGATTCCTGGATTTCCTTTTCGAGCTCCGAAAGTGCCGCGTACCGCTTGAGCTTCTCGGGAATGAATGCAGCTTCCTCGATGCGGCCGAACCAGCCCTGTTCCACCCGCTCACGGATTTCTTCTGGTACGACGTGGGGCTCGAACGTGCGTTTGGGAAGGCCTACCGCCGCCCGGAGTTTGTCCTGCAGGTCCAAAATCGGCTGGCAGGAGTCATGGGCGAACATGAGGGCATCCACCATGGTGTCTTCGTCCACTGCCCCTTCCGCGCCGCCTTCCACCATGACGATGGCATCTCTCGATGCCGCCACCACGAGATGGAGATCCGAGCGCTCCTCTTGTTCCAGGGTGGGATTGATCACGAACTCACCGTCGATGCGCCCGACGCGCACACCGGCCACAGGCCCCTCCCAGGGGATCTCAGAAATATTGAGCGCGGCCGAAGCCCCGGTCAACGCCAGGATGTCGGTGGGGTTCTCCCGGTCGGAAGACAGCACCGTGGCGATGAGCTGGGTTTCGTAGTTCCAGCCCTTGGGGAACAATGGCCGGCAGGGGCGGTCAATGATCCTGGCCGTCAGGATCTCCAGCTCATTGGGACGCCCTTCCCTCTTGAAATATCCGCCGGGGATCTTGCCCGCCGCAAAGGTTTTCTCAACGTAGTCCACGGTGAGGGGCAAAAAGGAAATCTCCTTGGGCCGCTTGGATGCCACCGCAGTGACCAGCACCATGGAGTCACCGTAGCGGACCACCACGGCACCATCGGCCTGCTTGGCCATTCTCCCTGTCTCGATAGAAAATTCTTTCCCACCAACCTGGACACTTTCACGAATAAACATTTCCTTCTCTCTCCCTTCCTCTCCTGCTCCCAGGCGCCCGCCTGCCGGACGGTCGCCGCAGATTCCGGGGGGCACCAGAGAATCGTTTCCTGGCCTGGATCCGACGATTGGAGATACAGATCACAACATTTTTCCCACCGACCGGGTCACAAACAAACCCGATCACAGCAGGATAAGCCATAGATCCGTCTCCGCTCGAACGGAAAACGACTCGATGACCCTCGATTCAACAAGTTCGCGGAAGGTGGGGAGGACAGCCGATTCGGCCTCTTGCCGACGACCGCGTGCCGAGAAGGGACGTGTCCGTGGGGAAAAGACCGGGGGTTCGTCACGATCCAGCCCCACGCCTCCGCTCGGGGCCGGACCGAACGCCCGGCCCCGGCAGCATCACTTACGCAACCCGAGTTCCCGAATGAGGTTCCGGTACCGATCGAAGTCCTTGGCCTTGAGATAGTCCAGCAACCGACGTCTCTGACCGACGAGCTTGAGCAGACCACGCCGGGAGTGGTGATCTTTTTTGTGCTCTTTGAAATGTTCGGTCAAATACGTGATCCGTTCTGTGAGCAAGGCAACCTGGACCTCGGGAGAACCCGTGTCCGTGTCATGCTGGCGAAACTTGTCGATGATCGCCTTTTTTCTGGATGGAGCGAGCCCCATCGCCGCCTCCTGTCTTCTCTGGCCGGGATGGCCTCCCGGCCTGCTGGTTGTTCGACCTGCCCGCCGCCGCCATGTACGGCAGGCACCATTATCTTAGCGAAACCATACCCCGGTGCAAGCAAGCCTTGGGACGAAAAACGTCAAAAAACCACGCTTGCCAGGGACGCAGACTTATAGATGCCCCCTTGGGATCTGTCAAGGCAAAGCCCCACATCCGCCCATCTTTTCCACCAGGCTCAATGAAATCGACAACGTGTTCTTCAATACCTGGGCGACCGGTGGATTCCAGGTGGACATCCACTTGGCCGGATCTCATCCCTGCTTCGACGATCCCAACAGCTACACAAGGAAAGCACACCTCAACCTTCGAAATTCTGTGAGCAAAAAACTCGATCGCCCAACGCTTTCTCGGTTGGCCAACGGACTCGTAACCTACAACCAAGGATTGTCTTCGACTCGGCATGCATCACCGCAAAGAAAACGCCATCTCTCGGACTTGCCATGCAGGAGTCTTCCACGATATCTTTGCGGCTGGCAGCAACCAAAACACATCACTTCTCACGTCAAGGAGCCCTGATGATGGATCCCGACACACCGCTTCTCGAAGTCCATCCGTCCTGGTGGAATTTCTTCTGGTATCTCCTCTTCAGCCCACTGATCGTACCGCTGATCATCGCCTGGTGGAAGCGGGCTGAGCTGACCCTCCGGGTCACCGACGACAAGGTGATTCTGGAACAGGGTGTCTTGAACAAGCAGTTCAAGGATATTTTCGTGACCGACATCCGCACCGTGGACGTGAAGCAATCTCTGTTACAGCGCATCTTCGGCATCGGAGATTTGCTGATCGCCACATCCGGCACAGACAACTACGAGGACGTGGCCCGGGGGCTGCCCAAGCCGCGGGCGATCCAGGATCTCATCAGCCGGCAGCGCCGCAAACACGAAGACCTGCACAAGCAGGCGAAGACAAATCAGTCACGCCGGGAAGAATAAATTCGGCCCACTCCAACCTCGCGAAGCATCTTACAGGACAGGCCTAGCGGCCCGGGACATAGCGAAACCAGATGTCGAGTTTTCCTGTCTTTCGATTCCGGCGCATCATAAATCGGATTTTTGTCCCAGGCCGCACCCAGAGAAACTCCTCGTAGACTTCTCTCCGACTCACGCGCCTGATCCGCTTTGCAGTCGCCCCGTAGGCCGATAGAACGGCCTTGACGAACCGCCGTTGTCTGCCAACGTCCCAAGCCGTCTGTCTTTCGACCAGGATCCCGGAGAGCCCGGCTGGGGCCGCCCATCTGAAATACAAAGTCACTTGCCAGGGGCCTGCCGCAACACCGAAAATCCCGGGACGCAGCACCCGGCGCAGCTTCAGGTAGGGCGCCCCGGTCTTGGAAAAGCAATGAATCCAGACAGGCCAGCCGGCCCTGGCAAAGGCGCCCCGGACATGGGAAACATCCATCTTCCAGCGGAGCATGGGCCACTCCGGGATGGGACGAGACGCCTTCAACTCCCTCTTGGTAGGCGGCAAGGTTCTTCCCCTGAGCCGTCTGCAAAAATTCTTTGCCACCGAGACCTCTCGTTTCGGCTGGGGTCTTCCCCAGCTAACTGCCGCCCCAAACAGGGGACGCAGCGCCGGTCTCCTGGCAAGCCGGTGAGGGCCTCCCGCGGGCAGAGCCAACAAGACAACGGTGGACAGAATGGAAAACATGAACACCTCCATGTGCAGCAACGGACCGCCCCCATCCCTCGGACTCAATCACACCGAACAACAAAAAGCCACAGCATGGAGACGAAGGATTGTCCCACAAAATTCCCTGGACCCTGCTTTTCCCCTGACCGAAAAAGCGCCCTGTCACCATCTGCGCTTGCGGCGCCGCAAAACGAAGGCCAATGCCACCAGGCCGAGCCAGACTGAAAACGAGGGCGCATTTGCCCCTGTTTCGCATTGACAGCCTCCGCGAACCTCGCTCAAAGGCACCCTTCCCCCGGCATCCCCGGTTTCCGACGAAGAATCCTGCGCCAGTGCGCCGTCCCCGGCCTGGGCGCTGTCACCCTGCCCGGCCCCATCGCGCAAGGGAACTGTTCCATCCAGCAACAGCCCTGAATCCAGGGTCTGCCCGCCATCGGGGCACAGCTCTTGGCAAGTTCCCCAATGACAGTCGTTGTCACAGGTCCTCGTGCCTCCACAGTTCCCACAGCCCTCGGTGGTCCCGGCCTCGCATTCTCCCTGGTTCTCGCAGGCAGACCAGCTTCCCCACTGACAGTCACTGCCGCAGGTCCGGCTCTGGATCCCGCACATGGGGCAAGACTGCTGGTCACTGTCCCCCTCTTCACATTCGCCTTGGTCCTGACAAGAAGACCAGCTTCCCCACCGGCAGTCGCTGCCGCAGGTCCGGGTCCGCGTTCCGCAGCGGGCGCACCCGTCGCTGTCTTCCTCGCCTGGATTGCATTCACAAGACTGTCCGCAGGAATCTCCCTTGTCATAAATATAGTGCATGGGCGGAGAGGCGTTTTGCGCCTCGATGTGACGAGGACGCACCCCGTACCAGGAATAGCAACCCTCTTCGGTCACGTCGATGGATCCGTTCGCATAGGCGGTCTCCACCCAGCCCACGTGGCCGTATCCCCCGCTGCCGCATTGGCTGGTATTGGCCTCACATTGGAAAATCGTATTCTGTTTGGGATCGTCGCAGAGCGGATACCCATTGTTCGTGGCATAGCTGTCCCAGGTTTTGGCATCCGTGCACCATTCCAGCGCCCGGCTCCATACGCAGCAGGCTTTGTGCCAGGCATACCAGACGCAATTGCCGTGATTGTCTCCCAGGGCGGCGTTGCTGCAACAATAGCAAAAGTTGTCCCGGCCGCAGTTGCAGGTGTCTTGCACACCGCCACACTCATAGACGGCCATGGCCCTCCTGGATACGAAAACCGTCCCCAACAACAGGAGAGAGAACAGAGCAGGTCCCACATGGGCCCAAACCTTCGGAAGGCCCCTCATGACGCACCTCCTTGGCCGTCCCACCGGACTGCGAACAGTGCGCCATCCCGCCAATCGGAAAAATAGAGCCACTTTCCCGCCGGCCCGAAGACCGGATCCATGGGCGCCAGCCCCTTGCGCAAAGGAAGGCTCTGTGAATCCTCCCTCCCGACGGTCCAGACCCGCAGCTCGGAACGAACGACCGTGGTATACCCGTCGATGCGTCGGAGTTTTTCCGGCCGGACGAAAACGAGCCTGTGGCCATCACTGGACCAGGCCGGCTGGGCCCCGCGCCCCAAGGGGATGACTCTATCCTCGCCCAGTTCCCATACGAAGAGCCTGGCCGCGGCCAGGGTGCCGCTGCACCAGGCAACCCGCAATCCATCGGGAGACAGCCGCACCCCCCATGCCTCGAATCCTCCACGAACCTTTTGCTCTCCATCGATGGAAACAAGTGTCACTGTTCCCTTTTTTGGATGGTGAAAGACTTCTCCAAAGGGAGTGCGCCCCACCAGCCTCCCCAGTTCCTCCTCCCACTCCCGGTGCCAGACCGCATGGCCAACGCCCCTGCGTCGCGTTGCCGGCAGCCAGGCCTCCACCAACTCGTGACCAAAATTGAGGGCCGCAGGCTTCGCGGTCCAGGCCTTCGGCCCACGGTACGACTCGTCGAGAACCAGGAGGCTTCCCCGCCCGTCGGTGGAAATCACCACGAGTCCCTTCCCCAACCGGCCGGATGCTGCGAGCCACTGCCCCTCGGGACCAGGCAGAGGCGACAGGAGATAGGGGCCTTTCGGATTGATGCGCAAGGGATCGGTCAGGCTGCCGTCTCCCAGCCGTCGCGTCTCCAATGCTGCCTTTCTGCCGGCCCAGTCCGAAGATGACCGGCCATCATGACAGGCCGGCTCCACCGCCAATGAAAGAAGCACCAAACCGACGATTGAAATCTCACCAAGACGCGAGGTCATCACAGCCCCTCCTTGCCCGCCCTGCGCAACGAATGTCTGCCTCTCTATCATGCCGCAAACCCGGGCTTTTGTATACCACCGCGGCATTGAAGACCCATTTTGGCTGCCCAACTCCCCCGCAATCAGCCATGACGAATCAAGAATCCGAACGCTTCATCATGGTGAGGAGCGCACGGCCCAGGGGATCGGGGTGCCCAGCTCGGCGCAATTTCGCATACCCGGGGACCTCATCGAGAGGCAGGAAGAATCCCACGCGCCCCTGATCGAGATACAACACCTGCGTGGCCCAATCGGTGAGTCCATCCAGGATGTGCGTGGCATAGAGCAAGGCAACGCCCCGCGACTCACTCTCATCACGCAGAAACTCCAGGAGACGATGGCGTGCCAGGATATCCAGGTCGGCCGCCACCTC
>CAZIJS010000199.1:7582-8690 GCA_964539505.1 uncultured Myxococcales bacterium
TAGACCCGCCGGCGCTGCCCCCGAGAGAGCCGGTGCAGGTGCCAACGAGTATCTACGCCCAGCAGGTCACAGAGACCATCGCGTCTCTTCCGCAACAGGTCTGTGCCGCCATTCTCCCCGACCTCGCCCGCCCATCGCTCTTCCACCCGACGGAGCATATCACCCACTGAAAGGTCCACGGCGGATGGCACGGTCTCGGCCAAAAAGGCCACCTGGGCGGCCAAGGAGGTATCCGCGAAAGCCGGTCTTCCCAGGACTCTGACCCTGTCTGGTGGAACCATGTGCTTGCCGGCCAAAATGCGAAGCAAGGTGGTCTTGCCCGCGCCGTTCGCCCCCACCAGAAGACATCGCTGGGAAGGATACAACGTGAGATCGATGGCATCGAGGGCCCTGGTCGTGGCATGGGCATAGGAAAAACTCAGCCCAGACACCTCCACCAGGGGCGCATCGGCCCCATGTGGCCGGGCAAAACCATCAGTTCCTGCAGGCCCACCAGGCGAATCGGCCTTGCCGGGCGGGCGGGCTGGATCCAGTGATTCCGGGTGAACGGCTCGTTGGCTGTCCCGAGACGACATGGGCTAGAGCTGTGCCATGATTTCGCCTGGCACATCCTGGGACGGCTCAGCATGCGCCTGGTGCACGAAATCAAAACTGAAGGTGGCCGTAAGTTCCACCTTGCTTCTCTGGTAGAGAGAATAGGACCTCGAATGGCCGAAGGCAAAATGCTTGGCGTCGTTGGAGTCGTTGCGGAAAAACGAGTAGAGTAAATCCACACGGACCCAGTCCCGGATCACATAGCCGTACTTGGCATAGACGTCGATCTTGTAGTCCTTGCGGGTGTCGGCATAGCGGGTGTCGAACCGGAAGCGATAGAAATCTTTGAACGTCAGTTTTGCCTGGGCGAACAGCTCGTGCCCCTTGTATTTGAAGGCAAATGCAATACTGGGCCCATGGCCCCTGTAGGTGAAGGTGTCCAAGTTGCTCCAGCCCTCTTCGTAGCGATAACTGGCGGCCACAGCACCCCAGGAAAACGGCACTCCCAGCAACTCCAGTTCGGATTTGAGCACCTTGTCCTTCCGGTCGAAGGGTTGATACTCGGCGTGAGGGT
>CAZIJS010000200.1:0-8643 GCA_964539505.1 uncultured Myxococcales bacterium
CGTGCTCGTCGCCAGGATATTCCTCATACAACCTGCGCAACTTGTCCAAAATGGAATCCTGCCGGTCCGGTGCATCTTGGAATAGGTTGAACGCATTGAATAGCCCCTGTGCAAATTGCTTCAGGATTTCCGTATCTTCTCGATTGGAACGCCACAATGCTCTTAGTTCATCCACCAAGTTGTCTATTCGGCTGCCCCCACGCTTCGAAACATGAATCGCGTTGTTGAGGCCCTTGGCTAGGTTCTGGGTCAGCACGATTTCGCCTGGATTGTCCTCGGCAAGCTTCCTCGATTCGACTAGCAATTCCTGCGCCATCTTGGCATCTTCGCCCAAAACCAACATCGCCTCAACCAGACCGTTGGACATTTCCCGGCGAACCGCAGCGTCCTTCGGATGCCGCTCATGCAGCGCCTTCAACTCATCCAACAACCCTTTCGCCCGTTGTCGGTCCCTAGATGAAAATGTAAAGTAGATCGCATTGTTCAATGCACTGGCATACTGTTTCCGAACGTGCTCGTCGCCAGGATATTCCTCATACAACCTGCGCAACTTGTCCAAAATGGAGAGAATCTCATCGGATGCGGCCATGGTTCGGGCTCCTTTGGTGGTTCAATGGTACAATCGTCTGTGATGTCGAGGTGCGGCGAGGCGGAAAAGAGGCGACTTACAGCGACAGGTGACAATGCCTAGATTTCCTGTCTCCCTGCATCATCGATGATGTCGCTTGCCCTATGGGCTCCCTTCCGATGCTTCCGCTACGATGGCAGTCGCTTACCCAAAGGCACTTTGGACATCGTCTTCATCAGGATAGATGTCATGCAACTGCCCTAATTCTTTCCAAAAAGCCATTGCGCGTCTCAAATCTCGATGTGCAGCCTCGACCCCCTGCAACAAGGCATCTGCAAATATTCCCAAGACGACCGCATCGCGCGGATACGTTCTCTGGAGTCTCCGAAGCCTGCTCAAAAAACCGCGCAGCCGTCTCAGGTTTCTCTTCGATGCCACGAGACCATCCAGCAGTGTTTCTGCGAAGATGGCTCGGACATACTCATCATCGGGATATGCTTCCTGGAGTTTCTGAAACCTGTTCAACAAGGGCATTGCCCGTTTCCAGTTCTTCTCCGAAGCCCTGAAAACATGGAGCAACGCTTCCGCAAGGTCGCCTGGGAGATATTCATGCTCGGAATGGCGTTCCTGCAGCATCTGCAACCGATTCAGAAAGCGGTTTGCTTGTTTCCAGTTTCCCTGAGATGCAAAGATGCCTTCCAACAATGCCTGTCCAACGGCCTCTGCCACGACGACATCATCTCGATGGGCTTCCCCCAGACTCCACAATTCAGCCAGTATCCGGTCTGTCTCTTGCGGGTTCGGTGCGCCAATCACAAAAAACGCACCCAAGCCTCGCAGAAGTGATCGGAGGATGCTGCCATCCTCGGGATTTTCTCGATACAGCGCACGCAGTTCGTCCAAGAGAATCACCGCCCGTCCGGAATCTTTCTCGGCCAAACGAATGGCATGCAGCAGTCCTGCCGCCACGAAGATTCTCACTATCTCCCGATCCGCGGAGCTGACGCGATCCAACGCCCGCAATTCATCCAGAAAATGATCGACTCGCTCGGAATCCCTCCCAGAGTCCCCCATCGCAGCCCCCAGCGCGATAGCCAGGTACTTGTGCAGAGGCTCTGGGTCGGAACTCCCACGATGCAGTGCCCGCAATTCGTCCAACAAACGATCGACTCGCTCGGAATCCTTCCCAGCGCCACGAATCGCAAACATCAGTCCAGTTGCAAAACTCTCTTCCATTCCTTCCGAAACCGGATCGCCTCGATACAACCCACGCAATTCATCCAAGAAACCATCTGTTTTCTCGAAATCTCGTCTGGTTCCGCCAATCGAGAGTGCAAGGGCACCAGCCAACAATGCTTTCGGCATCGCTCGATCGGGATTGTTGCGATGGATCGCTCGCAGTTCATCCAAGACCCGGTCCACCGGCTCGAAATCCTCTCTGGAATCCCCCTCTGAACTGATCTCTGCCACATCAATCAGAGATGACAATGAATCCAGGATATCAGCCACTCTCTGCGCTTGTTCGGAATCAAGATTCGTGGATGCAAGCCGAGAAGCCAGCTTCTCTTCTATGGATTTCATCGAGACACTCGCCCTCCTTACGCTCTGTTGAAGGCCTCTTTCCTCTGAGTTTTGCCCAACCAGCCTTTTTTATGGACATGGATATGTCAAGGAGAAATGGAGAAACAGCGCTCGGACCAGGGCGAATCAGTACGGAATCGGTGGGACGGAATCAGGCAGGGAGAGTGTCTCGATGCGGTAGGGAACCTCACCGAAACGCAGGGCATGCCGTCTGGCAGCGGCCAGTATCTTGCGCAGGTACCCAGCAGTACCCCGATAGGGTATCTCTTCGAGAAACTCGTCCAGCGAGTCCGTCTTTGTCTTGGAAAGCCACATGCGAACCCGGTCCGGGCCGGCGTTGTAGGCTGCCAGGGCCAAAGGCAGGTTCCCGGAAAAATCCAACAGCAGCCGGGCCAGGTACCAGCCCCCCATGAACATGTTCCACTTGGGATCGAAGAGTTTTGTCTCGTCAGGCTCTGGGAGGCCCATGTCCCGGGCGATCTTCCTGGCCGTGTGGGGCATGAGCTGCATCAGGCCGATCGCTCCTGCAGCAGACCTGGCAGAGTATTCGAATCCGCTCTCCGCCTGGATCACGGCCAAGAGCCAGGACCGAGGCAGGTTGACGGCTTCGCTCACCCGAGCTGAGAGAGGGCCGAGGAACGTGGGTGTCACGCCACCAATGCCCATGGCCCGTGCCAAGGAGGCATCCCCGAGCCATCGCACCAGGCTCCCCAGTTTCTCACACCGAGGCGGGCTGTCGTGGGCGCCGGACCCTGCAACGGACATCCCTACTGCATACGCCCGGCCCTGGGCGTGGCGGGAGCCGGTGAGAAGGGCAGATGTCTTGGCACCGGCGGAGGCGGGGGGATGAGACGATGCGGTGGGACAGCCAATCCAGAGTTCCCGGAGGCTTGGTGCCCTCTTTTTGCGATGCCAAAAACGTGCCCTGCCTGCCCGGCGCTCGGTGGAGCAGCCACAGGAAAAACGCAGGGCCTGGTCAGCGGCCTCTCTTCTGCCCACGAGCGCGAGCCAGGCGGCGCGCCGACAGGCCCTGTCGCCCCTGCAGGCCCGAATCCAGGAACGGAAGGTCTCGATGGAGAGAGAGGGCAGACTCGCATGCAGCAAGGGCATGGGACGAAACGGCGCCGGGACGGCGTGGATCCTGACCAGGGCGGCCATGCCGTAAAAATCCAGGCCGCTGCCGGGCAAGGGCCGGCCGAGTCGTTCGTAGAGTCTGTGCGCGGCTTTCTTCCTGCCCAACGCAGCGAGGCTCCTGGCCCGCCAGTATTGCGCAGGGCGAGCGAAACGTCCTTTCGTCACCTTGCGGAGCACCGAAGCCGCCAAGGACCAGCGGCCGAGTCGGTACAGGACATATCCTCGCCGAAAGCGCGCGGATTTTCCGGGAATCTGTCGAAGAAGCCTTTCGGCCCGCCGGTATGCCCCGGCTGCGATCCAGTCGGATGCGGCCCGGGCCAAAGCTGCTGTCTTGCGCTTTCCCTGAAGGATATTTGCCCGGGCCAACGCCATGGGGGCCGAATGGGCATAATCGCCCATCCGGCGCAGGCAGGATTCCACCAGGCGCTTCGAATCCCGGCCTCCCGGAAGCTTGTGAGGGAGTCGAGCCAACAGCCGCCCCTGCTTCCGACAGACTCCGGCCAGGAAGGCCAGTCTGGCCTGCAGCATCCGGAGGCGCAACCGGATGCTCCGCCGAACAGGACGGGCCCAGAGACGCTTGACGCAGGAGTCGGCCTCATCGACCCGATAGGCACGAAGCAGGGACTCGCACCGGATCAGGAGCCCATCATCGGACAGGAGGGCTGTTGGACCGCCCGGTGGAAACGTCAAACCATGTTCCAAGGGCCCGGCCGGGCCCCATTTAGCCACCTCGCGTAGAAGTGCCAAGGAATCGGCATCTTGCCCAGCCGACTGTCTTGGGAAGTTCGAAGCAGCCTTGGCAAGAAGGATGGTCCTCATGGTGAAACCACCGGCGCGATTCGCCAAGTCGGCAAGGTTGGCGAAAAGGTCCCGCGCTTTTTTCTTCTCGCCGACATGACTCCAGGCTTCTGCCAGGAACCTGGCTCGATCCAGGGCCCATTCGTCTGGACCGATCCTGAAAACGCTGTCCCCCATTGAGGTATGGGCGATCTGTCGCCATCGTCCCAGTTGCGACAGGAGTCGCCCTCTCTCCCTGAGGAGAAAAGGCCCCAGCACGGCCACCTGGGCCTGGATGCATGGAGACAAGCGAGTCTGCCCCGATAGTGAAACAGCCAGGATCTCTGCGGCCCTGCCTGGATGGCCCATCACCTCCCATGCCCGAGCCCGCACCAGGGCGCCTGCCGGCCAGGCGGACAGAGCCTGTCCGGACCTGCTTTCCAGAAGAGAGAGTGCGATATCCGGTCTGCCCGCGGCTAAGGTTGCCGCAGATTGCGACAAGAGACGCAGCGACAAATCCGCACAAATGGCTGCAGGTCCTCTCTCCCCTCGTTGATTGCGGGCGTTTGCGGAGTTGGGAAGACCGATCAGCAGACCAAAGAACAGGTGGAGCAGATCATGCCACATCGACGAACAGGACCGTGATGTTGTCCTTCCCACCGCGACTGTTCGCGAGGTCGATATACTGACGAGCCAGTTCCTGGATGGGGCCCTGGGCTCCGATCTTCTCGTCGCCCTCCAGAAAATAGCCGTGCAACCCGTCGGAACAGAGCATAAACCGGTCTCCAGACTTGATTTTCAAATCGAAGACATCGACCTGGACATAGTCCTTGTTGCCCACGGCCCTGGTGATGATGTTCTTGCCCCTGGCGGTGGCTGCCTGTTCAGGCGTGATCATGCCCCTCTTGAGCTTGTAGTTGATGAGGGTATGATCCTCTGTGACCTGCAGTGCCACCCCACTGCGATACAAATAGACACGCGTGTCGCCCACCTGCCCGATAAGTGCCAGATTATCCACGATCAAAAGAGCGGACAAGGTGGTGCTCATGCCCTTGCGATCGGGTTCCAGTTCCGCCATCCCGTGGACCATGTAACAAGCGGCCTGAACCCCGCTCTCCATCATGCGCCTCAGTTCCAGGAGCTTTCGTTTCTTCGGAGAGCTGCGATAGTCTTCCAAGAGCTCCGCGTGCCGCATGATCCAGACCTGAAGCTGCTCCACGGCTTCCTTGCTGGCCACCTCCCCTTTGGCGCGACCACCAACACCATCCGCCACCACATAGAGCCGCAGGTCGTCGTCTACGAGAAAGTGGTCTTCGTTGTGCTTGCGCTTGCGTCCCACGTCGGTCAAACCGAACGACACAGTCTCCATGCTCTTGCCTCACAGTCCGAAGAATATCCTGAGTTCTTCCGCTCCCACTCGGGGATCTCAGCGAACGCCCCGATCGTCGGACAGGAGAGAATCGTCACGCGTGGGAATATCCTCGATGTCAGCAATGTCCACCCGCTTCGTCCTGGCGGTCAGTCCGTCCAGCGCTGCCTGCAACCCGGCGCCGTCGGCCTTGATGCCCACCTCGGCCAAAAGAAGCCTGATCTTGTCGTCCCTGCGCGCCAGTTCTCCCTTGAGTTGTTCCAGTCTGCGTTCGAGTTCGGCGTTTTTCCTCTTGCGAACAGAGGCTTCGTCTTCCATTTCCACGATCCGCGAGCGACTCACCGCCAACTCCCTGTGGAGCCGGGCTACGTCCTCGGTGAGTACATCGACTTGATGAGAGAGTGCCAACATCTCGTCTGCCGAGTCCAGGGAAATCCGCTTTGTCATGTCCTCTGGCCTGGGCGTCGAATCGGGCATGTCGGCATCCATCTCCAGAGTCACTCCCGGCGGTTCCTCGAAACCCGTTTGTTCCATTTCAATTCTGGCCACGCGAGACTCGCGCAGCATATCGAGCACCGAACCGCTGGGTTTGGCGACCACGGTCTCCTCGGAAGGCCGGCCCGGCGACTCTGTCTCTCCGGCAGGCAGACGATCCTGAACCGATTTCTCCGAACCGGACTCCATCTCTGCCAACAGTGCCCTCAACCGAAGCACTTCCGAATGGAGATCTTCGGATACCCGGGTCTCCCACCAACGGCCCAAAAAATAGGCGCCGACACCAGTGAGCAGGACCCCCACGACTGTCAGCAGACCGTGAATTGGACTCATCGACACTCCTCGCCGCGCCCCACACAGACGCGAACACCTCGTCTCGATACCACACTGCCCTTCTTGTGCAACCGCACCGACCGATGAACCCGTATCCGGTGGGCGGGGACTCCAAGCCGGGTTACCAGATACCTGCGCACTGCCTCGGCCCTCGCCTTGGCAAGCCGAAGATTCTTGCCTCGGCTGGAACGTTCCGTCGCATATCCTGTGATAACGTACAACCACCCCCGTGGCAACCCACGTTTGGCCTGACGCCGCAGCCAAGCCTTGAAACTCCGCGACAAATACACCTTCTTGGATGGCATCACGATCCGACGGGAATGGTGGTGCCGCGCCAGACCCGACCTGGCCCGAGGATGCACACGATTCCTCGCGTCGGCATCCAAACCTCCGACACTTCGTCCAGGTGAGACAGCCCCGTGGGGAGGGGCACCATGCAGCCTTGTATCATCCAATGAAGAACGGCCCGACATCGTGTGATGCCCCGGATCAGTATCGAGATGCGGGGCAGAACGAGTCACAGAATGCCCGGCCGGGACAGATGCCGGCGGCTGGCAAGGAACAGTCCTCTTATGGATGGCTGTCTGTTTCGACCTTTTGAGCAAGGAAATTTGTCCATAGGCGAACACTCCAAGGCCCGAACAGAGCAAAACCACTCCCCAGACCAGGAGACCGCGCTTGGCATGACCGCGCATCAGTCCGCCTCCGGTGTCCCCGAACTGTCGGTCCCTTCTCCGGAAGACTCTGCCCCCACCAGGTCCTCCATGGCCACATCACCTGAATCCAGGAGGGCGAGCAACCTCGCCGCCGCGTCCTTTTCCGCCTGCTTCTTGCTCCCTCCCGATCCCAGGGCCAACGTTCGCTCACCAACCATGAGGGCCACCTCGAACCTGGCCGCATGGTCGGGTCCCTGTCGGGCCGCGAGACGATAGGTCGGAGGACGCAGGTGCGCACCTTGGAAAATTTCCTGGACGCGGCTCTTGGCATCCGCCCCTGGCAAGCCTCCTGAAAACTCCTGCAATTCGTCCCGAAAAACTGTTTCCACGAAACTCCTGGCTACCGCGAGACCTGCATCGAGATACACCGCCGCGATGAGCGCTTCGAGGGCATCTGCCAAGATCGAGGCTTTCGTACGTCCCCCACCCTGCGTCTCACCGCGCCCCAACCTGAGATGGTCCCCGAGTCCCAATCTGCGCGCCACACGGGCAAGAGACTTCTCGGAAACGAGCACCGACCTTGCGCGCGACAACCTTCCTTCCGGGGCCTCGGGATGGTCTGCCATGAGAATCTCCGCCATGACGAGCCCCAACACCGCATCACCAAGGAATTCGAGTCTCTCATTGTCGGGCCCCACCGATCGGCCCTTGCGGCGCTGCTCGTGGGCGAAGCTCGAATGTGTCATGGCAGCCAGCGCCAACTCCGGCCTGCGGAACCGGTGACCGATGAGATGGGACAATGCTTCCACTTGGCCTGCGTCAGCGGAACTGAGCGCGCCCGGCCTGTCATCTTTGCCAATCACTCCACTCACAATTCCTCGGAGGTGAACGTCGTCACCTCCCGAATGGTCCTGGCGCCGGTAAGGAGCATGGAGAGACGATCCACCCCCATGGCAATGCCACTGGCCTCGGGCATCCCTTCTTCCAGGGCCGCCAGGAAACGTTCATCCGGCTCGATACGCGGGGCACCAGAGGAAGACCGGGCCAGGTTGTCCGCCTCGAAGCGCCGACGCTGCTCGGCCGGATCGGTCAGTTCACCGAAGGCGTTCGCGAGTTCCAACCCACCGGCGTAGACTTCGAACCGCTCTGCCACCGCAGAGTTCTTCGAATCTGTCTTCGAATCTGTGGAATGGCGTATCCTGGACAAGGCTGCCAGGGCCACCGGCCAATCCGCCAACAAAGTAGGCCTATTTTGTCCAAGGAAGGGTTCCACCCGCTCGACGAATACCCGGAAGAACACCTCGTCCCAGGTCGCGTCGTCGGGCAAGAGCACCCCGACCGCCCGGGCGGCCGCAGCGAAGGCATCGACGTCGTCCGAAACGTCCATGCCGGCATGTCGCACAAAAGCCTGCCGCACCGTGACCCAATCCCAAGGTGGCCGCAAATCCACTATCCCATGGCGACTCGGCACAAGGGTCGTGCCCAGCACTTCTTGGGCCACCTGGGCCAGAACTTCGGCCGTTTCCTCGGCAAGCCGTCGGTATCCAATCCCCACGGCGTACCACTCGGCCATGGTGAATTCGATATCGTGAGCAGGCCCTCTCTCCCCCGACCTGAAAGCCGGGCCGATGGAATAGATTCGTTCCATCCCCCCCACCAGGAGCCGCTTGAGTTGGAATTCGGGGCTGGTGGAAAGATAGCCGTACCCCGCAACAGGAATCGGTTCGATG
>CAZIJS010000201.1:0-8636 GCA_964539505.1 uncultured Myxococcales bacterium
ACCTGCGTGGACCAGGGAGTCTGCTCCCCAGGCAATCATCGGGACTGCAACGACTGCGGGCGGGAGACCTGCGGAAACGACTGCAATTATGGGGGCTGCGAAGGGTATTATTCCTGCAATGCAGGATACTCCTGCAACAGCTCGGGAGACTGCATCCAGAGCGCCCAGTGTGGAGACGGCACCTGCGCGGCCAGTGAAACCTGCCGGGATTGTCCCCAGGACTGTGGTCCTGATGGGCAGTACTACGGGACGGGATCGCACGGGGATCCGTGCTCAGAGGCCCAGGGCACCTGGCGTTGTGTCCGCCGCGCCAGCGACGGCGTCTATGTCTCCCAGGTTTGTCGATCCGATAGTCTTTGCCCCGACGGAGTCGATCCCTGTTGGGTGTCCTATCATCTCAATCCGAATGATTGCGCAGCCTGTTGCTGGAGCTATTCCCTTGCATGTGAATAGCTCCATGGGCTTCTGACCGAGTCCCTGAGCATATATTCCAGAAGAACCAGTCCGTTTTCCTTCCTCGATTCCACAAGGAGGATGTGATGCGAGACAGGCCGGCATACGGCCCGGCCGCCGACTTGCGCATCCAAATCGAGGAGGCTGGAAATGAACAGGTCTATTTCCCGGTTCCACAGGAAACGCCACGCATGGGGAGGGCAGGCAGCAACGCAATCCGGGCTTGTTCGTGGGTTGACTGCAATGCCGCTTCCCCCGCCGTTTCCGCAGGTATAGGCGCGTGAGGTGACGACTCGGTGAGCAGCGAGACGTGCACAAGGACGCCGAGTTTCCGCACGTATAGGCGCGTGAGGTGACGACAGGCGCCGCCCCACCGGGCGCTGCTCCGGGTTAGGTCTCCGCGAGAGCAGACCCGGCCTTTGGCCGGCTGCTGTCCACCTCGCCTCGACCGAACCGCTTGAGCCCTCGCGGACTCGGGCAGCGCGGCTGCGACGCCCCCTTCGCAAAGACCCGCCGGGTCTTCGCTTCCATGACATCGCGCTGAGGGTGGGGTGCAAGCTATCGTTGCCAGGATGTTGTGTCGAGGATCTGTCTGGGGGCGGGCACCTTGCATTTTGGGTCGTGATGAGCCAATACCCAGGTCATCTGGAAATTCGTCTCTATGAGGCGGATGAGACCTGTTTGTTGGCCCGGTGATTCGACAGCGAGGGTTTGGAGTGACACATGGCGCAGAGAGAAGATTCCAAGGCGGTTGAGGAACGAAGGAAGGACAGTGAGGAAGGGCGAGTGGATGGGAAGGCATTCGGTGGGTCCGGGTTCGGCCCGATCGTGTCGTCTGCCATGCTGGGAGGGACGATGTCCGGGCTCCTGGTCTGGATTCTGGACATGGCCCATTCTGTTGCTGGAGGGGGGGGGCTGCCTCTGGCCACGGCGTTGCTTGCCTTCTACCTCACCTTGGGTTTGGGCCTGGGGTTGTTTGGAGGGCTGTTTTTCGCCGGGATGGGAGACCTCCTGGGATGGGACTGGTGGAAGAGGGTGCGTGAGGCATCGGCCCGGGGCGGGGCGGGAGACGCAGCCTTGGCCGCAGGGGAGTTGGCTTTGGGCGTTGGTCTCCTGATCATGGGAGGCATGGTGGCATGGGTCCACGAGTCGGTGAGTTCACATTTTCAGAATCAATATCTCGCTGCACTGTTTCTTGGCGGAGTGTCGGTGGTGGCGCTCAGCTTCGCCCTGGTGGTGGCGGTTCCGGCATGGTCCGGCCTGACGCGTCTTATCCAATGGATGCCTTTGCGCCGCAAGGCTCTCTGGACTCTGGTGGTGGTGCTCGTGGGGGGCACGGGACTGGCTGCATTCGTGATCACCCGGGCGGATTGGAGAATCCTCAATCTCTGGGCGCCGTTTGCCCTGCTCTTGGTGGTGGCGGGGACGTTGGCTGCATCCATGTGGCTGCTCGGTCGGAATGAGCGGGGGGCGGGACGCAAGGGCTGGTTGGTTGCCGCAGGTGCGTTGCTCGTCATGGCGGGATGCTGGGTTCATGCAGCCTCGGCGCTGAATCGGTCTGAAAAGGCGCGAAAGACGCTCATGGATCGGTCCTGGGCCGGTGGCATGGCTCTTGCCCTGGGCCGCCGGTTCACGGATCGGGACGGCGACGGCTATGCCGGGTCGTTCGGCGGAGGAGATTGCGACGATTCGAATCCAGCGATTCACCCAGGCGCCCGGGATATTCCTGGAGACGGGATCGACCAGGATTGTCTGGCTGGGGACGCAAAGCCGCCCGAAAGGCCGGTGCGCGTGGACAGGGCCCGTCTGGCCCGCAAGGACCCGATGAAAAGCTTTCGTTTCAAGGGAAACTTCCTTTTCATTATCGTCGACACGCTCCGTGAAGATCGCCTGGGGTTGGAAAAGTATCGTCGGAACCTCACGCCCAACCTCGACAAGCTCGTGAGTCGGTCGGTGTTCTTCAGGCATGCCTTTTCCCAGGGCAATCGGACGCCGCATTCGTTTGGGTCCTTCTTGACCTCTCGGTATCCTTCCCGGGTTTCCTGGGTCAAACCCAATGGATCCTATTCGCCCCTCAAGGATGACAATTACATGGTATTCGAGGCCCTGGCGGATGCGGGGTACCGGAACGTGGCGGTCTTGAGACATTTCTATTTCGATCCCAAGCGCAATCTCCAGCAGGGCTTTGCACCCGGCGATTGGGGCAACAAGCCCGAGCTGACGATCAAGCAGACCAATACGGACATCGCGGCCCCAGACGTGACCCTGCGGGCCATTGCCCGGCTCAAGGAACTTTCGAAGGCAGGAAAGCCCTTTGCTCTCTGGGTGCATTATCCCGATCCGCACAGTCGCTACATGAAACATCCCGAGTTTCCCATCACCTTGCGGGGGATCGCCGGGCTGAAACAAAAGTATGACTACGAGATCAAGTTTGCCGATAAGTATGTGGGGCGCCTTCTTGCCGCACTCGACGAGTTGGGATTGAGCAAGAACACGGCGGTGGTGCTCTGGGCGGATCACGGAGAGGCATTCGGGACGCATCGGATGAAGGGCAAGCGCATGTACTTCCATGGCCAGACCCTCTACAACGAACTGCTCCACGTTCCGCTGTTGTTCCACGTGCCTGGGGTCGCGCCGCGGGTGGTCGAGGACCGGGTCATGCTTCTCGATATCGCTCCCACCTTGGTGGATATGCTGCGCAGGCCCATTCCCAAGTCGTTCATGGGGTCGAGCCTGGTTCCTTATTTCTTCGGCAAGAAGCTTCCCGAGCGGACCATCCGAAGCGAGGCCCTGCCGTACCCGGCTTGGAAGGAACGCATGGTGGCCATCATGAAAGGGCGCTGGAAGCTCATCTACCGCATCACGGACAACGTGTTCGAACTCTACGACATGGAAAAGGATCCCGGGGAGCAACACAACCTGGCCTCCCGGCGCAAGGACGTTCTCGCCCGGCTCAAGCCGGAACTCATGCGTTTTTGAGGACTCTCTTTTCGGCGTGAGGAGCGTTGGGCGGGGGTTGGTGCCATCGGGCCGGTGTCAGGCCGTCGACGGGTGCCAGGTCTTACGGGGAGGGTGCCGAAAGCGTGACCACCAGGTGCTCTTGGTCGCCGTCGAGGACAGATACCTCGACCCAGGGGCCCTCGCGCAGAAAGCAGGCTGCGCAGGTGCCCAAATCATGCTCTGATGCGGCCTCGTCCATGGGCTCTCCATCGAGTTGGATCGTCGAGACGAGGGGGGCATAAATCGTGATCCTCAGTCCAGAGTAGATGACACCGGGGGAGAGTGTCACCGTCACCTTTCCTGCGGCATCCTGGTCGCATTCCAGCCGCGACCCGTCATGGAGGTAGAAGTCCTGGGAAGAGTTTGGAGCCGGAACGATCTTTCCCCACACCCTGGGCCTGGATCCCCAAAAAGAGTCGATGCCCTCTTCGGTGGTTTCCGTGAGGGTCTCTACCGTGGGTCGGATCATGGGCACGATGGCCGGACGACGGATGTAGAGGGGAAGATGGCCCAGGGGGGCTGCCACGGTGAGGTCCCGCGGACCGGTGACCAGGGAGCCGTCCCACCAGTCGATCCATTCTCCCTCGGGAATCGGGACTGTCCGGCTGGTTCCACCCCGGACTACAGGAGCCACCAGGAGATCGTCCCCCACCAGAAAGACGTCGTCTGGGTGTCTGCCGTCTGTGGGATAGGACAGGCCGAAGGGACGGATCACCGGTTTGCCGTAGGCAGTGGCCGCCAGGGCCAGGCTATAGAAATAGGGGAAGAGCCGGATGTGGAGCCTGGCGTACTTGGTAAAGTCTTGCAGCGTCTCTTCGTCGTAGTGACTGTCCCCGTAGTCGGTAAAGTCCCATGGGTTGTGGTTCGCTCCACCGCCGCCGTATTGCATGATCGGCATGAGTGCCGAATACTCCGCCCAGCGCACGAGGACCTCGGAACTGGGCCGGCCGTGTTTGTATCCCCCGGTGTCCGAGGCAAAGAAAGGAAAGCCACTGACCGAGAGACTGATTCCCAGGCGAACCGCCACGGGCAGGCCGCCCACGTGAATCGTGCCCTGGTCGTCGGTGTGACGCCAGTCGTAGAAGTTCGAGTCCAGGTCTCCCGGCCAGAGCACAGATGCGTACTCCTGGCCGCCGATGGTGCCCGCCCGGGCCAGGATGAAGAAATCATGGTAGCCGAGGGGTTCGGAATAGGCCCGGTGATAGAAGGTCGCATAGTGCCGGTTCATGGTGCGCTCGTCTTCGCCGTCGAAAAACGAGTACGTGAACCTGGCATAGCTGATTCCGAGTTGGATATCCGCGGCGTAGTCGAGCTTGAATCCTTCGATGCCCCTGGCGATGCCGTCACGGACCCGGTCCTGCCAGAAGGTCATGGCCTGCGGATTGGTGAGGTCGAGCAAGTCACCGAACCGTCGGAACCTCGGCGAACCAGGGCCGGCTTGGACGAAGAAGCCGTTGGATTCGGCCATGGCGTGGTCGGGATCCGTTTCTGAAAGGTAGGGGCTGTTCCATCCGGCAACTTTGAATCCCCATTCATGGAGGCTTGCCACCATGTCCTGGGCGTCGGTAAACCTGTGGTGATCGAAGTCCATGGTGTTGTAGTCGGACTGGTAGGGGCGATCGATCCAGATGGCCCCAGTGGGAAGGTGCAGTCTTCGGATATCAGTGGCGTCTTGCATCACCATCTCTTGCCCGTCCACCTCGTTGCGCCATTGGATGGGGGCGAAACTCCAGATCGGGGGAAGGGCGGGCGGTGCGGTGATGGCGTGATACCTTGCAGTGAGGTCGAGGGGATCGGGAGCCGCCAAGAGACAGAGTCGGAGATTTCTGTCTGCAAACACCACCCTGATGCGGCTTGGATCGCTGTCGGCCACGTCCAGGTACCCGGGTCTCATGGTGTCGAGAAACAAGGCCCAGCCTCCGGAACTCACCAGGAATGGAATGCGGACGTGGGCTTCGTTGCAGCGGTTTTCCGCGTCGGAAAGCTCCATTTGCATGGCAACGGTGTGGCCCCGGTGGGCGAGACTTCCAAAGACGCCTCCCAGGCCGTAGTACTGCTCGCCGTCAGGTGCGTCGAAGTCGATGCTGGTGTAGATCCAGGAGGGCTGTCCGTCCTGTTCTGTCTGGTCCGGTGTCACGAAGGTCATGCAGAACCCGGCGTCGGGCAGTGGTTGCACCGTGAGGTCGGCCTGAGAGCCGTCACTGAGTTCCATGCGGTAGATGGAACCACCTTCCACGCTTGTCCGCGACGAAATGGAACGCACCGTGATCCATTGGAAGTCTTCGGGTTCGTGGGGCCCGTTGATGGCGTCGTCCACCATCAAATAAGGATCGTAGTTCGTCCCTGCCTTCCAGGATGTGACCCGTCCGAACCGGATCGTCTTGGCCGTCGTGAGTATCCTGCCGGTTTCGTCTCCCAGGCTGATCCCGGCAGGGGCCGGTGAGATGCCGAGACGATAGGCCCCGGAGGATTCTTCCCAGTCTGCCAACCCCTTTCGGCATCCAGTGAGGGCCGGGATGGTCCATGCCGCCAGCGCCAGGACCATGATCCCCAAGGCCGATGGAGAGGCAGACTTTGGGCAGGCTGGATGGCCCTGTGGTCGCGAGATTGGATGTGCAGCGGTTCTAGACGGTCTGGGTGATTTTTTTGTCGAGGCTCCGGCCGGGGCGGTGATTGACATGTTTCCTCCTGGTTGGTAACCAAAAACTTCCAGGAAAGCAGGGTTTTTGCAAGCATGTCTTCTGTGGCGAAAAGTGATCGGGCCGATCCCCGTACGTCCAAACCCGGACGCATGGAGCGCATGGCCGCGTTGGGGGCCAGGCCGGTCTTGGTGGTGCTCACCGAGATTGGGAACACGGTGATTCTGGCGGCACGGGCCATGTTCTGGCTTTTTCGAAGACCGTTTCGCTGGCGACAGATTCTTCAAGCCATGGAATTCATCGGGGTGGACTCTGTGCCCGTGATCCTGCTCGTAGGGCTGTTCGTGGGAGCGGCTTTCAGCCTTCAAACCGTCTCGGCCTTCCGGATGTTCAAGGCCGAATCGTTCATCGGTTCCACGGTGACCCTGGCCCTGAGCCGCGAGCTGGCCCCTGTGCTGGCCGCCATCATGGTGGCGGCCAGGGCTGGTTCCGCCATGGCCACGGAGCTTGGGTCCATGCGGATTACAGAGCAAATCGACGCGCTCCATACCCTGGCGGTCAATCCCGTGCAGTACCTGGTCACTCCCAGAATCGTCGCGTCCACAATCATGGTTCCCATCCTGACCATGGTCTTTATCCTCGTGGGAGTGGTGGGTGCTTATTTCGTGGCCGTGGGGATCATGCATGTAGACGAAGGGTATTTCGTGGCCAACACCCGCTGGTACGTGGATGCCGAGGACCTGGTGCAAGGGCTCATCAAGGGCGGCGTGTTCGGTTTCGTCTTGAGTGCCATTGGGTGCTACCAGGGGTTCTATGCCAAGGGTGGAGCAAAGGGGGTGGGGCTGGCCACCACCAGGGCGGTGGTCCAGTCGAGTGTCTTGATTCTGGTCTTGGACTACTTTTTGACGGACATGCTTTTTACCATAGATATGTGATGCCAGTGCCCGACAACACCACAGACAATCTCAATGTGGCCCGACTCGATCCCGTCCAGATCCGATTGCTGGGGGTCGAGAAACGATTCGGGACCCACGAGGTGCTCCGGGGTGTCAACCTGGATATCGAGCGCCACAAGATCAACATCGTCATCGGCGGGTCCGGGCAGGGAAAGTCTGTGCTTTTGAAGCACATCATCGGGCTCATCAAGCCCGACGCAGGCAGTATCGTCGTGGACGGGGTTGATATCGTGCCCCTCGGGGACTACCAGCTCAACGAGTTGCGCAGGAAATTCGGCATGCTTTTCCAGTATGCCGCTCTCTTCGATTCGTTCACCGTCGAAGAGAACGTGGCCTTTCCTCTCGTGGAACACACCAAGACGCCGAAAAACGAGATCCGCCGGCTGGTTCGAGAGCAGCTCGAAGCCCTGGGCCTTTCCGGGATCGAGAAGAAGTATCCCTCGGAGCTGTCCGGGGGGATGAGAAAACGGGTGGGACTGGCGCGGGCCCTCATTTTGCGACCGGAAATCCTGCTCTACGACGAGCCCACCACTGGTCTCGATCCCGTGGCGACAAAAAACGTCGATGATATGATCCTGGACACTGCGCGTCGCTTCGGAGTAACCTCGGTGGTCATCAGCCACGACATGGCATCCACATTTCGGATTGGAGACAGGATTTCCATGCTGCACGAGGGTCAGATCGTGGTCAGCGGGACTGCATCGCAAGTGCTCGCATCGGACCATCCTCAACTGCGCCGGTTTCTCGACACCTCTGGGCTGCGGACTGCCGTGGCGGGAGGGGTGCAATGAACGAGTGGAAGGCCGGGGCCAAGGTGGGGGTGGTGGTGCTCGTCGTGGCGATCCTGGGATATTGGGCCTTCAAGAAAGTACACGAGGGTGTGGGGGCCGGTTCCGGCTACACGCTCAAGGTGCGTTTCAAGGATGCCACCGGCCTGGTGAAAAAATCCCGGGTCTTGACGGCTGGTCTGAGGGTGGGCCAGATCACCGGGATGCGGCTCGTGGGCAACGAGGCGGAAATTTCGATTTTCCTCAAAAAGGGGATGGTGGTTTATTCCAACGGTTGTGTGCTCAAAAAGACGGCCTCGCTCATGGGCGAGTTCTACCTGGAAATCGATCCGGGCACGCCTCAATCGCCCAATCCCAAAGATCCCAAGGGGCCGCCCATCCACAACCGCAGGCTCCATGACGGTGACCGGGTCCAGTGCGTGCAGGAAGCGACCACCATGGACCAGTTGATGCGCCGGGCTGCCGGGCTCGGGCCCGAATTGGAAGGGTTGGTCAAGGATTTGCGCAAAATCGTGCGCGGCCCCCTTTCCAGGACCATCACCGCCACGAACAATGCCATCGACAAGAACGCCGACGCCCTGCACCGCATCATCGTCAAGGCGGACTCCATCGCAGGAGACGTCAAGACCATCACTGGTCCGATCCCACCCGACGTGATCCGAACCATTCGTAACATCCGAGTCATCACCGATCGGCTCAAGGTTGCATCCACGGATGTCAAGGATTTGATACGGTCGGGCAAGGGGACCGTGGAAGACACCGGGACCAGGATCGCCAGGACGTTGGAGAAGCTCGACCGG
>CAZIJS010000202.1:0-8575 GCA_964539505.1 uncultured Myxococcales bacterium
CAGTCGCAGCATCTGCATGGGGCGCAGCAGTCCCAACGCCACCAGCGTCTCTCCCAGTTTGCCGCCGTATCGCGGCATGGCCTCGATGGCCAGGCCGAGTTCTTCGCGACTCAACACCCCTTGGCGCAGGAGATACTGGCCGAAGAGTTCTTCGGGAATGTTCGAGACGACGAATTCCGGATCCCCTTCCACGAGATAGATTTCCTTGACGGCATTTTTGCGTTGGAGCACGACAAGCCCCGTCTTCTTGGCCGTGGCGAGCCGAAACAAAACTGCTGCCAGTCCCGTTCGCTCCAATCTTCCCGACCAGGTGCTGGGAGGCAGGCTCTTGCGCTGTGCGCTCGACACGTTTCCGTCGGCTGCTTCGACGGCCGCGAAGTCCACTGCAGGGAGTCCGGAACTCGTGCTGCCGTCGGCACGCAGTTCTTCGACCACGCCGGCAAGCTTCGATGATGACGGCGGCGGGGGGAGGGGGTCGAAGCCTCCGGTGGACCTGTCCAGACTGTCGATGGTGGGCAGCCTTTGGCCCGTCTGTTTGAAAATTTTTTGCACGAAGCGGCGCAGCGTCGAGGTGGGCAGGATCTGGTTCGTCTGGAAGAGATACTGTTGCAGGGCGTCGCGAAAGGCAGCGGCGCTTTGGTAGCGCATCGCCGGGTCCTTGGTGAGGGCCCGTTCCAGAATTTTTCGCAAGTCAGGGGGGATGTGTTTTCCGTACCGGTCCAACCGGTCCAGCCTGGCATCGCGAATCTGGATGAGGACATCAAGGTATGTCTTTGCATAGAAGAGCCTCGCAGACATGAGTAGCTCTGCCAGCACGATGCCCGCGGCAAAGATATCGGCCCTGCGATCGTAGCGCTTCTTGAGCACGACTTCGGGGGCCAGGTACCCATACTTGCCCCGGATGATGCCTGTTTCGGCGGGATCGTCGCCTCCTGTGAGGGTGGCCAGACCGAAGTCTGCGAGCTTGACTTCCCCAAGGCGGGAGACAAACACATTCGAGGGAGAAATGTCGCGGTGCACGATGCCCAGGGGCCTGCCGTCTGCGCCCTGGAGGTTGTGTGCGTATTCCAATGCATCGAGCACGTCGATGGCAATGTGGGCGGCGAGGGGGACGGGAAGGCGGATGTTGGACCGCGCACAGGACTGGAGTAAGCGACCTGTGTCTGTGCCACGCACGTATTCCATGACCAGGAAATAGCGGCCGTCCACCTCTCCGAAATCGAGCACCTGGACGATTTTCGGGTGGTTGAGGCGCACCATGACGTTGGCTTCCCGGATGAACATGTCGATAAACTGGGGGTCGCCTGCCCGTTCAGGGCGAATACGCTTGACTACCACGGTTTTCCGAAACCCGTGGGGGCCCGAGCTCTGGGCCTTGAAGATTTCTGCCATACCTCCTCTGGCCAGGCGCTCCACCAGGAGATACTTTCCGAATTCGATTGGTTTGCTCAGGGCCTGCCGCACTGCCTGCCTCGTGTTTTCGGAAAAATTCGACCTGGGCCGACGATAGCATAGCTTTCGAGCAATTATCCATTCTACTGGTCAGGATGCAAGAACCCTCTCGGGGAATGCACCGAATCGCACCGCAGAGGAAGATGCTCATGACGGGCGTTTACCGAAACGGTATCGAGCCTTGGACTTGACCCGACCCGACTTTCCGACATGATACTGTAATTCCATGGATTGCCTCCCTGTCAGGACTGTATGTATGTTGGAATGGAAAGTGAAGCAACGTTTCGAAAACAATGAGGAGATGTATCGATGACCCAAGACGAAACCCATACCGGCGCAGACGATCGAGCAGGCCGGGAGGCAGGGGCCAAGGCCCCAGGTCCGTCGCCCAAAGAGTTGGTGGCGATTCTGAATGCGAACCTTTCCGGGTTCGACAAGAGGCTCGGGTTGCGTTTCACAGCGGCCGGTCCGGAGAAATTCCGGGCTGAATTGACTGTGGATGAGTCACACAAACAGCCCTACGGCCTGGTTCACGGCGGGGTGTATGCGGCCATGATCGAGACGGTGTGCAGCACCGGGGCAGCCATCTCTGTACTGGAACGGGGGCGCAGCGCAGTGGGGTTGGAAAACAGTACATCTTTTCTGAAGGCCGTGCGCAGTGGGCGTCTCGTCTGTGAGGCCGTGCCCCTGGTGCAGGGACGCAATTCGCAGGTCTGGGAAGGAGTGGTGCGAGACGACAGGGGGCGCCTGGTGGCCAAGGGCAGGGTGCGGCTGCTCACCCCTGAGTCTCGGGTGCAGGCCGACGGAGCTCCCCTGACGCTCCAAACGGGTGGACCCGAATTTCCGGAATGACCCACGGGACCTGAATGGCGGGACGTGCCTATTTTGTCGCGGCTTTGGCCTGGATGGAAAAATGGAGGATCCGTTTTTCGTGGATCAAAGGAAACTCGGCCAGGTCGTCCCAGGTGACATGGATTCGAATCCAGCTCGAATCGTCGTCCTTGGAAACGTTGACACGGAGAGAGGCGGCGGCCTGGTCCGTTCCGACAATCCCGGTCATTTTTTTTCTGATTCGTGAGCGGATGTCTCCGAGCACCTGGTTCCAACTGTCTTTTCGGGATCGTCTCGAGTAGGTTTGGGACGCCACGTCTTTGACTGCGCTTTGCGCTTTCCAGGATCGCCAGTAAGGGGGGATGTATGCCATTGCTGCGAGGGCACCGGCGGCCAATGCGGTGAGCAGGATGAAGTTGACGAACCATCGTGTCCAAGGTTTTTTATATCGGACCCGGCCGTCTCTTCGGCTTCGAGATGAGAATCGGGGCATGCCATGATTTCCTTATGGATGCGATGTGCTGTGGTTTCCGATTTTCGTTGCACACGAGTTTTTGCATGGCGACAGGCGATGTCAAAGAATTCTTCGGACTCACTGGGCAGGGGTGGGCGATTTTCACTGGACGACCCCGTTAGGTGGTGCTAAAGCCCTTGCGAAACATCGAAAAACAGCTCTCAGTGCTTTTCCGATCCCGGGTTTGGAGGTCGGAGGATCGGCCATGGAGCTGTTGTTGCAGGTTCGCAAGGAGTCGGGTGATGTCGAAACACATGGAATTCAAATTGATGCAAAAAGAGGCGCAGAAAGTGGCTGCCTCGGTGCCCCACAAGATTCTCGTCATGAGTGGCAAGGGAGGAGTGGGCAAGACCACAGTCGCCGTGAACCTGGCGTTCGCCCTGGCCGAAGAAGGGTACCACGTAGGAATCCTGGATGCCGATCTCCACGGCCCCAATGCCGCGCTCATGGCGGGCGTCGAAGGGATTCCTGCTGCGGCGGAAGATGGCAAACTCGTTCCTGTCTTCGCCACTTCCAAGGTGTCGGTGCTTTCCATCTCGGCATTCATGAAGGATCGCGACACGCCCATTATTTGGCGTGGGCCCAGGAAGGCCGGGGCGATCCAGCAGTTCCTGGGCGAGGGCGACTGGTCTCACGCCGACGTGCTCGTGGTAGACTGCCCTCCTGGAACCGGTGACGAACCCCTGTCCGTGGCCCAGCTCATCCCAGACGCCGATGGGGTCGTGATCGTGACCACGCCCCAGGACGTGGCACTTCTCGATAGTCGCAAGTCCATCAATTTCGTCAAGCAACTCAACATGCCGGTCCTTGGCGTCGTGGAGAACATGGCTGGTTTCGTCTGTCCGCATTGCGGCGAGACAGTGGACCTTTTCAAGGTTGGTGGGGGTGAGAAAGCCGCCGGGGAGATGAGCGTCGCGTTCCTGGGCAGGGTGCCCTTGACCCAGGCCGTTGTGGAGGCCGGTGACAGCGGCAAACCCGTGGTCATCGCTCACCCCGAAGACAAGGCTGCCGAAGCACTCATGGCGGTGGCGACCAAGCTCGCATCGGGTTGGAAGGGACCCAAAGATGTGACATCCGAAAAGAAGACAGAGCAGAAGGACGTGGGTGCGGAAACTTCTTCTGAAACGGCTGCCCAGAAAGCGGAGGCGAACGACCCGGAAACGAAGAATGCATCGAGCAACGAAATCCAGTACGTGGCAGTGGCCACGGATGGTACGTCTGGGCTGGATGCCAAGGTTTCAGGGCATTTTGGGCGATGCACTCACTACACGCTCGTGGAGACCCAGGGTGGCAAGATCGTGGGGCACAAAGTGGTGGAAAATCCGTTTGCCGCCAGTCACGAGCCTGGGCAGGTCCCAGCCTTCGTCAAGGAACTGGGGGCCCACGTGATCATTTCCGGTGGCATGGGGCCTCGTGCAGTGGAACTCTTCAAACAATACGGGATTCAAATCGGGACCGGCGCCACCGGATCGGTTCGTGCCGCCGTGGAGCAGTATTGGAGCCGGAATCTGAATCCCGATGGAGGCTGCGAAGAGTCCGAACACCACCATCACTGAGAATATCGAATTCCGCTCTGCCGTTTTCCCGTCTTGTTTCCTTCTTGTTTCTGACTTCTCCCTCGTCCGTGTTTTTTCCTCGTTCGTGGCTTTCCTGGGTGCTTTGCCCGTCATTTTCTGGTTCCTCCAAGAGACATTCTTTGTTACATTGAAAAACCCTACAAAGGGAAAAAAACGCAGTATTGGCAAACGCAGGAAGTTTTGGGGACTCGACAGACGCCGTGCTCGATTGAGGGCGGTTCGATGGAAAACGAGGCTGAGTGGGGATGCGCTCTCGAATTCGCTTCTTGATGCAACTGGCCGCCAACCTTCAAGGACTCGACACCAGGAGGGCACTCGCCCAGACAACACTGCGTGCCCTTCGCGAGATCTCCAGTCCCAGGCTCGGAGGGATCGGCATCAAGCAGGGCAGGACCGTGGAGGTGGTGGATTCCTTTGGCACGCCCCAGGAACTTCTGTCCATGCTCAGTGCGAGCCCTCCCGAGGGCAGCCGGGCGGACAAGGCCGCCCTGGCCGGCAAGCTGATGATTTCGGATGATGTGGATCACGACGACCGCATGGCTCCGGAACTGCGCGACATGTTGTCGTCCCTCGGCGTGCATTGTGAGGTGGTGCTCCCTCTCGTCTATCACCAGCGTCTCAACGGGGTCGTGGTCCTCGGGTTTGCTTCGAGAAAATCCCTGTCCGACGATGACCTGGACGTGCTCGTTGCGGCCACCAAGCTCATGGCCCTGGCCATGGAGGAACACGACGTTCGGTCCAGGCTCTTGAGGGAGGTGCAGCGCAGGGAATCTGCAGAGGCCGACTTGAGGCGGAGCGAGGCAAAGTACCGGACCCTGTTCGAGTCCGCGGCCGACGGGATTTTCTTGATGGTCGGGGACCGTTTTGTGGATGCCAATCCTCGGGCTGGAGAGATTTTCGGCACGACGAGGGAGCACCTCATCGGACAATTCCCCTATGTCCTGTCGCCTGAAACGCAGCCCGACGGACGGCCGTCGTCAGAGAAAGCCAAGGAAAAGATCACCGGGGCACACGATCGACCGCAGCGTTTCGAATGGCGTCACAAGAGGCTCGACGGCCGGGAATTCGATGCAGAGGTGTCCCTCAACAGGGTGGATTTGGATGGACAGCCGCACCTGTTGGCCATGGTGCGTGACGTGACGAGCAGGAAGGTGGCGCAACGCGCCCTGCGCCTGGCAAACCATCGCCTGGGTGCCATGAACGAGTTCCAGCGCGCCATTTTAGAGGCTCGATCTCCCAGGCTTCTGGCCAAAGAGGCGTTGGTGCGCTTCACCGAATTGGTGCCCACCGACAGGATGGCTGCCCTGCATCGGCGAGATGAGCGACGCTTCGAGGTGGTGGCCGTGGCCGGTCTCCATGTGGAAGGCTTGGGGGTTGGCGTGGAGTTTCCCATTCCCGAAGATGTTGTCGCGCGGCTGGAACAGGGAGAGTCGGTCTGGATCCAGTCTGTCAAGAAGATATCTGCTGGCAATGCATTTTCGGCCTTGGCAAAAAGCGGCATCAGCCAGGGCGTGTTGGTGCCCATGGTGACTGCGTCGGGGTTGCTTGGTGCACTCGGGCTGGGAATGCTCGAGGGCAGAACCTTCGACGCGAGTCATCTGGAGCTGGCGTCTGATGCCGCAGGGCAGCTCGCCATTGCCATGGAGCAGGCTCGGCTGCACGAGGAACTCAAGAAATATGCGACCGGCCTGGAGAAGAAGGTGGCGGAACGTACCGAAGAACTGGCCAAGAGAGTGGAGCAGGTCGAGCGGCTCAATGCCGACATGGAATCTTTGCTCGAAGATCTCATCGAGGCGAATAAACGCTTGGAGCGGACGTCTGCCCAGTTGTCCATGGCCAACGAGGACTTGCAAGCGTTCGTCTACTCGATTTCCCATGACCTGAGGGCACCGCTGAGAGCCATGAGAGGATTTGCTGACGCTGTCTTGGAAGACCAGGGTGAGCATATCGACGAGACGGGTCGCGACTACCTGGACCGGATCGCCAAGGCAGCGCACCGCATGGATCGCATGCTCGTCGGGCTCCTGGAGTTTGCCAGGGTGTCGAGGGTTGCTTCCAGTCGGCATCCTGTGGACCTCGGTGAGGTGTTGCGTGAGGCCATGGCATCGGTCAATGACATCGTCAGCGGTAGGAAAGCCAAGATAGAAGTGCTCACGGGACTGCCCGAGGTGTTGGGGCACCGCGAGACGCTGGTCCAGGTCCTTTCGAATCTTCTGTCCAATGCGGTCAAATATGTCCCCCGGGAGCGCCGTCCCGAGGTCAAGGTGCGTGCCCAGGCGGAAGGACACAACGTGGTCCTGGAGGTGGAGGACAATGGCCGGGGCATTCCTGAGCAGGAAATGAGCCGGATATTTGGTGTCTTCGAGCGCATCCCGGGTGGCGAGTCCGTGGAGGGCACGGGGATTGGTCTGGCCATCGTCAAGCGTGCCGTAGAGCGCCTGGGAGGAAGGGTCTCGGTTCGTTCCCAGGTTGACAGGGGATCCACCTTTCAAATAACATTGCCTGCGCGGCCAAAGACCAATCGAAAACGTGAACAGTCACCTCTTTAAGGAGGAGTTCGCCTTGTCCTTCGATGGAGATTTTTTCCACGAGATGCCCCTGGGATTCGTGAGGACTTCCATCGATGGAACCATCCTGGAAGCAAATGAATGGAGTGCCTCGCTGGTTGGCTGTGACATGGACGAACTCCTGGGACAGCCTGTCTCGAATTTTTATTTCGATCCCGAGGAACGACAGGACCTCCTGCGCCGGATCCGTGCCGGGGCCGACGATGTGGCCCCTTTCGAGTTCCGGGTGCGGCGCAAGGATGGAAAACCTGTCTGGGTCTGGGCAGCCATCAAGGCCCGGCGTGACGGGCAGGGCCGAGCCAGGGAACTCCACGTGGTATTCGGCGAATCGGTGCGGCTTCCTCGTGCCATGAGCAAATTCGAAAGCACCTTGGAGCGGCACCGGCGTCTCAACGAGATTTTCTATCATGGCGTGAGGGCCTCTACGGTGCGAGAGTTCCTCGAGTATGTCGAAGATGTGCTTCGAGATGCTCTGCAGGCCGACATGGTGGCCATTCGGGTGGATCGGGAGACAGACGACCCCCTGCTCGTCGGCTGGCCTAGTCGGTTCGTGGCACAACTCCCCCCGGAGGCTCTGCAAGGCACCCTGGCCCTGTCGGACTGCCTGGACGTATCGCGCAGTCGAGGAGCCCTGGCGCAGTTTTGTCAGACCTTGGTGTCTGCCGGCATTCGAAGTGTGATATCCGTGCATGAGAAGGTCAGGGGGCGAGGCGATGGCCTGCCATCGTCGCTTCTGCTCCTGGTGGGGAGCCGGTCCGTCCGGAGTTGGCAGGACGAGGACGTGGGATACGTCCAGACTGTCGGTCTGGAGGTTGCCGGGGTGCTGGATCGGCTCTTTTTGGAAGAGGAGACCGCGGCCCAGGCGGAGTTTCTCGATGGGGTCCTGGAACTGGCTCCAGCCGGGATCCTGGTTCTGTCTCGGGACATGTCGGTGCTGCGTGCGAACAACCGCGGCAGGGAAATCCTCCGGGCCATGGATCCGCATTGGGAAGTGTGCAAGCCGGTGCCCAAACCGCTCGTTTCTCCCCTGAGCCGATTTCGACAGGCGGGTAGGAGGGAGTCGAGGCCCGTGTTTTTCAAGGCTGGCAATGGTGCCTACGAGGTCACGGCCAGGATTCTTGACGCAGGGCGCGCCGGCCAGGGCCTGGTGGCAGTGCTCTTGGACGTGACGGAAAGGGAGCGGGTCCGCCGTTTGGCCGAGAGCCAGGACAGGCTCGCGGCCCTGGGGCGGTTCGCCGCGGGGATTGCCCACGATTTCAACAATCTCCTCACAGGGATCGTCGGATATGCCCAGCTTTCTTTGCAGGAGGACGGGCTCGACGACTCGATTCGAGATAATTTGACGGTGATCGCCAAACAGGGGCGAAGAGCGGCCAAGCTGGTCCGCCAGATCACCGACTATAGCCGCCAGTCCCTGCTCGACAAACAGGTCCTCGACATTGGGAAGGTGATTTTTGACGTCGCGTCACTCATGGCAAGGACCTTGCCCGAGACCCTCCGTCTGGAAACTCAGAGGCCCACTGGTCCCTGCATGGTCCACGCGGACCCGGGTCGTATGGAGCAGGTTCTCACGAATTTGGTGCTCAACGCCGCCGATGCAGTTCACGGGTCCGGCCTGGTCCGCGTCACGCTGG
>CAZIJS010000203.1:0-8573 GCA_964539505.1 uncultured Myxococcales bacterium
CCCGCTTCCCCGCTATTTACACCACAAATCTGCTTGTCATGATCGGGAACTTCAGATTAGGAGAATTGTGATTTTCAACTACTCGCAGACATAGGGAGCCGCCGTTCTCTTCATGCCAAATGCCTTGTAGATTTCACGTTGAAGTTGGGTGGTCTTCGACGGCACGATGTCCTTCTGGTTGGTGGTGACATCGACGACGACACTGGACTGTGCGGCGAGCAGTTCGTTTCGCAGCTTGTCGAAGCTGATCTGGCAGTCTGCGCGCTTGAGATGGAACAAGGCGTGTTCGACCACGGCTCGCTCCTTTTCTCAAAATGCCGCGATCTTACCACCTTCTCTCGTCTCTCAACGGCCTGTTGCGTGAGGATTTCTAATTGTCATCACTGCCGATTTCTCATTGTCATTAGGCAGCAGCACGTTGAACTCATGGTTTTTTCTGCCATACTCCCCGGGCGGTCATCAGTCTCCCAGTGATGTCGGCGTTGGTCGGCCGCCGGGCCAGACGAACGCACCATCGACAAGGCGATCCATTGGCACATATCGACATCGACAAGGTTCGCGCGGAGATCAAAAAGCAGCGCCTGACCATCCTGCTCTTGGCGGTCGCCGCCGTCTTGATGGCTGCCACGGGCCAGCCTCTTGGCATGGTCCCAAGCATGGTCGACTGGAAGACCATCGCCACGCTGAGCGGCCTGTTGCTCCTCACCACAGGCATCGAGGAAAGTGTGGTGATCCACGTTCTCGCAGTCCGCCTGGTCCACAGGCTCCACAATGAACGGACCATGGCCCTGTTCCTCGTGTTTCTCGCCGCATTCCTCTCCACGTTCGTGACCAACGATGTCGCCCTGTTCATCGTGGTGCCGCTCACCGTGTCCCTGCAACGCATCGTTCAGCGCCATGGGGCCAGGCTCGTGGTGTTCGAAGCCATTGCCGTCAACGTGGGTTCCTCGCTGACCCCGATAGGAAACCCTCAAAACATCTTTCTCTGGCACCATTGGGGCATTTCTTTTCCCGCCTTCGTTGGAACGATGCTCCCCCTCACCGCCATCATGACCGGCTGGCTGTTCCTGATGACCATGCTCTCGTTTCCGGCGAGAAAAATTCACATCGATCCCAACCACACGGGACAGGTGGACCGGCGCTTGTTTGTCGTTTCGACCCTGTTGTTGGTTGCCTTCGTCATCTCCGTCGACATGGGGCACGCGATTGCTTTCCTGCCGGTCCTCCTGCTGGCCGTGCTGGCGACACGATGGAGGGTCTTTACCAAATGCGACTGGGGACTCATCCTTCTCTTCATCGCCGTCTTCCTGGACGTGGCACTGGTCTGTCGAATCGGGCTCGTCCGGGACCTGCTCGCAAGACCAGACCTTGGAAACGCAATGGTCCTGTTCGTCTCAGGCGCCCTACTCTCCCAGGTCATCAGTAACGTTCCCTCCACAATCCTGCTGGCCAAGTACTCTGCAAATTTTCATGTCATTGCCTACGCGGTCAACGTAGCTGGAAACGGACTGGTCATTGCATCCTTTGCCAATCTCATCGCCCTTCGACTCATTGACGAGGAGCACAAGTACCGCACGTTTCATCTCTTCTCGTTGCTCTTCTTTGCAGCCACAGCGGTCTCCACGTTTTTGTTGTTGCTCTGATCCGTCATGTCGACATGAATAGCAAAAGAAAAGCATATGAGAATCATGGACAACGATGAGGGCGCCAAAAGGAAATAGCAACCATGCGCCCACGCAACAAAACCGATGAGCCAATGTCGGCAGGACGACACCACCGAGCCATGCATCCTTGGCATCCCAAAACATCCGTTGCTTTGGTGTCGCATCTGCGAACAGACAGAAGCACACTTCCCATGGTCTTGTTGGGCGGCATGCTCATCTTCACTCTCCAACAAGGCTGCGCCTTGGAGTTTCCACCGGCCGCCCAATGTGGTGACGGCGTGCTCGTCGCAGGCGAGGAATGTGACGGTCCATCCATGACGACGACCCTCTGCGCCGACCTGGGACTGGGTGCGGGACAACTCTCCTGCAATGCGGACTGCACCTTCGATATCTCACAATGCGCCCTGAAGCCCGAAGGTGGAAATGGCATCAAGGAGTATGGAGAATCCTGTGACGGCACTGATTTGGGCGGCGCTCGATGCGAAGATCTCGGCCTGGATGTCGGCATCCTGTCCTGCGGGGAGGATTGTCACTACGACACGACTCTCTGTACCGGCATCAGATGCGGCAATGGACTGATGGAAGAGCGAGAAGACTGTGATGACGGCAACAACCTGGACAACGACGGCTGTTCGTCGATCTGCGGCATCGAGACAGGATGGAAATGCGAAGGAGAGCCATCATCCTGCTCGCCCGAATGCGGAGACGGACTGGTCGTGGGCGACGAAGACTGTGATGTCGATTCAGACGAAGGAAAGTGCGAGGACATCGATGCCGGTTACGGAGAGGTGACCTGTTCGCCGGGTTGCCAATGGGATACTTCGAAATGCGTCACGGTCACGGATATTTCCGGAGGCAGCACGCACACCTGCGCCGTGACATCCAACGGATCGGCCTCGTGCTGGGGAACAACTACGCCGGCCAACTCGGGGACGGCACCACCACTTCCAGTTCCTGGCCAGTCCAAGTGCAGGGACTGCCTGGCGGCATCATCTCGATCTCAGCCGGCGCCTCGTATGGCTGCGCCCTCATCGAAGACAGAACAGCCTGGTGCTGGGGAAGAAACGAGTATGGCCAGATCGGAAACGGAACGCAGGATGATGTGAGCCAGCCCGCAAAGATGCTCCACTTGACGGGGACAACAGCCATTTCCCTGGGGACTGTGCACAGTTGTGCCCTGACGGGAAACGGTCTTGCCTGGTGCTGGGGATGGAACGAACGCGGACAACTGGGCAACGGGACGAAAACATACTCCACTGTCCCGATTCTGGTATCGTTTTGAGCGCCCCTGACGGAGCGATATCGTTTCGTCTCCCCCCTACGACACCAACAAGACAGCTATTTTTCCTTCGAGGCCGACTCATCCTCCGATCCCGGATTTTTTTTCGAGGTGACTATGAGGCCATCTTTCCATGTCACGGAGAGCATCGTGCCCTCCGGGGGATTTTCCCGAATCAAAAAGAGCGCCAAGGGACCGACCAAGTGTTTTTGGACCGCTCTGCGCAAGGGTCGCGCCCCGAATGCAGGATCCCATCCTGCTTCCACCAGAGCCTGGCGCACCGACTCGTCCAGGTCGAGTGCAAGGCTCCGATCACGGAGCAGGGAGAGGACGTCTGCGATCATGAGGTCGGCGATGGAGGCGAGCATCTCCTTGCTCAGGGGATTGAATATGACCACTTCGTCGAGCCGATTCAAAAACTCCGGTCTGAAGAAGGACAGGAGGTCTTCCCGAAGCAGGGCCCTGATGGCATCCTGGTCGCCTGCATGGTCCAGAATCTTCCTGGCTCCCACGTTAGATGTCATGACGATCACCGTGTTGGACATGTCCACGGTACGGCCGTAGCTGTCTGTGAGTCGCCCGTCGTCGAGGACCTGGAGGAGAATGTCGAAGACATCGGGATGGGCTTTTTCCACTTCGTCGAAAAGAACGAGGCTGTATGGCCTGCGGCGCACCGACTCGGTGAGCTGTCCTCCCGACTCGTATCCGACATACCCGGGAGGAGCCCCCACCAGGCGGGACACCGAGGCTTTCTCCATGAATTCGCTCATGTCCAGGCGCACGATGGCATCCTCGTCATGGAACAGAAACTGTGCCAGTGCCTTGGCCAGTTCCGTCTTGCCCACGCCGGTTGGCCCCAGAAACAAAAAGGAGCCAATGGGCCTGCCAGGCGCCTTGAGCCCCACCCTGGCCCTGCGCACCGCGGCACTGACCAGGCCGATGGCTTCATCCTGCCCCTTGACCCTCCGACCGAGGACTTCCTCCATGGCCATGAGACGCTCCCGCTCGGATGCGAGCATCTCGTCGACGGGAATGCCGGTCCATGACGCCACCACCGAGGCCACGTCCGAGGCCTCCACCAGGTCCGCCAGCAACCTGGGCTTCAGTGACTCGTCCGACAGCTCTGTTTCCACCGCTTCGAGTTGCGCGGCAAGTTCCACCATTTTGCCGTTCGTGATCCGGTCGGCGGCCTCCTGGTCCCCTTCGGAAAACAGTTCATCGGCCAGGCGCTCGTTTTCGGCCATGGCCGACCGGATTTCCTGGGCCCGGGCAATCAGCCCAGCCTCCTTGTGCCATTGTTCCACCATGGAGCTGCGTTGTGCGGCCAGTTCTTCGAGACGACTCTTGGCATCCGCCGATACCGTGTCTTTCCTGGCTGTCTGCGCGAGCAGACGGACCCTCATGATGGTGGTGTCCAACTCCGCCAGTTCGTCCGGCACGTCGTCGAGTTCCACACGGAGCCTGGCGGCGGCCTCGTCGAGCAAGTCCACGGCCTTGTCGGGAAGGTACCGGCCCTGCACGTAACGTCGCGAGAGATGGACGGAAGCTTCCAGCGCCGAATCGTGGATACGCACTCCGTGGTGCGCCTCGAATCGAGCCCGAAGACCGCGAAGGATGGCCAGTGTTTCCAGATCGTCTGGTTCTTCCACCTGGATAGGCTGAAACAACCGTTCGAGCCCCGGATCCTGGGATAGCGTCTTTCGATACTCTTCAGGCGTGGTGGTCCCGATACAGCGGACCTTTCCCCTGGCCAGGGCCGGGGTCAAAAGCGCCGCTGCATCCATGCCGCCGCCCGATGAAGACCCGGCCCCCACCACTCGATGAATGTCCTCGAAGAAAAGAAGTGTCCTGCCCCCCGTCTCTTCGACAATTTCGAGAACTCTCCTGAGGCGTTCTTCGAACTCGCCCCGGTACTTGGCCCCCGCCAGGAGAGCGCCAAGATCCATGCGAACCACCTGCAGATCCCTGATGGAGCGAGGCACCATTCCAGACACGATTCGGTGACACAGCCCTGCCACGATGGAACGCCTCCCGACACCGACGGCTCCCACCAGAACGGGGTTGTTCTTGGAACGGCGGCTCAGGACACGAACGAGACGCCGTAGTTCGGCTTCCCGTCCCACGACGGGATCGAGGCGACCAGACGCTGCGGACTCGGTGAGATCCATGCCAAAACGTCCCAATGGATCGACCAGGTCTAGTTCATCGTCACCTCGCCCCTTTCCAACCTTGGTCTCGACCGGCTGTCCCGAACCCCCTTTCGCCTCGATTGCCGCATCGAGACGCCTGCCGGAAACTCCGAACCGGGCCAGAATCCGGGCCAGCGCACCACCCACCCGCTCGGATCGGCCCACGAGCACGGAAAACAGATGCCTGGGTGTCACCAGGTCATCTCCCTTGCCCCGGGCTTCCTCTTCAGCCAGAGGCAGCAATTCCAAGACGTTGCGTCCAAGCCGAACCTCCCCACCCACAGTGGGCAGCGATGACAGGGCGTCCAGACATCCCTGCTGGAACTCGCCCGCATCCCGACCCAGATGGTCGAAGAGGCTGCAAACGTCGTCTGTGCCGGCCAGGGCCCAGGCAAGGTGCAACGGCAACACCCGACCATGCCCGAGCACCCTGGCCCTTCGTTGGGCCAGGGCCAAGGCACGCTGCGTTTCCCGATCGAATCGAGCGAGTATGTCGGTCACCATGAATCCATCTCCTTGGAAAAAGCATCCTCCGACTCGAACACCCCATTCTTCGTGTCATCCATCCAGGACAGTCCGTCACCCCCAAGGCTGCGTCCGCCAATCCCGCCCGCCTTGCGCCGTCGAGCAGAGGGCCTGGTCCAACCCATGCCGCCTTGCCGTGCCGACCGAGGCGCCCTGTTTCTCTTCACGCCGCCTGGCGACCGAGCCGCCATGTCACCATGGCCAGGACCATGAGAAAAGCAGCCCCCAGGAACGGCGACCAGGCACCCCAAATGCCCCGGTCGAGTGCCATCACACTCACGGCAATCAGTCCGAGAGAGACCGCCACCAGCAACGAAGCGGCCCACAACAAATGGAGAGGTCTGCGTCGATGGATTCGGTCGCTCAAGTTGAGGGCCACCACGGCCCCCAGGAGACTCGCAGTGGCACCGGACCCACAAATCGCCCTCGCAGCCTGATCTTCGATGTGGGTGTAAGCCAGTGCGACCAATCCCACGCACATGCCCAGTCCCACCACTGCATAGCCTCGCAGTACTTTCCGAACAGGCGTACCAATGGTCCGCGGATCCAGCGCACTGTCCGACGATCGGGTCACGCTCTCACCCTGCTGCCGCTGGCGCGATGCTTGGTCCCCCCTGCTCTCGATATCCCTGTCGCTTCCTCCAGACAACCGCACATCTCCTACTGTTTGGAAGCCTGACATACAGACACGTACTTGAGCCGGAGATCGTAGAGCAACTCCGATAGGAGTCGGTCTTCTTCGTTCGTCAGGTTGCCCCTGGTCTTCTCCTGGAGCATTCCCAAAATATCGATGGTCTGCTTGGCCATGGGCAGGTCCTTGACCAGGGTGTCTGTTTCTGCATTGGGCGTGATCCCGAGATGCATGAGCGCCGAGGACGACAGGGAGAGCACGAACGTACTGAAATCAATCTCCGGCAAACGCTCCCCGGAATCGTTGTGTCCTCCACATTCCTCGGCTGCTTGTTTCGAGGCTCGCTGGGCTTCGGAGGAAGGCTGTCTCCCCGCCCCTCGCGCCCCCTGACTCCCATGTCGTTCGTCACCCATGCCGTCACCCCTCACGAAATCATGACTGCGCGCTTTCAACGTTCGAGCCGCCCCCTTCACATATCATAGGTCATCCTCCGGCTCCTCCCGCCGCCGGGCCTTTCCGGATTCGACGAGTCTGCGGAAAAAGTCCACCTGGTGAAGTTCCGCAGTCACCGTCTCGGCCTTTTCCGAAGCATCCGAAAGGCCCCGCAGAAACTTGTCGTATTCGGCACGGGAAAGCTTTTCTTTCGACAGGTACCAATTCACCGTTCTCACATCGAACATCTTTTCAGGCTTGCTCCCAGGCATGGCTTCCACGCTCCTCCTTGGTGACATCCAGTCAGACCCCAGCCCAGGAACCCTCGTCACGAATCTTTCGAGGGCCGGCAGCATTGGGTCAACCAACAAAACCAGTCCGTTTATGACGTCCCACCACCGAACTGTCAACCAGCCACGCCCATCTTACCCGACGAGACAGACGCAAATCGCCATGTCGGCTTGCCGCGATCGTCTCCAGAGAACCAGCCATGCCAAGGGAACCACACCATGTCCCAATAGCCCATGATATCGTTGAGTCAGTCGAAAGTCCGACATATCGAAACACCGTCAACAGGTCGAAATGTCAGCCATGCCGGCAAGACTTCCTGTCATCCGGCACAAACATTGCGACAATCGTGCCCGTCGGCGAATCGACGAATCGACAATCATATTGTGCCTGTCGAATAATATGATAAGGTCGAAATGAAAAATTCTTCATGCGAGCCGTCGCTCATCGAAGAGGCGCAAAGATCGCGCTTCCTCCAGAAGGGAGCGACAGAACAGGTGGGACCCATGAAAATCAATGGTCGTGTTTCTGGTCAATTCCATATCGTCCGCAGAGCAGTCCTGCTCCCATTGTCATCACTGCTACTTGCCCTCACCGTGACTGCCTGCAGTGACGACAGCAGCCAGGGGCAGGTCGATGCCTCGGTGGACGCAGAGATAGACGCCCGCCCACCAAAACCCGACGCCTACATCGGAGCATGCCAAGACGACCCGGTTCCTGTCTTTCAGGGTGACCAGCAAGTCGTGATCAATTCCCTCGAAATTGGAGACTACGACGAAGGGTTCGACCTGGATTGGGACGGCGAACCCGACAACATCTTGGCATCCTTCGGAACCGTGGCCAACGGCCCGCTGCGCGACTCGTTTTCCAACGGTGACATCTGGATACCTATGGAGTTTTTCGGCATGTCGGACCAGGGCCCGGTGGACAACGACTGCGTCAACTTTGCAATCTACGGAGCGGACTACGCCCCGGATCGGGACCACGACGGGGACCGGACGGATTCCTTGGTGGGCCGGACCGGCCATGATTGCAACGACTGGGACTCCGCAATCAACGGCATCGGAGCCGAGGAACTGCCCGGCGACCGTGTGGACAACGACTGCGACGGTATGGCGGACGAAACGAGCGATGCGACTCCCACCACGGACGCCTCGGACATGGACGGCGACGGGTACAGTCTGGCCGACGGCGACTGCGACGACCGGGTCGCAGCGGATTGGCCCGATGCACCCGACTTCTGGGACCCGGCGCAGATTAACCCTGGCCAGGAAGAAATCTGCGGTGACGGCCTCGACAACAACTGTAACGGAGAGGCCGACGAGGGCTGCGATCCGTATGTGGCACCAGACAACCCTGAAGATCTCTGCTCCATGCCCGTGGACGAACAGACCCTCCAAGGCTCGGATCCCCAACAGGGCATCATCGTGTTCCGAAGTGGCCGCATCGAGGATCATCACCTCTACGCCGGGCCCTCTGAATTCCGCTTCGACATCAGCGTGGACCACAGAGACACTGAACTCCGCCTCACCAGTGCGGTCATGGAGGCCACCATCACGCCACAC
>CAZIJS010000204.1:0-3192 GCA_964539505.1 uncultured Myxococcales bacterium
ATGCGGGCGAGGGGGACGTTGATGCGGGCGAGGGGGACGTTGATGCGGGCGAGGGCCACGGAGCTGTCTGTCGGAGACGAATAGGAGAGGTTGTGACAGGCTCGATGATGTCTATGACTCAGGGACTCGGGTGGGAAGCCCAGAGCATAGGATCTGTGGAAACGTGTTCGCTGTGACGTCTCAAGGCCAGTTGGTGCGATCTGGTGGCGTAGCAATAGATGCAGCCATGGAGGCAGGTGTCAGTGACGCCGATGTCTCGGCTCACTGCACAGAGACAGTCTGACCGTTGGCCGGGATCCTTGGTCGATGTGGCATGGCCACCGAGATTGGAGATGAGGGTGGCATCGATGCAGGCTCCCGGTGGGACGCCCAGGTTGCTGTAGTCTTCGGTTTCCGCACAAGACTGGATCTGCATGCCGTGTGCTTTGGCTGTTTCGGCCATGGCTGCAAGAAGGGCCTTTGTCGCTGGGTCGGTTGCAGCCTCTCGATGGAAGGTCACGCCGTTTCGTTCCAGGGGCGTGATGCGGCGGTTGGTTTTGACGTAGTAGTCGACGATGCTGACAATCACTCTGGTCGTGGAGCCTTCCAAGGCAGCCGCCAGGGCAGAGAATTTTTCCCTATGGAAAGAATGGGGCGTCACAGACGAGACGATGATCGGGTCGTAGCGCCAAACCATGCGCTGCGGACCGAGCCTGTCGCCAAGAAGGCGAAAGGTGGCGATTCGTTGTTGCAAGCTAGGAACATGGGGTTCGAAATCTTTGGGGTAGTCGAGCAAGGTGTAGAGGAAGTAGGAAACGTAGCCCATGCGGTCCAACAGAGGCATGTGTCGTGCCATGGGGCGTGGGTTCTTCGACCAGAATACGATGGCATCGACATCCTGCGGTAGGAGCGAGACGCGCGAGACCTGGTGCGCGTTGAAGGGATTGGGCACCAGGCAATAGCCTTCCTGGATTCTGTTCATGAACCAATCCGAATAGAACGCCGGAATATCGGTTCTTCTACTCGCCGAGATGATCAACGGTCAGTGCTCTTCGCAGCCTTTGTCCGCGGAATTCTCAGGCTACCTGTCGGGCGGTTTCGCCTGTTTTGTTGTGGCTCACGCATGTCCTGGAGGCCAGGGGGCTACGAAATCCACTTGCGTCTGATGTTATGCAACGAGACGGCAAAGAGAAGCAGACAGAACAGGACCAGCATGGCCAGGTCCAGACTGTAGGCGAGCTGGTGTGTCCCCAAGACCGATCCGCGCAGGAGGTCCACGCCGTAGGTGAGGGGAAGGGCGTAGGACAAGGGCTTGAGAAAGATGGGGAGTTTTTCCACTGGGAAGAACAGCCCACAGAGAAAGACCATGGGAAACCGGAAGAAGTTTGAAAAAGTCTGCGCCTCGAAGACTTCCTTGGCCGATACGGCAATGAACAGGCCGAGAAACGTCGATGCAATGGCGATGAGAATGACTGTCGCGACAAACAGGGGCCAGTTGATTCGAGCAATGTCTGTCAGGAAGGCTGCCAGGATCACGGGCACGAAGGCATTGGCCGTTCCGAAGACAATGGCGCCGCTGGTTTTTGCCGCCATGAGGCCTTCCAGTGACAGGGGGGCAAGAAGGAGCCGATCGAAGGAAGCATTTTTCTTTTCAAAGGTGACGGTGACGGCCAACATGGACGTGGTGCCAAACAGGATGGAGAGGGCAACCACTCCAGGAAGGAGGCCGATTGCGCCCTCCAGGCCGCTGCCCGACTTTATGAAGAACATGCCGGTCCATGCCAGTGGGAAGAGCAGTCCCCAACTGATGTTGGGCGGCTTGAGATAGTAGGTCTGCATGTCCTTTTTCAGGATGTTCCAGAAGGCCACCATGGCGGTCATTTGGCACCTCCCTTCATGCCGCGTTGGCGTCCATCCTGGCGCAGGAGCTGCGCTTCGATCCCCGTGGTCTCCACGAAGACGTCTTCCAGTGAGGGCTGAATCTTGCGGGCTTCTGTGACCACAACATTTTGTTCTTCGAAGAAGCGAACCATGGGCCCAATGGACAAGGGATTGTTGGATTGGACCTGGAGGGCGTCGTTTCCCAGTTTTACGAATTCCAGCTCACCAAATTCTTTTCGGAGTCGCTGCACGATGCCGTCGGAAAGGGGATGGGCAGCGATTCTGAGAATGTGTCGGCCTCGAACAGGTGCGAGCAGGTTTTCCAGTTTGTCCGTCTTGATGATGCGCCCGTTGACGATGAAGGCGATGCGCTCGCAGAGACGCTCGGCTTCCTCGATGTAGTGGGTAGTCAACAGGATCGTCGTGCCCTGCTCGTGTAAATTCTGGATGAGCTGGCGGATTTGTCTGGCGCTGGCCACGTCGATTCCCGTGGTGGGTTCGTCGAGAAACAGGATGTCCGGGCTGTGAACCATGCCGGCAGCGATGGTGAGCCTGCGTTTCATACCTTTGGAATAGCCGGCAAACAGGCGATGTGCCGCATGGGAGAGTCCGAAAGTTTCCAACAGTTCGCTCGCCCTTGCTTCGCGTTCTTGTTTCTTCATGCCATAGAGAGCACCGCAAAAGCACAGGTTCTGGTAGCCGGTGAGTTCAGGATAGAGGTTACTTTCGTCGGGGACCACGCCAATCATTCGTTGGGCTGCTTTGGGGTTGGCGCGACAATCCATCTCATTGATCGAGATGGCTCCTTCGTCTGGCCGTGACAGACCCGTCAAAATCCGGATGGTAGTGGTTTTTCCGGCACCGTTGGGGCCGAGCAGGCCGAAGAACTCGCCTGGTGCCACGGAGAACTCCACGCCGGCCAGGGCCTGGACCGAGCCGAACCTCTTGGTGAGGCCGGAGACTCGGATGGCGGCATTTGGTTCTTGTCGATCTTGTGTCCTGTTCGGAGTTTGGGTGCCCATGATCGCACTGTCCTTACTGTTCTCACTGTCCAAGGTTTCGTTGGGCTCCTGACTGCCGGGCCGTAGGAATATGCCATGTTGGCCTGCTTTCTGGCTTGATCCGGCGTCAACCAAGTAGGAGTTTTGGGCGAAACTGTCAAATCAGCATCCCTACGAATGGAATGTCGGGGCATCTTGGAGGCGGGACAAGAGTGTGGTGGGCGCAGTTGCAGCCTGAAGGATGGGAAAAGAGCGGGGTGGTAGTGGTTGCAGCCTGGCTGGGCGAGGAAGAGAAAGCTGGGAGCGGTGGGCTGGATGAACCAGGAAGGCG
>CAZIJS010000204.1:3292-8570 GCA_964539505.1 uncultured Myxococcales bacterium
CACGAAAGCGGGTGGGAGCCTGGCTTGGCGAGGAAGGGCGAGCTGGGAGCGGTGGGCTGGATGAACCAGGAAGGCGAGGTGGGAACGGTAGGAGCCTGGCCTGGCGAGGAAGACCTGGCTGGGAGCGGTGGGCTGGATGAGCCACGAAAGCGGGGTGGGAACGGTAGGATCCTGGCCGGCCGAGGAAGCGACACTTGGCACCGCGATGATGGGATGGATGAGGGGCTGTCGAGTTTCGGTGACTTGGATGGGGGCGAGGAAGTGAGATTTGGGATCGAGTCGGTGGAGGGTTGTGCCGCTTTGGCCGGTGCAGAGTGTGGCATGGCGCGAGACTGGCCGGAGGGGTCCAGCAGGAAGATCCGCGGGGCACTCGGGAAGTGGCGAATTCAGGGGAAGTGGCTGGATCTGGCTGGCGATTAGTCAGCCCATGCGCGCGAAGGGATCTTGGTGGAAGGGCTGGGTCTGGGCAGAGGAAAGGGGGTGTGGTGGAAGGGCTGGGGCCTGGGCAGAGGAAAGGGGCTGTGGTGGAAGGGCTGGGGCCTGTGCAGAGGAAAGGGGCTGTGGTGGAAGGGCTGGGGCCTGTGCAGAGGGAGTGGTCTTGAGCAAGATGACTGTCTGACTGTGGCCGGAGAGCAACAGTGACGTTACATTGCCTCACGAATTGAGACTCCTGCCGTTCCATGTGCTGGACAGAATCATGGGGTTGTTTCGCAGACATCGCCATGGCAGGCGGTCCTGCGCAGATGAGACATGGCATGGAAGGGCAGGACGAGTCGGGCCGATGCATGGCAGAATGTTTGCAGTGTTGTTGGGGTAGGCGCAGGGCGAGGCGCACAACAGTGGAGGAAAGGCCATGCAGGATGACACACCGGCTGCAGGAACAGCAGCATACCAAAGTCGCGTTTACGGAGATGGGTTCTACAAGCGATGGACGAGGCTTCGTTGGGCATTTCGATACGACTGTCGATACCGAATCCTTCTCACGGAAGAACTCTTTCGCCGGCACTGGATTCCATTCGAACGAATGAAGGTCTACGAGTTGGGTTTTGGTACAGGGTACTTGCTCCTGCGTTTCGATCGCACCTGCGCCATTCACGGATGTGAACTGTCCCGGGATGCCATCGCGTTGCTGGAACGATCGGCTGAGCAGCGAGGATTCGAAGATGTCCGTCTCGTCGAGGCGGCTCAGGATGGATCCGCTCGGTTTCCTGACAGCTCGTATGATCTGGTCATTGCTTCCCATGTTTTGGAACATGTTCCATCCGACAGGCAGGCCTTGGAGGCAATGTTCGACCACACCGGACCTGGCGGACATGGTCTGTTCTTTTTGCCGCTGGAGCGTCCGGGGCACAATCCCGATCACGCCAGGACATACACGGCGGCGGGTTTGAAACGACTTCTGGAAGATGTGGGATGGGAGCCGGTGGAAATCGCAGAGAACTTTCGCTACGCTTCGCACCTGGTCCAGATCGTCAACTGGCCGTCTCGCAGGCGGATTCCGGTGGCGGGGAAGCTGGTGGAGGGGGCAAAGTCGTTTGTTTTGGGTTTGGCTCCGGCAGCCTGGATGAGCCTGGTGGAGTCGCCACTCGAGAAGCTGCATGTGCGTCCCTATCAACTCATGGTTTTGGCGAGAAAGAGGACGGCTGGAAACGCATTCGATTTTGAGTCTGACATGAGAAAAGCTGATGGGTGAAAGATGAGAGGGGGGGAGAGTTCGTTGCGGAGAATTCTGGCTTGTTGGAACCGGGTGGGATAAACTATCGGTCAATCGACGTTGGGATGCAGACCAATCCGCAACAAAGGGGATGATTGCCATGTCCGTGAGACTTCTATGGACCCGTATCGAACGTTTCGTGCGCAGCAGATTGCCTTTTGCAATTTTTTTGTTTCTGGTCGCTCCTTGGTTTCTCGTGACAGCTCCGGGTTGTGGTGACGATTCGGAGGGAACGGTCAACGACGAGACATCTCCCAGAGCAGACCATGCCGTCTTGGTGGAGATTCCCCTGGAAGGCAGTCTTCAAAATCCAGTGGCGTCACCGGATGGCAGCAGTATCCTGGTGACCATGTGGCGGCGGCGTTACAACGAAGGGGCGGCAGACCTGTATGTGTTCGACGTGGGTACGGGGCAGGCCAGGGCGCTGGTTTCAGATGGTGGGGCCAACGTGAATCTTCCAGGGTCTGTATGGGACGCGGCCACCGGCCGAATCGTCTTTTCTTCGGATCGCGAGCCTCACGATGAGATCTATGTCATCGACGCAGCAGGAGCCACGGGAGATGAGCAGCAGGTGACGGATCGGTCGGACCGGGTCGCCTATGAACCTTCTTTGTCTCCCGACGGGACATGGGTCGTCTTCGAGTCCCATCCCCTCGACGTGGAGACCCATGGTGTGATCACGAAGTGTTTGGTCGAGTCCCCTGATGCCTACGTGGAACTCACCGGGCCTGAGGATGACTGCCGACAGCCGAATTGGTCTCCTGCAGGCGATCGGATTGTCTACCAGAAGCAGACTGATGGACAGTGGGATCTGTGGCTCACGGATCCTGATGGCAGCTTCCAGCAGCAGCTCACGTCTGGACCGGGAGACAAGACTGATGCCTCTTTTTCTCCCAACGGAAATTGGGTGGTCTACAGCTCGAGTGAAGGGGACCTCGAGTTCGCCAACATCTTCATCATCCCGGTCGAGGGCGGGAGGTCTCGGCAGGTGACGCATTATTCCGGATACGACGGGGCGCCCACCTGGACCGGCCAGGGAACGATTCTTTTCGAGTCTTGTCCAGGCGATCCAGACAACTCCAAGGGAACGAAGATTTGGAGTATCGCAGTTCCTGCCGACGTCACCGACTGAAATCTAACAGGGGCTGTGGGGCTTTTCTTTGCAGGTTTTGTCGCCTGTGAAGGATGGATTGAGGACACATCGAGTTCGTTGAACTGCATGCGGGCTTCAGGTACTATCGAAAGTGTTGGTGGCGCGTCGGGGAAACGGTTGAACGAGGATGCGCGTGATGCGGGCGCGAAAGCCGGGGGAGGCTCGGGCCATGGAGGTTGGGGCTATTTCGGATCGGCGTCATGGGTTCGGTGGCCGGGCGGAAGGTCGTGGCGTGCTGGTACTGGCCTTCTTTGTGTCGTTGTCGTCGTTGTCTTGCGCCAGGTCGGTGGGACGGGGCGGCGACATCCTGGATGGCTCTTCGCAAGGTGACGGAACGGTTGTAGACGGCTTCCTGGCAGATGCAGGATCGGGAGATGCCGGGACCGGTCCGCCGCCAATTCCCAGGGATGCCGCGCTCGATGGTGCATCGTCAGATGCCCAGCCTCCAGACAGTGGGCCCACCGATCCTTGTGCCAACGTGTCTTGCACTGGTGACAAGGTCTGCGAAAACGGCAACTGCGTCAATCCAGACAACGACCAGGACGGGTACCGCAAGCACGAGGGGGACTGCAACGACTCGGATGAGAACATCCATCCCGGTGCCACGGAAGTCTGTGACGGGGTGGACAATAACTGTGACGGCCAGACCGACGAGGGGAATGTCTGTCCCACCAGGGCCACTGCCAGGGGGCTTGGCCAAGGGGATCCAAATACGGGTCTCCAGCCGGTGGTCAACCTTCTGTCCGGAGACTGGAATCGCATCTCGGTGCAGGCCTACATCACCGTGGGCGCCGACGCTTATGAATGGGGGCTGAGCTGCACACAAGGGCCTTATATTAGTTGCGATATCCAATGCAGCCAGCAGCAGCCTTGGCTGAGCACCTACAATCCCACGCCGTACGATTGCTTCAGTGATGACGAGGAATGGGCGGATCCCTGTACACTCACCGTGGTGTGTCCCTGACCCATGCGGCGTCCCCGGTATGTCCCTGACCCATGCGGCGTCCCTGGCCTGATTGGGCCGGATTCTCCCCCTGTTTCGTTGTTCTGATTCAGGGGATTGTGCCTGTTTGTCTTGGATTTGCCCCTGCCTTGGGTATCGGGTGTTGCCTCAACCCCTCCCGGGTCGGCGTGCTTCCGCTGTTGCTGCCTGTGTAGCCGCCGTTGGTGCTGCCAGTGCTGCTTCCGGTGTGCTTCCGGTGCGCTTCTGGTGGTGGTTCCGGTGTGCTTCCGGTGTGCTTCCGGTGGTGGTTCCGGTGTGCTTCCGGTGGTGGTTCCGGTGTGCTTCCGGTGTAGCCGTCCGTGTTGCTCGTGTATTCCCGAAATGTCCAAGGTCTATTGCACCGATTCGACCCAGACTCCCTCGGATCGGACTCCTGCCTTGTTTCCAGATGCGTTCTGAGGCTCTTTGATGTCTCTCAGGGCTCTGTATGTGGTCTGGTTTTTCTAAACACCAACATGTCCTATCTGGTCATCTGCACGATATTGCCCTATTGACTTTCGGCCATAATCTACGTAGTCTAAAAATCCGCCCAAGTTGTTCCTTTCCTGGGTTTGTCATGAAAGCGGGCGTTGGTGTCTCGAAGGACCCGGGCCAGGAGGTTTATGCATGGGGAAGTTGGCATTGCGTGACGGCGAGAAGAAACTCGGCACATGGACCATCAACTATCTTCCGCCGGGCGGCGGCCGCTACACCGGGCGCCTCCTGGTCACCAATCAACGCCTCATCTATCATATGCGGTTTGACACGTCCCGCCCTGGTTCCCCCAAGACAATGCCCTTTCTTGGCCGTTCGCGGCGATACGTGAGCATTTCCAAGGATGCGGTTCGAGCCACGACAATCGAATGTGGTTTGTTGAAGAGAAAGGTGATCGTGGTGTTGAAGGGCGGGCAGCGTCACGTCTTTGCCTGTGGGTGCGTGTCCATAGACAGGCTGGCCGCTGCCATTGGGCAACGCTGAGAGCAGCTCAGCGAGACACTCGAGATCTTTTCGAAACGACTCGGGAAGGCTGACATTGACACAGGATCTGTGTGGGGCGATGCAGGCCTGTTTTTGCCAAGGGTCTACGACTTCCGGGGAAGCCGTGGGAGACTCCTCGCATCCTTGGATCACGGTCTCGCGGCTGTGGACGGGCGGTTGATTTGGATGAATTCTTCTGGGGGGCAGGTTGGTTGACACAAGGGGCTGGGGCACTATCGTGGCGCCCATGACCCTCCTTCTGCTGCCGGCGGCCAGTGGTCGAATCGGTGGAGTCCATGGAGGTCGCTTCGGTGGAGTCCATGGAGGGCGTTTCAGTGGTGGCCGTGGCGGCCGCTTCGGTGGAATCCATGGAGGGCGTGGCGGCGGTCGTCACAGGAGCCGTCAAAGTGGGCCATTCAGTTGTTGCGATGGATGAGCCCGGAGACATGGA
>CAZIJS010000205.1:0-8566 GCA_964539505.1 uncultured Myxococcales bacterium
GACAGGCACCATTCTCCAAGAACACATACCGTCCCCAAGCATATACAAATGGTTGCCATGATGGCGGATTGTCCCTAATCTGCTTGCCGGCAAAACGTTCGACATCTTCTCGTGGCAAGCCGGGTGGAACGCCCAAAGTCTCCGCCCCCCTGCGCGCCCTCGGAAATCAAGAGGCGGACTCACCATGAGCAACGACTATCGACTTTTCTCCCGTGACGATCTCAGCGGCTTCTGGGCCCTGTTCGCCGACAACCTGGCAAACATGGTACTCATTGCCACCCTCTGCACTTCCGTCGTCGGGATCCCCTCCGACATAGTCTTCGGCCGAATCCTTCCAGGGGTAGGCATGGCGCTGCTGGCAGGGCTGTCTTTCTATGCCTGGCAGGCCCACCGCCTGGCCGCCAAAGAAAATCGCACCGATGTCACGGCCCTTCCCTACGGCATCTCCACTCCAGTCCTCTTCGTGTATCTCTTCGCAGTAATCTTGCCGGTGCGAATCGTCACGAACAATCCGGTGCTGGCCTGGCAGGTGGGCCTGGCGGCAGCTTTCATCGGAGGAATCATCGAGGCTTCGGGAAGTCTCTTGGGTCCCTTTCTCAAACGCATCACACCGAGGGCCGGCATGCTGGGAACCCTGGCGGGCATTGCCCTGGTCTGGATCGCCACGGTGCCCATGGCGGAACTCTTCGAGCATCCCATCGTGGGACTGGTGGCCATGTCTGTCATCTTGATAGGACTCGTGGCACAAACGAGGCTGCCCTGGAACCTGCCGGCGGGACTCGTCGCCATCGTGGTGGGAACCGTCTTGGCCCTTGCCATGGGGCAAATGAGCATCACCACCAAGGGCATGGGGTTCTACCCGCCGATACCGGTTCTTGGAGACCTCTATGAAGGACTGCGATACGTCTTCCTCCATCCCAAAATCCTGCTCATCGTCCTCCCCATGGAAATCTATAATTTCATCGAGACCATGAACAATGTCGAATCCGCGGAAGCGGCGGGAGATTCCTATGACGTCGCCAAGTGCCAGTTGGCCGACGGCGCAGGAACCATCGTCGGGGCACTCTTCGGCAGTGCTTTCCCGACCACGGTCTACATCGGCCACCCGGCCTACAAACGGCTCGGTGCCAGGGCCGGCTATGCGCTGGGCGTGGGACTGGTCTTTTTCCTGGGAGCGGTGTTCGGTCTCATCGCCTTCCTCCACAATGTGGTTCCCATGGCCGCAGTGGCACCCCTGCTCATCTTCGTGTCCATGGCGATTTATGCCCAGGCCAACAACGCCGTTCCCAAAGCCCATGTGCCCGCAGTGACCCTGGCGCTCATTCCTCACGTGGCCGACCTGGTCTACAAGCAGGTCACCGGCGGCCTGTCTTCCGCAGCCCTCTTCGTGGGAAAGGGGCTGACCCTTCCCAAGTCGGTGAGCGAAAGGCTCTCAGACCTCCAGAGCATCGAGCCGGAAACCGTCCATGGTCTGCGCGACATCCTCGGTATCCATGCCGGCATCCATCTTACTGGTCTGGGACTCCTCTCCAGGGGCGCCATCGTCACAGGGCTGGTCTGGGGTGCCATGGCAGCCTTCGTCATCGATCGCAAACACGTCCATGCAGCGGGATTCGCCCTGGGTGGCGCATTCCTGACGTTCCTGGGATTCATCCACACCCCGGGCATCCGCCTTCATTTCCATCCCCTGGTCGCCGGGTACCTGGCCATGGCCTCACTCTTTCTGGCGATGCACTTTGCACGCCCCCACATCGATGAAACTATCTAAACAGGCTTTGAGGTATCTTTTCTGAATTTTTCAACGGGAACGATCCGAACCGCAACAACGAAGTGCAGCGTCTCGATTTTGAAATATTCAGCCCATGAGGTCGACTGCCGATGAAGCCACGTGGCGCCCCAACGCCAACGAAGCGGTCAGGCCCGGGGACTCGATACCGACCAAGTGAATTGCGGCGGCCTTGCTTCCTTGCTGGAAAACAATCTCGAAATCTCTGGCGGGTTCTCCGGGAGCATAGAGCCTGGGACGAATTCCAGCCATGTCGGGAGCCAGGTCCTCGCCACGCAATGTGGGAACCAATCGTCGACCGGCATCCAAAAAAGCGTCTTGCAGGTCGACATCCACCGAATAGTCCGGCGGGTCCTGCCTCGACACGTAGGAGGCATTCGGCCCGAGTCGCAGGCCGCCTCCCAAGTCAGGCGTGAAATGCAGGCCGAGTCCCCCCGAGAGATGGCCGGGAACAGGATAGACGAGCCGGCCGATGCTTCGGGCAATGCGCCCGGTTACGGAAAAATACGAGCCCTTGCAATGCAGCAGTCTCAAGCCCAAAGCGTCTCTGTCCAGGCCGGCCAGGGACGCCACCCAGTCACTCTGAAGTCCTGCGCTGTTCACGCAGAGGCCCACGCGAAGTTCCTCTGTCTCTCCGCCCGGCCGCCGAACGGTGACCAGCCCGGTCTCAAGGTCGATGCCCACCACCTCCGCACGGAGCACCAACTCGCCGCCAAGGGCCAGAAACCGGGCCTTGAGGCGCTGCATGAATTCCCACGAATCGAAGATGGCCGTGTTCGGGGACCAGAGTGCCGCCAGGCCATCCACCAGCGGTTCCATCCGGTGGACGCATGACCGATCCACGATCTCGATGCCCTCGACCCCACAGGCCTCGGCGTTGCGCTTGAGGGCTTCCATTGCCGGCAGTTCCGAATCATCCTGCGCCACGATCAATTTTCCGAACCGCCGGCATGCCACCCCCTCCGTCTCACAGAACGACAAGAGTCGCTGTGCGCCCTCCAGGCAGAACTTTGCCTTGTGCGTCCCTGGTGGGTAGTAGAGGCAGGCATGGACCACGTCACTGGAACGCGAGGAAGTTTCCTGGCCGATGCGGCGATGGCGTTCCAGCAGGATTACGTTTTCTCCACCGAGACGTGCAGCCGCCTCGGCCGCCACAGCGAGCCCCACCGCCCCGCCCCCGATCACCAGGAGGTCGAAATCCGGCGTCATGCTCACAACCCTGGGATCCTGCCAACTTCCAGCCCCGTCTCCGCCGCGTCGTACCCCGCCAGGCCTCCAATCATCTGGACGAGCCTCGGTGAACGCAACACATCCAGGAACCTGAGCATCTGTTCCGTCTCGAGCAACTCGGCCGGGATGACGAGATCATAGGGTTCCTGGACCAGGGGAATGAAATCCAGGCCCAGCGCATGGGCAGCCAGTCGGATGCCCAACCCCGTGTCCGCAAGGCCGCTGCGCACCGCTTCGGCCACCGCGGTGTGCGTGGCCTCCATCAGGTCGTATCCCCGCACCATCGAGGGGTCGAGCCCCTCTTCGGCAAGCAGGTGGTCGAGCAGGATTCGCGTGCCCGAACCAGCCTGCCGGTTGACCATGCTCACGTCCTGGCGGCCCAGGTCCGCCAGGCCATGGATGTCCTTGGGATTCCCTTTGCGCACGTAGAGTCCCTGTTCCCTGGAGGCCAGCCTCACCAGGATGGCGGAACGGCCGGGCAGCAGGCGCCTGGCGGCGGGAAGATTGTATGTTCCCGTTTCTTCGTCCCGGACATGGATCCCTGAGACGTGACAGCGCCCCCGCGACAGGGCCACCAACCCAGCGAGGCTGCCAACGCTCACCGACGCGAGCACCCATCCCGGACTGCGTTCCCTGAGGAGTTCACCCACCACGTCCAGGCAGAGGTCGTGGCTCCCCACGTGGAGAATCGTTCTGGTCACCTCCCCGGGATCCGCCAACAATTCCACCTCCACCTCTTCTCCCTCTTCGGCGCCCTCTCTGTGCTCGTCGAAGGTCACCAGTCCGCCCGCCTTGGAAAGAGACGATATCATTCCGGCACCCCGTGCCAGAGGCACCGAAACGTTGTCGTCGCCCACCCGGGCGGTCACCACGCGGATCACCTCCCTGTGTCCGGCCTTGGACGGCACCTTGCGAGCCAGAACGGACTTCAACCTGGGGCGCTGGGAGGGAGCGACGCCCAGGAGACCGGCGACGGCGCGATGCAAAAACAGGTCGGCCGCAACCGCAGTGGACACAGGATAGCCCGGCAGCCCCAGGACCACTGAATCCTTCACCCGGGCGATGGCCGTGGGCTTTCCCGGCATTACGTTGACACCATGGACCAGGAGCTCCCCCATTTCGCTGAGCACCAAGGGCGCATAGTCGTCACGCCCCGCACTGGTCCCGGCGATGAGCACCACCAGGTCGCATTCCGTCGAAGCGCGCTCCACGGCAGCCCTGAGCCTGCCCGGATCGTCTCGAACCACACCGTACCGGACTGCCTCGCCGCCCCATTCCTGGACCATGGCAGCCAGCATCTTGCTGTCGAACTCGGGGACCTGACCAGGCTCGAGGCTCGCACCCGGTTCCACCACTTCGTCTCCCGTGGGGATGAGCCCCACCCGGGGGGGGCGGCGCACCCAGACGCGATGGTACCCCGATGCGAGTAAGACCGCCAGGTGCCTGGGCTGGATTCTCTGGCATGACGGCACCACCAGTTCCCCCTCCACCACGTCTTCGCCCACCTTCCGGACATGCTGCCACCGCGACACCGCCACAGGAACCTGGATCGTATCCTGCGTCTCTCCGGGCCAGACGTCTTCGGCCATGACCACTGCATCGAAGCCCTCGGGCATCTCGTCTCCCGTGTCCACCTCCAGGGCATCGGACTCCAGCACCAGGCTGGCCGGTCGCATCTCGCTCGCATCTGCGAGATCCTCGCTGCGTACGGCGTATCCGTCCATTGCGGCGGCACGGTATGCCGGGTTGCTCGACGCAGCAAACACGGCCCTGGACGTGATGCGTCCCAGCGCCTCCTGGACGGCAACCAGTTCCTCGTCGGTTCGTCTCGCCCCCAATGCGGCATCCAACAGTTCCAGGGCCTGAGGGACCGACTTCATCTCGAGATATGCTCTCCGTCTCCCCATGTTCGATTCCTCTCTTCGTCTCCAACTGCGCCGAGCAACCTGTCTCGGACCGCAAACTCGTTTCCAGACCCACCCAGTCCCAGGACTACTCGCCCCTGCCGAGTCGGACCTTGCCTGGGTCGAACCACATGCCACCGGCCGGCAGGGCCTTCACCCTCCGCCCGGCGAGCAGCGGTACCCATGTCCTGGACAAGGGAAACAGACCGGCTTTCCCAGACAGCCACGACAGACCGTTGCGCCAAATCTTCATGTCTGCATCGGCGCTCCCTGCACCCACCCGAGGTCGGCCCGCCCGGGGCCCGCCCCACATGGCCGCCCATCGAAAGGGCGACGTGAACGCCGAGGGCTCATGGACGAAAAACACCATCATGAGAGCTGCCAATCGACTGGACAGAGAAAAACTGCGTCGCAAGGATTGAAACGGCAGCCCCCCGGACCAGAGCGCAAGGACCTGGATCCATCCCCTCGGAACCACGAGCACCCTCAAGTCCACCCCTGCCTTTTCGAAGCGAGAGCGCTGGCGTTCCCAACAGCGTCGCATCGCAATGGAACTATCCGGCACCAGGGCCGCCACCACCAACGTCCGGTTTCCCTTCTTCCGAAACTTCCCGGCCAAACGCTGCCAGCCGGCCTGTTCCAGGAGGGCTATCCCCGCCTGCAGGCCAGCAGGCGATTTGCGGACATGCCGCTGCTGCGCACTGTCCCAGGAAGCCAGAGCAGAAGGCCTCTTGCCACCGAACGGGCCCGCAAAACAGGAAGGGTCCAGCAAAGCGGACAAAGCGCGCTTTGTCCCGGCACCGTAGATACTCGACACCCTGAGCAGCCCCAGACCATGTGTCTCCAGGATCAGCCGACGATACCCTGCATGACCATTCCCCTGAGAACGACCTTCCTGCAGGAACCTGTCTTGTCGCAAGGCATCGCTTCCCGCCACCAGGTCCAGGGCCCCCTTCCGCAAGAGCGCCAAGGCCCGGGCGGGATCCCGGATCACCCGGTACTCGATCCGGGAAGGAAGAAACCATGATGCGTCCCGCCGCCCCCCCTCTGCTTCCCTGCGAACCAACGTCACCATCCTGCCCCGAACGGCGGATAGGACCCGCCATGGGCCGCTGCCCACGATCCTGGTCGCAGCCCTCAGACAGGACACCATTCCGGAACAACGTCCGAGGAGATGTTCCGGCACGATGGGCAATGCCGACATTTCCGCAAGAAAGGTCCTCGGCGCCTCGACCATCAGGGTGAGATGATCCAGCACCGCGACTCGAAGCACGTGAAAAACGCGGTTTCGAAGTCCAAGAGCTCTCATCCAGCCGGATCGCTTCCCCATGGCCACCGCCAAGGTGAAGGCCACGTCTGCGGCCGTCACCGCCGGGCCATCCTGCCATGTCAATCCCTGCCGCAGAGAGATGGTCCAGCGACTCCTCATGGGATCCTTGCCGCGCTGCTCGCGCCACCGAGCCGCTATGACTCCATGGATTTTTCCCGTCTTCGGATCGATGCGGACCAACGGCTGGTAGACCCATGGAAAGGTGATGCGCCAGGTCCACAGGTCTGTGGTGAGCGCCGGATTGAGTCCTTTGGGAGCGACAGGAATTCGAATCACCAGGTCAGCCCTGGAGCGACCTCGATGCAACGGAAACCGCCGAGTCATCGAGCCGGCCATTGCGCTGGCAGAGCCTTTCACTGCCACACATGAGGCGAAACCGGACCAGGCCAGAAGACAAACCAGGACGCCCTCACTCAGCCTGCGCATGACGCTGTTTTCCCATAGTCTCACAGGAGCAGGACCTCCACCTCCCGGTCCGCCTCCAGCCCCTCTATTCCAGCGGCAATCCGCACCAACCCGTCTGCCAGGACCAGAGACGAGAGCACCGCCGAATCTCCAGGCAGGGGCCAGGCCAGCGGCATGGTCCCGCCGTCACCGGGCTGAGCCGGTTCGAGACGGACCCGGACGAAATGCTCTCGTCCCGCCACCGAGGCCACCCGCCGACCCAACAGGGCCCGGACGCGCCTGGGCCAGAACCGCCAATCCGGCCAGGTCTCGGAGTCGACCCGGTCCAGGCCGAGAGTCTCCCCCTCGAGATGAGCCAGCACCGGAGCCACGAGCAATGAAAACGAGACCGCGCTGGACACGGGATGGCCGGGCATTCCCATGACCAACTTGTGGTCCACCAGCGCCGCAAGGGTCGGCCGCCCGGGCTTGAGCGCCGCCCCGTGAAACAGCATCTCACCGCCCAGGCGTCTGAACACCTCCTCAGTCAGATCCCTCACCCCCACTGAACTGCCGCCGGACAACAACAGGAGATCGCAATCCTCCAACAAACCGCCCACGGCATCGGTCAGGGCATCGATGTCATCCGGCACGATGCCGCCCCAACGCACCAGGGCGCCGAGACGAGCCGAAGCAGCGCAGAGTGCAGCTCCGTTGACATCCCGGATTCGTCCCGGCCCAGGAATGGATTCCGGTTCCACGATCTCATCCCCAGTGGCCAAGACACCCACCCTGGGCCGCCGACCCACCGAAACTTCCAAAATGCCCATGCCGGACAGAGCGCCCACCATGGCGGGACCGAGCCGCCGCCCTGCTGGTACGAACACATCTCCTGCCGCGGCATCCTCGCCACGATGGAGGACATTGGCGCCCTGGGGTGCGGCACGGTATAACTCCACAAGCCCATCCGCCACCAACGCCGACTGCTCCACCATCACCACGGAATCTGCGCCCCGGGGCATCATGCCGCCCGTGGGAACCGCCACGGCCTGGCCGGGTCCGACGCGACCGGAGTAGCCCTGTCCCATGATCACTTCCCCCACCAGTTCCAAGAGAACCGGCGAGGCACTCGATGCCACCTGCACATCCTGGGAACGAACCGCGTACCCGTCCATGGTGGCGCGGTCGAATGGTGGATAGTCCTCCGGGACCAGGATGTCTTCGGCCGCCACCCGTCCCTGGGCCTCCGCCAAAGCCACCTTCTCGGTCTCCAGCCTCGCAACGGCCGACAGGATTTCCAGGAGTTTCCAGGGCGGAAGGAGATCCAGAAACTGTTTGGATTCTTTGATCATGGCCTGGTTTTCCCAGCGCACCGCCGGGATGTCAAGTCCAGGCGGACTTCGAGGCCCTTGGAACAACCGATGGGCAAGCTTTCTTTATTGATTCCATGTGCCAAGTCTCCTACGCTCGATATCCAAGCTATGGCAATGCATGCATCAGTCGAGAACCGCGGAGTCCTCGGCAAAGGGAGGATGGAGGCGCCAGGATGAAAACACCACAAGGAAAACACATGGGGTTCATCGGCCTGGCCATGGCGGCATGGGCCCTGGCGGGATGCAGCGACGACTCGCACCGCACGAGGAGCGACGGACAGGTTCGGGACGCCGGCAACGATGGCACCGCCCCATCAGACGCCCTGGTCTCCCATGACGGACAAACCATCGGCGACGGCGGTGCGACAACAGACGGGAGCCTGGACAGCACTCCTCCCTGCAGTGGGGAGCAGGTCCTGCGCCAGGACACCTGGGAACTGCTGCTCCATGCCGGCAGGAGCTACGACGGGACGTCGGGCTCCCCCAATCCTTTCACGGACGTGGACGTGAGCGCCATGGTGACCACACCGGACAACCGGACCATCGAAGTGGAGGGGTT
>CAZIJS010000206.1:0-8545 GCA_964539505.1 uncultured Myxococcales bacterium
CACCCAGGGACACTGCGGCCGACAGTCTCCATGGCGGCGGGCACGTGGGCTCGACGGCCCTGCGGACATTTTTGGAAACCCACGAGGTGGACCTCTGCCTTTGCGGGCACATCCACGAGTCCGTTGGGTTGGAGCACCTGGGCCGAACCCTTGTTTGCAATCCCGGCGCCCTGGCCTGGGGCCGCTATGTATCTGTGCATTGGGACGACGACGCACCGGTTTGCGAGCTGAAAGAGCTGCGCATCGATGCGGTGTCCGGATTCGTCGAGGGGGCGGTGGGGGCTGTTCGGAAGCTGACTGGATATGCTGCCTGGAGATTCAGGGACGTGGCTCGGTGACGCTCCATATCTACTGCTGGTCCTGGGTGCAGTTTCCCCAGGGCCCCCATGAACAGTGCTGGTCACAGACGCGCACCTTGTGGTAGCCCGAGGCGCATCCATCGCTGCTGCTGTCAGTGGTCCCTGGTGGGTCGCAATCCTCACTTCCGGCAATGATGCCGTCTCCGCAGATGGACGCACAGACCGAAGGGTTGCCCTGGCAGTACCAACCAAAATCCTTGTTGCAGTGGCTGCACCCGTCGTTGTTGACTGAATTGCCGTCGTCGCAGTCTTCTCCTGCTATTGGGTTCCACCAGCCGTCACCACATGTGACTGCCGTGCAGTCCTGGTCACAGGTTGGCGTGTCTAGTCCCCCTTCGTCGCAATCCTCTCCGCATTCTGTAATCATGTCCCCGCACAGGTTGTCTGGACGGGTGCAATCGCCCTTGCAGCCGTCACAATCGCTGGTGTTTCCGTCGTCACATACCTCGTGGCCAATCCATAGGAACCCGTCACCGCAACCAGCCGGGCGACAGGTGCCATGCGGTCCGGACGGACAGCCGTCGGAGGTGTCGTCGTTTCCATCGTCGCACGCCTCCCCTGAGTCCACCACACTGTCACCACATCGCGGGCTGGTGCAGTCGGTGCGACAGGCGTCGGGTGCAATGTCACTGTTTTCTGCACCGTTGTCGCATTCTTCTCCGGGATCGAGATGGCCGTCTCCGCAACTGGGCAGGCTGCAATCGTTTTTGCAGCCATCGTCATTGCTGGTGTTTCCGTCGTCGCATTCCTCGCCTGAGTCCCGGACTCCGTCACCACACCGAGGCAGGCTGCAGTCGGTGCGGCAGGCGTCGGGCGTGCTGTTGCTGTTGGCCGTGCCATCGTCGCATTCTTCGTGGTCGGCCCAGAGAAAGCCGTCACCGCACTGGGCCGGTTGACAGGTGCCGGTTGGCCCGGAGGGACAGTCATCGGAAGTCTCGTCGTTTCCGTCGTCGCAGAGTTCACCGGGATCGAGACGGCCGTCGCCGCAGGCGGCAAGGGTGCAGTCCGAAGAGCATTGATCCCCGTCGTTGGTGTTTCCATCGTCGCATTGCTCGTGACCGATCCACACGTAGCCATCGCCGCAGGCTGCGGGGCGGCAGTTTCCGTTCGGCCCGGAGGGACAGCCGTCGGATGTGTCGTCATTTCCGTCGTCGCAGAGTTCGCCTTCGTCGAGGACACCGTTGCCGCAGGGAGTCTTGCATTCTGAAAGATCGAAACGGCAGTCGGCGTTGCATCGCACCGCTCCGCCCTGATACCCGAGGTCGGCGCAGAGTGCCACGCCGTTTGTGGCCTGCTGATCACAGTCTTCCCCCGGGTCCAGGATGCCGTTTCCACAGGTCGGCGTGGGGTGGTCGGAAAAGTCCGTGGTGCAGGTGGCCAGTCCGAACAGCGTTGCCATCAGGGCCATGACAGGCGGCAGGATTTCAGAAAAGTGCGGTTTTCTTCTGTGGCCGGGTTTCTGCATTGGCGGTTGCCCTCCTCGTATCGATGGCCATGGTCACGACATGACTTCCTGACTTTCTGCCATCACGTCACAGTCAGTATGATAGTACGGGATGATGAGGAACGAAAAGAGAAGTTTTGTGCTGTCCGATCAGGACGGAGGTCTCGAATTCTGGCAGGCGCACCGGGCCGCCTACGATGCGCTCGACGACCTGGAACTTATCGAGCCGGAGCGACGGGTGGTCTCTGGACAGAATGGTCGCCTCAGTTTTTCGCTGACGATGCCCTCCAGTTCCGTGTCCCTGGTCATGCTTGCAAAATAGGATTTTTCCGGCCTGCTGCACAGGCGATGGCGAGTTGAATTGACTTTGTCCGCGAGCCGTATTTCCCATAAGGTGTTCCATGGAACAAGATGTTCCATGGAGAATGGCCCTGGATCGGAGGGCGGGGCAGCCAACCGAGGTTTCAGGAGGTTTGCATGTTTCAGATTTTTGGTTTCATTGCAGTGTTGGTCCAGGCACTGGCCCCATGGGGCGCCTTGCCGCCTTGGGCCGTCGAGTCGGAAAAGTACAGGGCCTGTCTGGCCCAGGCCACGGCTCCCGAACTGCTGCGCATCGAGGTGCTGCGCGTCCGGCACAAGTTTAGCTGGTGTCCTCGGAGTCGTCATGCCCGGTGCAGGGCCCGAAATTCCCACGGGAAAGTATGGCGCGGGCAGACCCTACGGGTGGATGCGAAGGTCTTGACCGTTGCCAAGAGCCTGTTTGGGGTCAAGCCCGGTGCGAAGATTCGCTTCGAATACCATTTGTTTCGTCTCTGCCCGGGCATGGTGGGGCCAGCGAACAGACCCCAGGTGCAGTCGGTGGCCAAGGGCGATCGGGTCTGGGTCTTTCTCCGGCATGTGGATGCCAGGCGCTATGCATTGGCAGCGGGGGCCTTTTCCATCGCGTCGACTCGCCCTGCAATCAAATCTGTGAGCCAATGGAAGGCGCAGTGCAAAAAACGCTATCCCAACCGGCACCGATAGGTTCGATATAGGGGGTCCCCCCCCGTTCCATCCAGACGAACACGACACGAACACGACAGCAACGCAGCGCTTGACCCTGCCTGGCCCTTGTGTTGAAAATAGCGGGCCCTGTCGGTCCGTGGGCCGGCAAGCACCAAGACTATCGCTGGTCCCGTACGGATTCGGCGTCACGAGGTGAACCCATGACCCAACCCTTGCGCATTCCCGTGGCCTTGTCGGCCAGGCATGTGCATTTGCGACGCGAGCACGTCGAGGCGCTCTTCGGCAAGGGCCACGAGCTGACTCCTCTCAAGGACCTGTCCCAGCCAGGGCAGTTCGCCTGCCGCGAGACTGTCGAGGTGGTGGGGCCCAAGGGCTCGCTGCGGCAGGTGCGGGTGCTCGGGCCTGAGCGGCCCGACAGCCAGGCCGAGCTGTCTGTGACCGATGGATTCGTCCTGGGCATCAACCTGCCGGTGCGCCTGTCGGGGCATATCGACGGGACGCCTGGGGGATATCTCATCGGTCCCAAGGGCGCTGTGGAGCTTTCCCAGGGATTCATCGTGGCTGCGCGTCATATCCACATGCATCCAGCCGACGCGGAGATGGCCGGGGTGGAAAACGAACAGCGGGTCTGCGCCAGGGTGGTTGGGCCGCGCAGCCTGCTCTTCGACGAGGTGATCGTGCGGGTCAGCCCCAGGTTTCGCACCGAGATGCACCTGGACCTGGACGAGGGCAATGCAGCCGGGGTGCGAGACGGCGACCTGGTGGAGGTGCTGCCGTCGGTTTGCGGACTCTGCGACAGGCTGTCTTGTCCCATGCGCCGGGAGGTCTCCGAGACCGGTGTCAGGCCCTATTGTGAATTCGTGGGTGAGGGACAGGTGACGATCCGATGACCAGGATGTGTTTCGTCGGGCCTCAATCCCGACGGTGGTGGCTGCGGAGGAATTCTTGAACCAGATGGACTGGGACAGTCTGGCGAATCTCATCACCGAGGCGGTGCTGGCTCGGCTGGAAAGTGCTGCGCCCATTCAGGCTGCCCCTGGTGTTTCCATGGTCACTGCGCCGGGTCGCGTGGGTTCGGCATCGGTGGGAGCCGGCCCGGCTCTCGCGGTGGCCAGCCCCGGGCTGGGTCGACCTGCATCGATCGTTTGGGTGGTGGCGGACCTGGTTGCTTCGGATGCCCCCTTCGGCCTGGCCATGGAGTTGGCTGCCAGGGCCGGAGCAGAGCAGTGGGTGGTCTGCCCCAGGCAGGACCATGTGGCCTCCGCCCTGGCCAGGATGGCAGGGCTGGGGGCCGCACCAGGGCTGGTGGAGTGGGAATCGTCCAGGCCGGCCGGTCGGGCCGAGGCCTCCAGGCTTGTTCGCGAAGCCGACCGGCTGTTGGTCCTGGGTCTTGGCTGGAGTCAGGCCAGGGCCCTGGCGGATGCAGACGACCGGGATTTCGCGGTGCGCCTCCTGCTCGATGCGTTGACGGCAGGGCGGCCCGTCAGGCTCCTTCGTCACGCAGACCTGGGCGGGTTGACCGAGGCCGCCGGGAAGCTGGCTGCACCAGGGCCCGATGTCCTGCCCGGTCCCCTTGCGAGGAAGACGAGACAGGTCCTTCGCGACTTGGAGATGCTGGGGATTGAGTGGGTGGAGCCGGGCCGCCTGGCAGATGTGGTGGCCTCGGTGCAGGTGGCGGCCGGGTCGGTGGCCAAGACGACGGGCGGCCTGGTGACCGCCCGGACAGTGGCGGCCCTGCAAGCCGAAGGACGCCGGGTCCTGGAACTGCCCCGGGGCACGGTGGTCACGCCGCTGGCCCGGGACGAGGCACGCAGGCTCGGGGTGGAACTGAAGATCGTGGAAGGCTAGGAGGAGCAGATGCAGCTCGCTCGCGTGAAAGGGACGGTGGTGAGCACTCAAAAGAGCGAGAAGCTCGTGGGGCTCAAGTTGCTGGTGGTCGAGCCCATCGACGTGGAGACACTCGAGCCCGCGGGCAAGCCTCTGGTGGCGGTGGATGCCGTGGGCGCCGGCGAGGGAGAGGTGGTCCTCTTCGTGGCGGGATCCTCGGCCAGGCTCACTGCCAGGACCAAGGACCTGCCGGTGGATGCCACCATCATGGGAATCGTGGACTACGTGGAACTCATGGGACGGCGCACGTTCGCCAAGTCCTGATGTTTTTTCGAGGTGAACAATGAAGGTCGAAGTCACCGACGATCAGATCCAGCGGCTCGTCGACCAGGTCGTAGACCGGGTCCAAAGCCGGCTGGGGGGTGGGCCGTCACGACAAGGCGTCGAGACGACTGGTCCTCGATCGGTCGCCGCCACTGCCACTGCGCCCAGGTTTGCCCCCAGGCCGGCTTCCGGGAATGCGCGGGGTATCTTTTCAGACATGGACTCGGCAGTGCGCGCCGCCGGCGAGGCCTACCGCGCCCTGGGAGAGATTCCCCTGGCCCGGAGGGGCAGGATCATCGACGCCATCCGGGATGCAGCCCGAAAGCACGCAGAGCCTTTGGCGGCCCTCAACGTCCAGGAGACGAAGATGGGTCGGGTGGCCAGCAAGGTGCAAAAGATCCTGCTGGCGGCGGACAAGACCCCTGGGATCGAAGATCTCACGCCTATGGCCTATTCCGGCGACGACGGTCTGACCCTCGTCGAGCCGGCCCCATACGGCGTCATGGGCGTGATCACGCCATCGACCAACCCGGTCTCCACGGTGGTCAACAACGGTATCAGCCTCATCGCCGCGGGCAACGCGGCGGTGATCAACCCGCATCCCGGCGCCAAGCAGGTGACCAACGAGATCGTGGGGATTCTCAACGAGGCCATCCAGGCGGCGGGCGGACCGGAAAACCTGCTCTGCTCCATGGCGAATCCCAGCATCGAGACCGGCGGCGCGCTCATGAAGCATCCCGACGTCCGGCTGCTCCTGGTCACAGGTGGAGAGGGCGTGGTCCATGCGGCCATGACTTCGGGCAAGAAGGTCGTTGCCGCCGGTCCTGGCAACCCGCCGGTGATCGTGGACGACACCGCCAACGTGACCCACGCGGCTCGCAGCATTGTAGATGGCGCCGCTTTCGACAACACGATCCTGTGCATCGCGGAAAAGGAAGTCTTCGTGTACGAAAACGTGGCCGATCGCCTCAAGGAAGACATGAAGGCATACGGGGCGGTGGAGCTGGGCCGATCCGACGCCCAGCGCCTCCTGGAGAAGGTCTTGGACCTGAGCGCCAAGCCCTATCCCATGCCCAGGCGCGAATTCGTGGGTCGCGACCCGGCGGTGCTGCTCGATGCCATCGGCGTGGCGGCCCATCGGGACGTGCGGCTGGTGATCACCGAGGTGGACGACGTGATGCATCCCCTGGTGCAGTCCGAACAGCTCATGCCCTTCGTGCCGGTCCTGCGGGTCCGGGACCTGGACCATGCCCTGGCATGGGCCAAGCAGGCAGAGCACGGATTTCGCCATTCGGCCATGATGCATTCCGAGCACGTCAGCCGCATGAGCCGTGTGGCACGGGAGATCGAAACCACCATCTTCGTCAAGAATGCGCCCTCCTATGCTGGGCTCGGTTTCGGCGGAGAGGGTTTTACCACGCTGAGCATCGCCGGGCCCACGGGCGAGGGCCTCACCTCGGCGCGGACGTTTACCAGGCAGCGGCGCTGCGTGCTCGCCGGTGCCTTCAGGATCGTGTGACAGCCGCCCCCTGGGCGGTGCAAACGGAGAACTCGTGACCAGTCGGACTGCAACAGCATTGGATTCCAAGGCCAGCATCCTGGAGGCCGTGGCTTCCGCCGGGATCGTGGGCATGGGGGGCGGCGGCTTTCCCACCCACGTCAAGCTGGATGCCTCCGCCGACACGGTGATCGCCAACGGCGCCGAATGTGAGCCCCTGCTCTGGTCGGACAAGCGGCTGGTGATAGAACGCGCCGAGGAAGTGGTGGATGGCCTGCTGCTCGCCATGGATGCCGTGGGGGCGTCCCGCGGGGTCCTGGCGGTCAAGGAACATTACAGTGACGTGATGCAGGCGGCCCAACGGGCCGTGGGGCATGCCGACCCTTCCGGCCGGCGTCTCGAAGTGCAGGGCCTGCCCAATATCTACCCGGCCGGCGACGAATTCACCCTGGTCCACATGGTGACCGGGCGGGTGATCCCCGAAATGGGCCTGCCCCTCCATGTGGGCGTGGTGGTGAGCAACGTGGCCAGCCTGGCCGCGGTGAGCCGGGCGGTGCGCAGCGGCGAGCCGTCGGTGGAACGGTTCGTCACCATCACCGGCGAGGTGGCCAGGCCCGGGGTCTACGAGCTGGCGGTGGGTACATCGGTGGCCGACGCGATCCAGGCTGCGGGCGGTGCCACCATCTCCGACCCGGCGGTGATCCTGGGGGGGCCCATGATGGGTCCCGAGGCACGCTCTCTCGACGTGGCCGTCACCAAGACCACCTCGGCGCTTTTGGTGCTTGCCCAGGACCATCTCGTGGTCAAGGACCGAAGACGCGAGCCGCGGATCTCCATGCGACTGGCCAAGGCGGCCTGCTGCGTCTGCGCCGCCTGCACCGAAGTCTGCCCCAGGAACGCCCTGGGACACCGCATCTTCCCCGACCGGCTCATGCGGAGCCTGGCAGGCGGCCTGACCAACGACCACGAGGCCTACCTGGGGGCCATGCTCTGTTGTGAATGCGGCCTTTGCACCCTGCACGGCTGTCCCATGAATTTGGATCCTCGCGGCATGAACATCCTGGTCAAGCGCAAGCTGCGCGAGTCCGGTGCCTCGTTCGATGCCCTGGCCGAGCCCAAACCCCACGACTGGTGGTCACTCAAGCAGGTGCCGGTGCCCAGGCTTCGGGCCAGGCTGGACCTGGAACGCTACGAAAAGCACCAGGAGTTTGTCGGGCGGGTCTTGCCCCGGCGGGTTTCCCTGAGTTTGCGCCAGGGTGCGGGCGCTCCCTCGCGGCCGGTGGTCGCGGCGGGTGACCAGGTGGCTGCCGGGCAGCTCGTGGCCCAAGCGGGAGGCCGCATCGGGGCGGCGCTGCATTCGCCCCTGGCCGGAGTGGTGGAATCAGTGGATGACGAGGCGGTGGTCCTGGTGGCATCGCAGGGAGGCGGAAGATGACCGTGGGTGTGACCGCTCTGGGATTCGTGGAGACCCGAAGCATCGCCCGGGGCATGGAAGTGGCCGACGCCATGGCCAAGACGGCCGATGTGGACCTGCGCATCGCCATGCCCACCTGCCCTGGCAAGTACCTGGTGGCCGTGTCGGGCCTGGTGGCCGCGGTGCGCCAGGCCGTGGAGGCCGGGGTGCGTACCGCTTCCGACACCTTGACGGACCACACGGTGATCCCCTCGGTGCACGAAGACGTGGTCCCGGCCCTGGGGGCGGTGAGTAGCGTAGACCAGGTAGAGTCCCTCGGGGTCATCGAGACCTTCACCATGCCGGCAGCGGTGATCGCGGCGGACCAGGCGGTCAAGACCGCTCAGGTCCGACTCCTGGAGGTGCGTCTGGGCCGCGGCCTGGCGGGCAAGGCCTTCGTGGTGCTCACCGGCCAGGTGGCTGCCGTGCGCGCCGCAGTGGCAGCCGGGGCCAAGGCCGTCTCGGAGCAGGCCTTGGTGCTGGGCACCACGGTGATCCCGTCGCCGCATCCCCAGGTGGTGGAGCACATTTTGTAGGATGTGACAGCCTGTCGGTCGTGACGGCGGGAACGACACGAACGAAGCGAACGGCAGGAACGACACGAACGAAACGAAGGACACGAACGAAGCGAACGA
>CAZIJS010000207.1:0-8451 GCA_964539505.1 uncultured Myxococcales bacterium
GCCCGAGTCCGCGAGGGCTCAAGCGGTTCGGTCGAGGCGAGGTGAACCGCAACAGCCGCCAGGCTGGAACGGTTCTCGCGATGCCGTCGCCCGGAGCATCGCACGCTGGGATTTCGCCACATCGAATGGGCACGGCATGGATGTTCACTGAGTAGGCCTGGACATGCCTGGTTTGGTGCGTCGGCGGCCTGGTGGTTTCGTGGGTTGGCAGGTTGGTGAGTTCGTCGGTTTGTGGGTTTGTGGGTTCGTGGGTTGGCGGGTGAAACGGTCAGCGGTTCCTAGATTTTTGCTCCCGCAGCGTAACTAGTGAAAATGAACTCATCGTTGTCGGTGGTAAACCCAAAACCCATGGCCATCTCCTGCATGATGACAAAATAGAATCGTTCATGCACCGTGGCCCCATGTCCCGTCTCGGTGGAATCGAAATAGAACATATTGGGCAGCCCCGGACACTGAGTCAGCCCTTCCACGGTTCCCGTGGACAGGTTCCCATCCACGTCAAGATGGGAAAAAGATCCCTCGCCCGAAGCGTCGAGCTGCAAGACACCGGCACTCCGTCCAGACATATTCGCATCGTTCCACACATTGATAAACTTGTAGTCGCCTGCAATATCGGCCAATGAGGCCACGTCGTAGACGTGGAATGCAATGAGAAATCCATTGCCGGACCCAAGGTCGAGAACGAAGGCCGCTTGCCGCGAATCGGCATACACATATCCCGACAGAAGGACCGCACCATCACCATCCACCACGTTGAGTGCAGGCGGGTCGTCAGTATCCAGGACCCAGTTGCCCGCCATGTCGGGATTACTGATCGGGAACGGAGTCGTGAGCGCCTCGGGCGCCATTTCCGGGTAGTCCGTTCCATCACCGGCGGCCGTGGCAAACTCTTTCACCTGGAACGTGCCGTCGCCTTCCAGGTGCAACAGACCCCACTCTTTGATGTCACGGCTGCCGTTCACCTCATCGTTGGAAATCGCGATGTAGACGTAGTCACCCACCACGTGGTTCATCGCCGGTGTGGTATCTTGGCTCACGCCAAAAGAAATCGTGTTATCCGGATTGCCCGTGGGAAAATTCGCAGCCAGGATCTTGTCATTGAGTTCCACGGCAAAGAATTTCTCGTTTCCCTCTGATATCTCATAGATCCCACTCAGCATTTCGTCCATGACGGTATAGGTGCCCGACTCGTCCTGGCCCGTCGTCTCGTTGTGCACCTGGTAGGTCGAGTCCCCGCGATGGATGGTGAAGGTCACCAGGTCACCATGAGCCCCTGATCCTGCATAGTTTCCCGTGTCCGTTGCATTCGTGTTGTCGTTGGTGTTGTTGTTCCTGTTTGTGTTGTCGTTCGTGTTGCTGTTCGCGTTGTCGTTGCTGTTCGCATTGTTGTTCGAGCCTGCCCCCGAATCATCACTGCATGCAGCCAGAGCCAACACGCCCATCAACGAAAAAACCACATAGAACCGTCTCATTGGGACCCCTTTCCTGGTTTCGCGCGAGACAGGCTGTCACCATCGGCCAAGCCGAATCGAGGCGGCCCCATCCCTTCGTTTCTTTCTGTCGAGAAATCCACCGGTCCAACGATGCGACGCGATGGAACCAGGAGACAACGACAATTCATCGATAGTTTGGCCCAGGCCCTGTCTCGCGTCAACCTCGAAGCCCCGCGCCCCCGACGTGACTCGACATCCTGTCCCACGGTTCCACGCTGTGTGGTCACGATGTGTCGGGCTGCTGTCGCATCCTTCGTTTCAAACTTGTCAATTTTTGCGAAAGAAAATACCTTTACAGCGCATTTACGGAGCAGAGTCGAAAGCAGTCATTGGTCTTCGAGCAAGGATCGATCCGGGAGGAGAGTCCATGGCAGATCACAAGGTCCTGGTGGTGGACGACGAGCGCTGGATTCGTGTCAATCTCAAACGCATTCTCGAAGCAGACGGATACGAGGTATTCCTTGCCGACGGTGGAGAGGCAGCACTGACCATCCTGGAACACCAGCTCGTGGACCTGGTGATTTCCGATCACCGCATGCCTCGCATGAGCGGACTCGAATTCCTCGAAGAAGTCAAACAGCGCTATCCAACCATCTTGCGCGTCATGCTCACGGGATTCGCTGATCTCCAGCTCGCTCTCGATGCCATCAACCGGGTGGAGATCCATCGTCTGCTGCTCAAGCCCTACTCTCGGGATCAAATCGCAGGAGCAGTTCAAGAACTCATCGAACTCAAGGAGACTGGATCCGAAATCGCTCCAGTGGATCTCAACAAAGCCAGAATCCGCAAGAGCACCCTGGAAACCCTCCAACAGGACCACCCTGGGATCGCCGAAGTAAAAAGGGATCGACTGGGCCGCATCGTCATCTCGGATTCCGACCTCGAAGATGTCCTGGGAGACGAATGGGCGGACCTGGCGGACCTGGTAGGCAAACCCTCCGACGACCAGTCCTAGACATCGTTCCGGAAGCAACTCCGTCCGGCGACAGACGACATCCCAGCGACAGACGACATCGCGGCAACAGACGACATCCCAGCGACTGATGAACGCCCAGCGACAGTGATCCACCCAAGTCCGCTCGGTTCAAAGCCCCCCGACGCCCAGTTGAGAAGCCAGTGAGAACGCTTCCTCGGACACGGCGAAACGAATGAGATCTTGAATTTCGTCTGCCGACTGCAGAGCGGAAATCCGTGCCTCGGGCGGCCCCTCCAGCCGGATTCCTTGAATCGCGGCCAATGCCTGCACCGCAGGACCGACCCGCCCCGTCCCCATGAGCGCTGCTCGATCCGCCCCTCGCATCACCGCAATCCGAGCCTCTGAAAAGTCCAGGTTGGTGCTCGAACACTCATATGCATAGGGCATGAGTTCGTCCCTGGATCGCCTGGGGATGACCTTACCCACGAGCTTGGTGCGGTCGATGAGCAGTTTAGGGTCCAGACCAAGGATATCATAGTCCGACACATACTGGCGTATCACGGCGGCCACCAAGACGGCCGTCTCCTCAGCGGGAATCTTGGCAGGAACCACGAGTCCAGTCTGCACCAGTTTCAGGTACCTGAGCACAAGGAACTCGATCGCGGCTTCATCCAATTCGTCGAGCAGTTCCTCGCCCAGAACCAGGATTGGCGGATCACCCGGTTCCACGGCCCAAGTCCGCTTCTTGGTTGGAGACCGGTGGAGTTCGAAATGACTCACACCAAGGGCACCCGCCAGATCCGAGGCCAAGACACCAACCGCATCGCCGGTGGAAATACGCGTGGACCGGGAAAGTCCATAGCCGCGAAGCCCCCCTGCGTACTGCTTGGCCAAGCCCGGCCCAAGAATCCTGAAAATCTGCCTCAGGCTACTGGGCAGCGCCGTCCCGAAAAGCACATCATCTACTTCTGCGCCCACCAGCAATTTCGGGTCCACCGGCCGAACCGGGTGTTCCGTCAACAGGGCAAGTTCATCCGGCCCAGCCAACCCGAACAAATCCAGGACCTCTGCTGCCCGAGCCGCTCTGCCTCCGCTGCGACGCCATTTGAAAATCTGCACGAGCCCGCGATATCGCTCCACGTCGAGAGCGTCTCGATCCAGACCGTCCCGCATCACCGATGCAGCCTGATCCAGGTGGACGAGGAGACTCGACATGTCGCCCCGCCGCGCATAAAAAGAGGCCAGCTCGCCGATTGCAGTGAGATCCTCCGGGGTGGCTGCCACAGCCCGCCTGAGAGCCTCTTGGGCACGTCTCATATCCTTGTAGCCGTGCTCGAGAATCCTCGCCAATCGAATGTACTCTTGGACCTGTCGCGCGGGATCGGTCACCACCTTGAGAATCCGACCGGACACCGACAGCGCAGCCTTCCACTCTCCCAGGTGCTCGTGAATGGCCGCAAGTCTGTCGAGCGCCTCCAAATGGCGCGGATTTACCGAAATTGCCTGACTAAAAACCGCTGCAGCCTTCCGCTCATCACCAAGTTGCTCCTCGAACACCGACCCGAGACGATAGAGGAGCCCCTGCAACACCTCTGGGTCCCTCTCCAGACGGCACATCCTGGTCAAGATTTCCGCCACCTCTTCGAAACGTCCCTCCGACTCGTACAGATCGGCCACTGCACTCAGCGCTGCCTGGAAGTCCGGCTTGAGAGCCAAAAGTGCCTCGAGAAACTCGATGGCCCGCGCAGGACTGTCGAGCCGGTCACGCCAAAGTCTGGCCAAGTCCCACAGCAGGTCCACCTTGACCACGGGTGACTGCTCGACCGCAAGCCTATCCTCGATGACTTCTGCCAGATGCTCGAAGTCCTGCTTGCGACGCAACAGATCCGCCAATCGAGCATAGGCATCGAAATCCCCGGGTCTGGCCTGCAGACAATCCCTGTAGGCCGCCTCGGCACGATCATCGTCAGAAAGCCGATCTTCGCAGACCACCCCTGCAAGCAACAACGCATCTGCTCGGACGTCCACGACGACTGCCGCGCGCGCCAGGGCTTCGGCAGCACTGGCCACATCCTCCCATTGTTCGTGCATCAACCCAAGTCGGAGCCACACGGCACCAGGCACCAGGTTGGACGGTTCTGCTCCCGCGGCTGCCGCAAGAAAAGCCCTCGCATCTTCAACCAGGCCCTGTTCGAGACGAGCCTCGCCGGCCCGACAAAGCGCAGCGGCCCGACTGACCGGATGGGAATCGAGTTGGTCGGCCAAGGCACCCCACGTCGCAGAGAACAGATCCATATCTGTCTTGAGCCGGGCCCGGGACTCCAGAAAAAGTTGAGCTCCAAGACGCGCCGGATCCAGTTCCACCAGACGGCGGGCTGCATCCACGGCCTCATTGATATGCCCCAGCCGCCTCCGGAGTCCAAACAGACGCACCAAGATCGCCACCCTCTCCACCGGTGGCAAATCCTCGGACTGGGACCCCACCTCATACACGGATGCAAGATCTTCGAGGCGACCGTCAGATGCATAGTAGAGTTCGAGGGCTCGCCTGGCACGCTGATGAGAAGGATCGAGTTGCAGCAGGGATGCGTATCCAAGCATGGCGCTGGATTCCTCGCCGCGACCGTCCCGGTCCACCCACACGAGTTGTTCGTATGCACGAATTTTCGCCTCGACATCCCCGACCTCTTCCAGATGCTGTAGTCGAGCGATGGCGTCGGAAGCCAGGGTGGGCCAAGCACCGAGATCTTGTTGCAGTGACTCCCATTCGGCGAGCCACAGTCCTGTATCGTCGTTTTCGGAAAGTCTCTTGGCTGCCTGCGAAGCCTCGTCGAGGCGCCCGGACAGCGCAGCCAACGCATAGGTGACAGGGTCAGCCTCGGAGGAACTCTTCCGGCTCAGGATCGCCTCTATCCGGTCCCCCAGACCTTCCGCCAGGAGCACTCTGTCCAATCCCCTCAAGGGCCCCAATCCCAGTTCCGAGGCCCTCTGATATCCTTCCACGATACGATCACGTGTTTCGGAAAACAACTCCGCCCAGGCGGCATCGAGCCAGGAGGCCAGAATTCGAGCCGTCTCATCCTGCTCTGCCTCCACCAAAGCACTCCAAGGCGATGTCTCTCCAACCGAGTCTGCTTGCTCGTGGGAAACCTGCAAAAACGCCCCCGGCCAATTCGATTTCCCTGCTGAATCCTCCAGCGGTGCCTCCACCATCCGGCGTAAAGCAGACCATTCGGCAACGTCCCCGCCCAAACGATCCTGCAACGAAAGGAACGCTTCCCAAGCAGTGGCTTTTTCTTCACCACCGAGCAACCCCATATGTCGCAGCGGCCAGAGAGCCGACCAGGGCTCTGTAACCGCCAATTGGAGGAGCCGATCCAAGGATGCATCGACCACGGTGGCCAACCAGGCCCGCATGGCGTCGTCCACCCCTGTCGCTGGCGGAGACAGAAATGCCTTTCCAACCTCATTTCTACCAGCGTCCTCCAGAACGGCCTCCAATAGGGCATAGAGACTCGGCCCCCCTTCCAGGGACACCGCATCGGACAGGATGGAGCGCGCCACATCATTCTCCCCTGCAAGCCGATGCTCCCTGGCCAGCCAGGACAAAATCACGTCTTTCCGCATGCCGCTGACGTCAGCAACCCACCGGAGCAGCTCCCGCCCTGGACTCCGATCCGCCTCTGACGCCAACAGCCGACGCCAGAGCCCAAGCTCCGCGGCAGAGGCCTCGGGAAACTCTGACAGAACCTCCCGGTAGAGCTTACCTGACAGGCTCTGGGCGCCGACTGACGACTCTGCAATCCGGCCTCCGAGAAGCAGGAGTTCCACACGTCGCAACGGGTCCGCAAGAGCACCTGCTGCACGACGGCAGACCTCGGCTGCCTCGTCGTGCCGCCCCTGCTTCACCAGGGCATCCGCCTGAATATCCACGAGTTCGTTTTGCGCCTCCTCGTCCAGACCCGTTAAAATACCGAGCGCCTTGTCCGCGTCGTGGAGTCTCCGCCAGTAAATCTCGATCTGTCTGCGACAGAGACCAACTCTGAGCCCATCTACAACCATGGCCGCAAGACGACCCAGTTCTTCGGCAACCTCGTCCCAGCGGTCCTCGGCCGCGCTACACCACATTTTGCCTCGATGCGCCAGTGCGCGTATGACATCATCGCCTTCTGCCTGCAGGGCCTTGTCATAGGCATCGACGGCATCCGTGAAAGACGAAGAAACCCGAAGGAGATCGGCCCCGATGAGCAGCAGCTCTCCGCCGTCTCGTTCCGAAGTGGCCTCCGCCCCTAGTTGCACGAGACCTACGGCCGCATCTTGAATGCGTCCGTCGGCCACAGCAGCATCCTGTGTGGCGAGCAGCGACCAGAGACGCCCCGCTCTTTCGGAAGACATCTGTGTAAATATCTCCCGGGCGCGATCCCCCTCATCCATGTGCAGGGCCAACTCCGCGGCGATTCCACCCATGACCACGGCATCAGAGCCCACCAAGACATCAGAAGCTTTCTCGTGGATGCTTCTGAACGTATCCCAATCCCCGACGCGAAACGCATCGCCGGCAGCGGACCAGAGACATTCGACGAAACTCACGCCCCGAGACAAGGCGTCCATGAAACGTCCCAATGCTTGTTCGGGCCTGTCCAGTCCAGCATCATAAACAAAGCCGGCCGCCGTCACGCGACGCGCCATGGTCTCCTCGTCTTCACAAACTGCAGCATCCCGCTCCAGTGCTTCGGCGAGCCCCTGCAGCCACTCCGGGTCGAGTTGCGCCTCGACCTCCATCGGTTCGACTCGTGGAGTTTCGAATTCCCGGGCTTCGCGGTGGAACGGAGGGGACATGGGCTCTGGCTCGAAAGAGCGGTCTTCTGCACCGTCGAGCCGATGCTCTCCCTGGATCTCACCCAAAACGAACCCCACGGCAAGGACATCCGCAAGCATGGGCTCCATGCCGTCCATCCCCGACAAACTGGAGAGAACGTCCTGTGCGGAAATACTGGGCTCCTCGCCTCCCACCAAATCATCCAGGATCCCAAGTCCTGCTTCGTCCGAATCCCGCCCAACGAATACCGCACCCAGATCGGACGACTCCTCGCCCATGCCGTCCTCTGAAGCGGGCGCGGTCTCACCTTCTTCGTCGACTCTGTCTGACCCGGTAGGTCCGGCAGGCTCTCCCGGGGAGTCCTCCCGTTGCGGCATTTCCCCGACAGCCCGGGCAGAATCCGAGGAAGCATCCGCAACAGCGGCATTCTCAGACCTGGCGGTTTTCTCTTCGGAGCCGACCTCGTCGACTTCTTGTCCCGCCTCTCGTTTGACTCCAGCTTCAGCATCCCCAGTTTCCCCATCTTCCCCCAAAGACTTGGGGGACTCAGCCACTTCCGACTGGTCCATAGAAGGCACAGGGGGCACTTCGTCCAACGGGGACATGGGAGACTCTGGCATCTCGTCGCGTGGAACCGGCTCCTCCTCGACAGGGGCTACCGACGCCGTCGCCTTCACAGGCTCATCACCGAACGTACCAGGTGCAACGGCGGCCAGTTCCTCCACGGCCTCTTCCAGGTCCTTCGATGCCACGCCATCGAGGGCGCCGATTTCATCGGCTGAAATCTCATCAGCCGTCCAGACCAGTTCTGCATCCGCTGGAGCGACCTGTGCCCCTACGTCACTGGAAGGAAGGCCATGCGAAGGGACCTGCCCATCTCTCTGAGCGTCCTTGGGATCTTCGTCATCGACGGCCACCACGATATCGTCATAGAAATCGTCGGGCTCCAAGTCCGCGTCATCCTGAACATCATCCCGCGCGGAACCGGCCACCACCATGCCCAATTCCGGACCGGCAATCCTGGTGGCTTCGTCCAGGAATGGTGCTTCTTCGGCTTCTCCTCCATCCTCCCTGGCCAAGGGACCCGCCTGGACCAGGATGTCTTCCACGGATGCAATCCTGGTGGCCCCCTCCGACGATGCACCAGGAGCACTTCGTACCGCATCCTGGCCGTCCAGCAATGGACTGAGTGATTGACTGTCACGCAGCAAGTCGTCCAGGGC
>CAZIJS010000208.1:0-8379 GCA_964539505.1 uncultured Myxococcales bacterium
CAGACGACCAGACCGACCAGGGGACCAGCCGACGTGACTGACAGGGCAAGACGCTTGTGCTAGGCTGCCTGCAGTCTGCGCGGGCCGCCCACCAGACCACGAAGAACCGGAATCCTGTCCGGAAGAAAACGGCATGAAAAAAACAGCCAACAACGTCAACAAAGAACAGCCCAAGATGAGCGGCCATGGCGCTGAGAGCGGCGGGGGCGGACCAGGTGACTCCCAAGGGCATGTCACCGATGAGGCCCTGTCTTTCCGCAATGACGAACCAAAGGCTCAGGAAACGATGGGCACCGCTTCCATGGCCCTGGGCCGGCCCAGAGGCGCCGGCCCGACAGACGTGACAAGGGCGGCCCTGGCAGCAGGAACAGCGACAAGTCTCCTGTTCATACTCGGGGCCGCGCCGGATATCACCTGGCTCGACAGCTCGGAGCTGGCGGCCGCGGCTTTCGGCTTGGGGGTCGCCCATCCTCCTGGGCATCCATTGCCCTCCATGCTGGGCCATTTCCTGCTCACCTGGCTGCCCCTGGGCAGCATCGCCTTTCGATGCACCCTGGCCTCGGCCCTTGCCATGGGCATTGCCGTGTGCGCCCTGGTCTGGGTGGCGACCTGGCTGTTCGACTCGGTGGCCGCCGCCTGGGCCGGCCCGGGCCTCACTGCGCCTTCGAGGGGCAACCGCGTCCGGCTGGCCCTGATCGCGGCGGGCCTCTTCGCCGTCACGCCGGCGGTCTGGACCCAGGCTGTGCGCGTGGAGGTGTATGCCACCCAGGCGGGCCTCGCTCTGGTCGCCCTGGCCCTGTTGGGCCGCTGGCTGGCCACCAACAGGCCCGCCCCCCTTGCCGCCGCAGGCCTGACCGCGGGCCTGGCCCTGTCGAACCATCACATGCAGGCCCTCGCCCTGCTAGTGCCCATGGCCGTTGTCGTGGCAGCCAAGAGCCTGCACCAGAGGCGCCGGATCGTGCTCTGGGCGGGATTTGTGGCCCTGGGCCTGCTGGTCTGGCTCTATCTGCCCCTGCGCGCCGCCAAAGATCCGCTGGTCAACTGGGGCCACCCAGACAGCCTCGGCCGCATCTGGTGGGTCCTGTCCACCAGGCTCTACTACAAGACCGCCAGCCGCTCGATGGCCCAGGGGCTCGGGCTGCGCTCTGTCATGATCCTCGTCTTCCTGGCCACCCAACTCTCGATGGGTGGGGCTTTCCTCGCCCTGCTGGGAAGCTACCTGGGCCTGCGGCGCCGCGGTTCTCTGGTGGCAACCTTGCTCCTGCTGGGCCTGGCCGCCGCCTCCGGTCTTGGGGCGGCGCTCTCCGGATTCGATTCGGCCAACCCGGACTCGGCCGCCTATGTGCTCCTGGCCCTGGCCGCAGTCTCTGTCCTGGCCCTGGTGCCCCTGCTCTTGATCCTGGCGGCCCTGGCCCGACTGGAACCCGCCCGGAAGAGAGCCGTTTCCCTGGGACTGGTGGTCCTGGCCACAGCCGGGGTTCTGGCCCTGGGGTGGAGCCACCTGCCTGACGACATGCGGTTTCGTAACGCCTGGTCCGCATCGGACGAAGCCTTCGGGCTGGCCGACTCGCCGCCGCCCGACACCATGCTCCTCACCGGCTACCACGAGACCACCTTCCTGCTCTGGTACGAAATGACGGCCGAAGGAGCCAGGCCCGACGTCTGCCTGGTGTTTCGCCACAACCTCACCCTGCCGGGCCGCTTTGCTCAACTCGAGCGCACCTGCCCGGACTTGAAATCGATCTGGACCGGCAGCAGACTGGATCCCGTCGCTCTCACCGCCCTCCAGCGCCCCCTGCTCGTGGAACTCGACGACCATCCCGCCGACCCCTTTCCGCAGTCCCTGCTGGAGCGCCTTCGGCCCATGGGGATTTTTGCACGGCTCAGCCGACAGGGTCTGTCCAAGGAACAGACAACCAACCAGACCTTGGGTGCCACCAATCTGCTCCCCGACCGGTCCAGTCGGGGGCTTCGGCGTTTCTCTCTCTGGCACGCCTACCAGGAAGCAGTCTTTTGGGAGCGGACTGGGCATTGCGACCTGGCCCGCCGCCCCTGGATGAAAGCCTGGTCCCTGGCTCCCAAGGATCCCTTGCTCTTGGACCTGGCCAAACGCTGCCGCCTGGTTCCACCCGACGAGCGCCAAAAAAAATGACTGGGCTCAAAGGGGGTAGCTGCTCACGTGGCAGGATGCAAGGCCGCAGGGTCGCAGGGTCGCAGCCAGAAAAAAATATCCTCACGACAGGGGTCGCAAATCATGATCCCGGGCCTTGATTGCCCAACGAGCGACCTTATATTGACGAAGAGCCGCAGGCACAGACGACAAAGGCGGCGCATGCACACATCCCAGTCGATGGCATCGACAGGAGGTCACCATGACGGAACTACGACGCCCGGAGGATATCACCCCGGACGGGACGAACGAAGACAGAATTACCGAAAAGCTCAGGGGCCCCAAAACACAGGGATTCGGTCAACCTGCAAACATCGGGGTTCGAGAAAGATCTCTGCACCGAAACAGCATGGGCGAGCTGGCCGAGGCAACCAGTGAAGAATCCGATCCGGCGGGCAGGACGGCCCCCCCGACAGAAAACCCAAGAAACGACTCGCTCCCCCTGGATGGGAAAGTCGTCGACAGCGAGGATGCCGCTTGGGACCAGCCTGGGGACAACGGAGCCGATGGAGAGGCGAGCCTAGACCATCCCAGGTTCGTGTTCAAGGATCGGCGGATCTTTACGTCCGACTTCGAAGACATCGAAGAGGAAGAGATCTCTTCGGACAAACCCTCCTACGTGGAACAGCTCGAGCGGCGCGTGCAGGAGGCCGAAGAGCGACTGGCCGAATACATCAAGGCCTACAAGGAAAAGACCGAGGTGGAATGGGCCGACATGAAGGCCCGGCTCAAAAAAGACATGGAGCGCCAGGTGCTCCAGGCCAAAAAGCAGATGGTCCTGGACCTGCTCGAAGTCCTCGACAACTTCGGCCGGACCATTGCCTCGGCAAAGACCGCCGGAGATATCCAGACCCTGGTCACCGGGGTGGAGATGGTGGAACGCCAGTTCCTCGCCAAGCTCCAGGCCCTGGGACTCGATCCCATCGATGCCACCGGCACCACCTTCGATCCCAGCCTGCATGAAGCCGCGGGCGTGCAGGAAGTCGAAGACGCGGCGCTGGACGGAAAGGTCGTGGAAGTCTACCAGCAGGGCTATTCCTTTGCGGGGACCCTTCTCCGCCCGGCTCTGGTCCGGGTGGCCAAGCTCAAAAAGTCCTGATCTCCCCGAGCCGAAAAGAACCCTGGAGACAATCCGCGCACATGGTCCCCGCTGGTCGAGAGGCGACGGAACGTGAAAGATATCTGCGTCTCGTGACCAAGCGCCTGGCCATCGACCAGGGTCATTGTCCTCTCATCTCCGTCCAGGCGTAGCGCCCCGTTAGCCCATCGAGATGGCTGAAAGGGATGACGCCGTCGTGCTGGAGACGACCGACGGGGATTCCCTGGGCAATTCCGAGCTGTTGGGCCACAGACTCGACCTGGGCATGGGAAACCGCCCCCTTCACGAAGACTCGCAGCAAACCAGACTTGGGGATGAGCGCCCTCCTCGCAAAGGCGTCGGCCTCACGTTCTCTTTGCTCTTCGAGGCCATCGAGCCCTTTACCTTCCATCAGCCTGAGCTATTTTTCATCCCTTATCATCTGCCCGAGTTCATGAAAGAAGGACAACCAGTCGCACTCGAACGCCACGGTGTCAGTCGCGATGAAACCAACGAGTCTGGCTGGCACGAGCGCCCACTTCATTGTATAGAATTAGATCTGCGGTTTCACCGCGACACGACAGAGCACCCATCACGGAGGAAACATGCGATTGCGTCACGCGTTGCTCTTCTTGGCCGCCTTGGCGATGCCGGGCATGACAGCTCTGGCCAGCCCGAGCCTGGAGCAGGCCCGGGCACCCCAGGTCGTCGAAACCCTGTCGCGCATCGAGGTGCCGGCGGTTTCGGCTGCGGTCTTCGGCCAGCTCCCCGAGGGGTGCCGGCGGCTCGGGCCCACCTGTGACTGGTTCATCCCCGTCCGTCCCCCGGCACACCACCGGATGAAGGCCTCGGGGCCGGCGATTTTGTATCTCAACTTCGAGGGTGGTCTGCTCACCGCCGGAGACGACGATCCCGTGGCCGGCACTGCCCTGTTGCCCGGCATGCAGGGTCTCGACCAGGCCCAGGTCCCGCCTTTTTCCGCAGAGGACTACCGGTTGCCCGGCACGTTGGAGACCAGGGAGGACGCTATCGAGGCGGTGGCGGGCTGGGTGGCCCAGCTCTATGCCCCCTTCGACGTGGTGGTGACCACGACACGTCCCCCCGACACAGTGTCTTACACCATGGCCATCATCGGCGGGTCCATCGATGTCTTGGCCATGTCGCCCGGGACCCTGGGCGTGTCCCCTTGGGACTGTGACGACTCCGATCCATCCAACGTGGTCTTCATCTTTTCGGAGGAAATGCACGATCTCTACAGCCTGGCCATGACCATCGTCCACGAAGCAGGCCATTCCTTCGGCCTGTCCCACATCGACGACGAAGACGGCATCATGTACCCGGTCAACAGCAGCAGCCACATGCACTGGAGTTCGGGAAACGTGCCCGACGGCCAGGCCTGTGACGGATCATCCTTCCAGGACTCGGCCCAGATCCTCACCGACAACCTGGGCCTGCGGCCCGAGCAGGCCGCGCCCTGGGTCGCCTTCGTCTCCCCAAAAGACGGGGCAGTCCAAGACAAACTGAACCTGGTGCTCGTCCAGGTCTCAGACGACGTGGCAGTGACATCGGTCCACTACAGCCTCGACGGCGAGCCCATCGGCCTGGCAACCTGGCCGGACCTGTCCCTCACGGTGGATTCCCTGGAGCCGGGCGACCACATCCTGGCAGCCGTGGCGGCCGATGCCACCGACGCCGCAGGGGTTCAACGACAGGCCCAGGCCACCATCTCGTTTACCATCGACCCCTTCTGCGCACAGCAGGGTACATGCACCACTGGAAAATCGCCCGTGGGTGCGGCCTGCACCGCAGCCGAGGACTGCGCCACAGGGCTCTGCGCCAGGGATCCCGCCAGCGGCGACCAGGTCTGCGCGAAAACCTGTGATGTCTCCGACCCCTGCCCGGGCCTGATCGGGCTTTCGCAACAGGCCCTGGCCGCCACACAGTGCCTCTGCGCCCAGGGAGATCCCTCCTGTTGCCTGCCCCAGCCCGAAGACTGTGCCAACGGCATGGACGATGACTGCGACGGAGCCATCGACTGCGCCGATACAGACTGCCAGGCCGGCACCTTCTGCACGGGAAGGGAGAATTGCACCACGGAGATAGACGACGACTTCGACGGGCTGACGAATTGCGACGATCCCGATTGCGCATCGACCGAAGCCTGCGGCTGTGTCCCCCAGATCGAGGACTGTTCCAACGGCATGGACGATGACTGTGACGGGCTCATCGACTGCGCGGATCGCCAAAACTGCCCCGGGGCCTGCAACGCCGAACAAAGCACCGCCTACTGCGCAAAGGGACAGGGCCCTATCACCGTGTTGGGAAAAACAGGATCGCAGAGCACCAGCCCCAGACTCGATGGCTGCAGTTCCACCGGACCAATCCCAGGCACGCCATGGACGATCCTCTTGCTGTTGGGCCTCTGGGCATTTGGAGTGACGCTGCACAGGCGAAAGAGGCCGGCAGACCGGAGCGAGTCCCCAAACAGGTAACACCGGGCAGAAAGACTCCTGTTACATGTTCCTGGGGCGCAGGCGGTAGTGCCAGGTGTGCAGGTCGCGAGGCTCTCCGTCATCGAGGACCACGTGCCTGGTGAGCTGGCCTGTGTGGCGGAAATCCGCAGTGGCAAACACCTCGTTGGCCAGTTCGTCTTCCACGGACACGAACGTAAACGCGCCGGCCACGTCCTGGTCGGCAAGGTATTCGAAAAGCCGACCCAACGCAAAAACACAGGCGTAGACATCCCTTCTGAGTTCTAGTGGAGAAAGCAGGTCTATCTTGGCGTGGCCGAAGGAATCGTTGATCTCGGCAACGATCCAGAATCGTTTCCGGTCAACCGAGGCCTGCACGCCCACGTCTGGACAGGTCACGCCCTTGCCGAACGGGGTGTAAAACGGTGTCTGGTGGGTCTTGGCCACGAGTTTGGCCAACCGATCATGGTCCGTGGTCAGGGTGAGCTTGAGCCCCTTGGGCTTTCGAGCCCGCCTCGGCTCGGGCACCTCGTGGGCCACGGCCACCTTCGACAGCCCCCCGGTGAGGGGCTCGCCGGATTCGTCATAGACGCGGCTCATGACATAGGCGTCGGCGGTGCGAAAGTAGGCGGGGACCACCGATTCTCTGGAAAAGCCCACGGTGCGCCAACTGTTCGAGTCTTGCTTTTCTACGAGAGTAAAGATCTTGCGCAGCCCTTTTTCCTTGGCCAGGTGATCGAAGGCGGCTCGCTTGAGCTGGTAGTTGCCGATCCGATAGTCGAGCACGCGCATGTTGCGGTGCTGCCGACTCAGCAGCAGATAGAACTTCACGTCTCCGCGCTTGCAGGAATATTCCTCGAGAGCCACCGGGTTGACCTTGGCTGTCTCCGGGTTGGTCTGCCGCAGGAAGGAGATGAGTTGAAGGTCCGCTGCCTGTTGCATGAATGTCCTCCGTCACCGATCCGTAAAATCGACATTTTTTCCTTACGAAACAGATTGTTGCCAAGTATGATGTGGCCTCGTGCTTTGTCAACGTCATTCGAAAAGGGCTTTATCCACGATGTCATCGAAGATGCCAAAAGTGATCACACAATCGTTGCTCGTCTCCTCGTTCATCCTTACCGGAATCATGCCGGGCCGCTTGCTGGCAGCCCCAGCGCCCAGGAAAGCAGCATTGGGCAAGGTGACCTGGATCGCAGTCTCCTCCCACAAGCGCAAAAAGCTCCTGAGCGTGGTGCGCCGCATCGCTGCGGCATCCAGCATCCCCGTGGCCATACTTGATGGCTGCAAGACGCAGCGATCCTGCCGCAGGGCAGCCAGGCGGGCCCAGGCCGCTGTCCTGCTCACCGCGAGGGTGGAGGCCCTGGGCAACACGTATCTGTTCCGAATCCAGGCCCGTTGCCTCGATACCGACCGAAAAGAAACAAAGGCAGTCGAACAGCGGGCAGCCTGCGAGGTCTGTACCCTGCCCGAGGCAGGCCGCAGCCTGGGCAAGGCCCTGGTTGCGTCGGCCCAACGGACCAGGCAGACCCTCTGCGCATCCAGTCCGCAAACGAGGCCGGCACAGACGAGGCAAACTCGGATCACCACCGGGCCATCGGCCGCTGCCCGCAGGACTCCGGCCCCAGGCCGGACCACGGCAGCCAGGGCCTCGGCTCGAACGTCCCGACCCCAGGCGTCTTCCCAGAAGGCCGGTGGAGACGATACCCAGACGCAGCCATCCAAACCAGGCGCATCCCGTGCCCGCCTGGGCGCCACCTTGAAGCTGTCTGGCTGGATCCTGGGCGGACTGTCCCTGGGTGCCCTGGCGGCTGGCTCGGTCCTGCTGGCCCTGGACGGAAAGGGCACCTGCTCTGGAAGCGGTGAATGTCCGAAGGTCTACGACTTCAAAGCACCGGGCATCGCCGGCATCGCCCTGGGAGGCCTGGGGCTGGCCGCAGGCGTGACCATGGTTCTGTTGGGCTATCATTGGAGCAAGGAGCCGGAACGACAGGCCGATCTGGGCAGCCGGCCGCGATTGATCCTCACGGCTGCCCCCATGCCCGGGGGACTGTCACTGGGAGCCGCCGGAAGGTTCTGACCCATTCTTCGAAAGGCACCCCGGGCAACGAACACCTGTCCGGCCATGTGGAGGCTCTCTTCAGAACGTCCGGGTGAAGGACTCGCCAGGCCACAGCCACGGACAGTCAGTGCAAAAACACACCCAAGGGTATGGGTCGACGGTCTGGGCTGGGCACCGCGCCCTTTCTCGATTCGACCGCCTCACTTCCCCTTGGAGACTGCGGCCAGGCCTGCCTTGGCCGCCCTGTGATTCGGATGTCTCGTCAAGATGAGCTTGTATTGAGCCGCTGCGGACCTTCGCAGACCGAGACGCTGGTAGGCCCTGGCCATGGTGAGTCGTGCCGAGACCCCGCCGCCCGCCTTGACCGCCCTGTCTGCGACCCGCACGGCATCCTGCAAGCGCCCCTGGCGCAAAAGCAAGGCGGCTCTCAAGGTCAGGGCCCTGGTCCTGCCGCCTGGAAGCTTCTCGGCCCTGGCCAGAAGGCCGGCTGCTTTGCGGTACTGCCCCGCCCCCATGGCCGCCCTGGCCTGCCTGAGCAGGTCTCTTGCAGAAGCCGGCCTGGCAATCGGACGAGACCCGACCCGGGCCGCTGATCGCG
>CAZIJS010000209.1:0-8368 GCA_964539505.1 uncultured Myxococcales bacterium
CGACATGGAGTTTTGTCCCCATGACGGCACCGCCCTGCCGCCACCAAACGACACCTGGGACTCCCTCCTGGAACAGGCAGTCTCCCCGCAGGCCAGGCTCGCACCAGGGACCCTCCTTGGCCAATACAAGATTGTCCGCATCCTGGGAGAAGGGGGCATGGCCACGGTCTACGAAGCAGAGCACAAGCTCCTGGGCCGGAAAGTCGCCGTCAAAGTCCTCCAGAAGGAAATGATCTCCTATCCCGAGGTGGTGGAACGTTTCTTTCAGGAAGCCCGGGTCGTCAACCAGATCAGACACCCCAACATCGTGGACATCACGGACTTCGGTGAGGCCACCGAGGAGACGCCTCCTTTCATGGTCATGGAGTTCGTGGAAGGAAAGGACCTGGCGCACCTTATCGCTGAAAAGGGCCCCATGGAACCGGACTTCATCCGGAAAGTGGGCAAGCAGGTCTGTGACGCCATGGAGGCAGTACATAAGGCAGGAGTCGTGCACCGCGACCTCAAACCCGACAACATCATGCTCCTGGCCCCAGACTATGAAGACATCCGGTTGTTGGACTTTGGCATCGTCAAGTTTCTGGCCACGGACAAGGCTTTTTTGCGCACGGCCACGGGGCAGACCCTGGGAACCCCTGAGTACATGGCGCCGGAACAGGTCCGAGGAAAAGACCTGGATGCCCGGACCGACATCTACGCCCTGGGAGTCATTCTTTACGAAATGGCCACCGGACAGACGCCCTTCGAAGCATTCAGACTGGCAGAGGTCTTCCAGAACCAACTCTCCAAGAAACCTGAACCACCCAGCCAAGTCCTGGAGCGTCCCTTCGATCCGAACCTGGAGCATGTGATCCTCACCTGTCTGAAAAAGGATCCCGCACAACGCTATCAGACCATGGGGGAGCTGTCCGAAGCCCTGGGTGCCACGGCCGGTCCCCTCTCCCTTTCGGAAGCCTCCCTGCCGGCCCTCACCATAAACAACTCCCACAAGGGACTCTGGATTGGAATGCTGGCCTTTCTGCTCGCCTTGGCCGGGGCAACGGCCTGGTTTTTCACCAGACCCAGACGAGACTCCGATGCTGAAAACCGGGCTGGTGCAGCCGCAACGCCGGATGCAGGCGGCGGCCACTTGAGGGCAAAGGACTCCCGGGTCTTGCCGGATTCGGGAGCCAATCGTCTCGATGGCGCCGCCCCAAGGGATGCAACCGTCACCGCCAAGGTTGTCGTGGAGACCCGCCCCCGAGGAGCAGCCATCTACGACCTTGCCACGGGCCGGTTCCTGGGCACAACGCCCCTGACATTGCCCAGAGCCAATGGTCGCTATCAGGCCCGGATCTCGGGATACGAGCCCATGGAGTTTCCGTTGTCCCCCGAGACCGGCGATCGTCTCTCCCTGGTGCTTCAGAAAAAAAAGGAGCCTGTGGTTCAATCGAGCCGCCGACACAGTGGCCGTCGACATAGCAGGAGGCGTTCCGCAGGAAGGCGCCGTCAGGAGTCTCGATGGTCAGGGCACAAGGTGGACGAGTACGGAACCGTCAATCCCTTCAAAACGAAATAGCGCGTCACGTCATGCTTCCAGCCCACACCACGGTCGAACCAGGTCGCATCATCGGACCCTACGAGGTGCTGCGTCTCATCGGTGCGGGTGGCATGGCCGAAGTACACGAGGCCCGCCACGTCCGACTGGGACGACGCGTGGCGCTCAAGATTCTCAAACCCCACTACGCCTCCCGGCCGGAGGCCGTCCGAAGCTTTTTCGAGGAGGCCCGGCTCGTCTCATCCTTGAACCATGCCAACATCGTGCAGGTGACCGACTTGATCGTGGAACCGGGTCTGGCCTGCTGTGTCATGGAACTCCTCGAAGGAAAAACCTTGGCAGCCCTGATCGAGGAGGAGGGTCCCCTGGATGTCCCCGATGCCCTTCGGATCGCACATGCCGTGGCCGATGCCCTGGCGGCGGCCCATGCAGCCGGCGTGGTGCATCGTGACATCAAGCCCGACAATATCTTCCTTGCGCATGACCGGCCGGGGCACAGCATCGTCAAGCTCCTGGATTTCGGCGTGGCTCACCTCATGGACAAGGCAGAAGGGATTGGCGGTGCCAGTCTCTCCGGTCAACAGGCGGGCACGCCGGCCTACATGTCTCCCGAGCAAATCCAGGGTCAGCCCGTGGAGCCGAGTTCCGACATCTACTCCATGGGAGTGGTCACCTATCAAATGCTCACGGGAAAGCTGCCCTTCGTGGGAAACAGCTTTGCGGAGTATGTTTACAAACACGCCCACGAACAGCCGATTCCCCCGCACAAGGCAGCAGAGCCGCCCAGAACGATATCGAAGCATTGTTCGGACTTCGTGATGCGCTGTCTCTCCAAGGATCCAAGGCGGCGTCTCCAGGACGGATCGGCCCTGCGTGAGGCCATCGAACGCACGGCCAGGACAACCGGTATCCAACTGGCAAAGGGAACGTCGCCATCCCTGGTCCGGACAACACCCCGTTTCGCCCACCTGGTCTGGTTGGTCTTCATCCTCATCGCCCTCGGCGGCGCAGGTCTCTGGGCCGTTGGTGCGCTCTTCGACACTCCGTCCCGGAAAACCGCCCGAAAGCCCGAACTGGAGCCTGTTTCAAACCACCAACCGAACGCAGCGGCATCGAAGAGCGACCAGCCGGGGCAGAAACCAACGAAGGAGTCGCCTCGGCTTCGCTCGAGGGCCCGGGATTCATCGAGTCGCCCGTCTCCCGACGGGCTGGTCCAGCAAAAGGCACGCAATTTCCAGATCGTCTCCGAGCCTGCCGGCGCCGAAGTGTTCCTCGTGGCTCCCAACCGCCGCCCCCTGGGCATTACCCCACTGAAGCTCACCATGCCAGCCGGCCAGACGTCCTGGACCCTGGAAATCAGGGCAGAAGACAGGCTCCCTGCGACCGTGACGCTGAACCGGGAAACGAGTTCTCCATTGCGGGTCATGCTGCACTCGGCGCCTCGCGGCCGTGGGGGCCCCATCCAAAACAAGCAGGTCGACTCCGAGCGATCGCGATTGAGATCTCACAAGAAAAGACCGAGACGTCGCCGCCATAGGACCGGCGGGTCGCACCGGCATCCCGACTCCATTGGAACGGTCAATCCCTTCAGTTCCTCCGGACGGTAGTCCCAGCCCCGGCCAGGTCATGGATGTCTCCACCTCGACGCGACGTCGAAGTGACACCATCAGCAACAAGCAGCAAGGCAACTGTGACTATTGGTAAACCGCGCTGTTTGTTGTAGAATGAAACATATGAATCTGTGTTGGTTGCGATACAGTGAATTGTATGCATTACCCACGAAATGACCTGGTCGCCACAGTCTGCAAGCAAAGGAGATTCTCCAGGACCCCAAGGGCGCAGATGTCGTAGAGACCTGCCCGGGATGGAGAGTGTTCCATAGGAGGCACCAATGCAAAGGACGTCTTTTGTATTCTCGTTGACGTTTCTGTTCCTTTCGTTGACTCCCGTGGCTCGGGCGCAAGATGACGTGCCCCCTGCCAAGAAGGCCAAGGCCCAAAAGCTCTTCGAGGAGGCAGAAAAACAGTATTATCTTGGCCGATTCGCCAAGGCGCTCCAGCTCTATTCCAAGGCCTATGAATTGGCCCCACTTCCAGGTTTCCTGTTCAACATCGGCCAATGTCACCGCATGATGGGAAACTTCAGCCGGGCCGTTTTTTTCTATCGCGGCTATCTGCGGGCCACGGACGCAGCCAACCGCGCCGTGGTGGAAAAACTCATCGAGGAATGCCGGGCAAAAGCACAGGCAAAACAGAAGGCCGACAACAGGAGACACAGTGGCGCGACCAGCAGCCAGGCAGCAAGCGGGTCTCCAGGCGCTTCCCACGACAAGGCTTCGGGCCGGGCACCCTCACGGGCGGCCCTGGCCCGAAGCAGCAAGGCTGCTGCAGCCCAAGTGGCGGAAGACAAAGGGGCTGTGCCCAAGCCGGGCAAGGAAAACAACGAAAAGCGGGCCGAGTGGTACAAGACCTGGTGGTTTTGGACCGCAGTGGGCGTGACAGTGGCCATCGTGGCAGGGGCCACGGTGGGGGGGGTCATGGCGTCCAGGGACCAGGGGGCCGCCACCCCCTCGGGAAGCCTGGGGACTCTCGACCGAAGATGATGGAGATCGCCGAAATACAGAGGCCTGACGACGAATCGAGAGCAGTCGCATGGAAGACAAGGATGTTTTCCGGTACTGAAATTCGTGGGAGGTGTTTCCAATGACCTACTTCATTAAGATGACCAATTTCCTTGCTGGTTCATGCAGAAAAGCCAAAGTCCCAGGTTTGCTCTTGGCTGGGCTCCTCGCTGTCGGGCCATGGGGCGCGACGGCATGCGGAGGCAAGAGCTCTTCTTCCACCGACGTCACCGGAATCAAGGTCATCGTGCGCTTCGACGCCGAAGAGTTTTCCATGGACCGGTTCCGAATCGAGGGGCGGCTGACGTCGGACAACAGCCAGGCATTTGCTCCAGGTATGCTGCCGGACGTGCCCGCAGGCCCGCTTGCCGGCCCGGAACAGAGCTTCGTGGTGCTCCTGCCCGACGCCATGGGAGGCCAGGAGGTCGAAGTGACGGTCTGGGGCCTGGACGGGGACCAGGAAGTGGCCTTCGGCAAGGCAACCCTCGTCTGTGAAACGGGCACGATCGTCGAAGCGGTGGTGGAACTGGGAGAGGCACCAATCTGCGGGGACGGCAAGGTCCAAGCCTCAGAGGAAACCTGTGACACGGCCATCCCGGAGGGCCAGGCGGGAGCCTGCCCCACAGATTGCGACGACCAGGACCCATGCACCACAGACACCCTGGAAGGCGCGGGCACCTGCCAAGCCATGTGTCACAATGAACCAATCACCCAATGCGCCCATGGAGACGGCTGCTGTCCATCGGGCTGCGGGCCCTCCGACGACTCGGACTGCCAGGCCATCTGCGGCGACGGTCTGGTGAGCACCGGCGAGACCTGCGACACGGGAATCCAACCAGGCAACCCGGGAGCCTGCCCCACGACCTGCGAAGACGACGGCAACCTCTGCACGAGCGACAGCCTTCGCTCTCCTGGAACCTGCCAGGCTCTCTGCAGTCACGAGGTCATCACCCAGTTCGTGGGCGGCGACGGCTGCTGCCCGCAAGGAGGCGATGCCACCTTGGATTCCGACTGCCTGGCAGTCTGCGGCAACGCTATCTTGGAGCCTGGCGAGGAATGCGATACCGGGATCGCGCAGGGCCAGCAAGGTGCTTGTCCCGGTTCCTGCGAGGATTCCGATCCATGCACCCAGGACCAGCTCATCGACAACGGGCCCTGCCAGTCCCATTGCCTCCACCAGAGCATCACCCAGTTCATCGATGGGGACGGCTGCTGCCCGCAAGGCGGAGATGCTACCCTGGATTCCGATTGCCAGGCGGTCTGTGGAAACGGCGTCCTGGAACCAGGCGAGGAATGTGACACGGCTATTTTGCCAAGCGAGTATGGCGGTTGTCCCAGGCAAGACAGTGACTGCAACGACCAGATTTCCTGCACCCAGGATACCCTGGCCAACGCAGGCACCTGCAATGCCACCTGCCAACACAGCCCCATCACTACATGCACCGCTGGAGACGGATGCTGCCCCGATGGATGCACCCTGGCCAACGATACGGACTGCGACGTCGTATGCGGCGACGGCGTTGTGACAACCCCACAGGAGACATGCGACACAGCCATTGCATCAGGCAATACCGGCGCATGCCCCACCCTCGCCGACTGCGTAGACAACGACCTCTGCACCGAGGATACGCTCGCCGGAGATGGCACATGCCAGGCCTACTGTGACCACTCGTTCGTGGGCTGTGTGGATGGAGACGGGTGCTGTGATACCTCTCAATGCAACAACAACACGGACGGCGACTGCCCTGCGGTCTGCGGCAACGGCGTGGTGGAATCGGCGGGAGGTGAACTCTGCGATACGGGCATTGCATCCGGCGACCCAGGTGCTTGTCCCACGTCCTGCGACGATGGCGATGCATGCACCCAAGACACACTGCAAGGCGCGGGTTCCTGCCAGGCGACCTGCACATACAATCAGATCACCAGATGCGACGACGGGTCGGACGGTTGCTGTCCCAGCGGCTGCACCCTGCAAGACGACGGAGACAAGGACTGCCCGGGATGCGGAAACTGCCTCCTGGAGTCGAACCTGGGAGAGGAGTGCGATGACTGCAACGTCGACAATCTGGATGGTTGCACCACGTCCTGCACCACGCAGACCGGAGCCGTGGGAGATCCTTGTGCATTGGACAACAACTGTGACAGTGGATTGCGATGCGAAACGGACGGACTTCCCGGGGGCTACTGCACCAAGTTGAATTGCAACGTTCAAACCAGTTGTCCCAGTGGTTCCCTCTGCAAGGACAACCTCGACATCGGAAACTTCTCCACGGGCTTCTGCGTGGAACTCTGCACCACAGACACCGACTGCCGGTGGAACGAGGGCTATAGATGCTCCGACATAGGAAACGGACAAAAGGGCTGTCTTCCTCCAGACTGATCGCATCGAGATTCCTGGAGGACTCTCCAAGGGGACAACGGTGCTCGATGAAAGGCGTCTCGCCGAGAGCCGCTCTGTCTCGTTCCACCCCGCGTTTCAGTTTTCCATGATCGCTCTGGTCCTGTGACATCCAGACATCTGGCGCTCTGGCCGGATTTCTGTTCGAAACCATCTGCCACGCTCACAAAAAGGGCTGTTTTCAAGGTTCTTCCTCGTGGTATATACCTGGTGCTATGAAGAACGAGGATCGAAAGACTCAATTTCGCGACTCAGGACGGGCAAGTAATCCGAAATCGGACGTCTACTACCCGACCAAGGAGGCCCGGTTCACCTTCAAGGTGCGCCAGCCCCTCACTTCGTTGGATCGCCCCAGGCCCAGCCCAAACGCGCTGACGGGTCTGAGTACCCTGACCATGCTCCACAAAGAGGTGGGCCGAGTCTTCACGACAGCGAAAACCGTGTCCTGTTTCTATGTCCATCTTCCCAATGCCCGCATCGTGGAAGACCGATACGGATGGGAAGCCCTCGAGGCCCTCCTTGGCGCAGTCTCTTCGTTTCTCCACCGCGAGGCCACGAGGATGCGCAGGGAAAGAAACCTCGCCTCGCTGAATCATATCTATGCCGACGACTTCGTGCTCTTCGCCCCGGAAGCCGACGGTGACGACGTGTTGCGTGGAGAACTTGCCGCAGGCCTGACCAGGCACCTCAGAGTGCTCGACGAAGATCTGGCCTCCATCGGCCAGGTCTTCGTGGGTCTGGCCAAGGTCCAGCCCCTGCCCAGGATTCATCTCGAGCGACTCGTCCTGCGTACCATCATCGAAGCCCAACAAGACGCAATGAACGTGGGGCGTCAGGCCACGCAAGGCCAGGCAAGGCTCATCGAGCGGGCCGTATCCGATCGGGCCTTCGAAATGTATTTTCAGCCCATCGTGGAATCACAAACTTTGGGCATCTATGGCCACGAGGCCCTGGTCCGGTGCAAGTGGTCCGACTTCGCCAACCCATATGTCCTCTTCGACGTGGCTGAACGCACGGACCATCTGCATTTCCTCACCAGACACCTGCGTCAGCTCACCGTGGAACGGGCACAAAACCTGCCTTCCGGCCAAACACTCTTTTTGAATCTCCATCCACTGGACCTACAGGACCCGGAATTGTATCATCCTCCGTCCTGGCTGGCGGACATGGCCGACCGGACCGTCCTCGAAATCACCGAACGGGCGGGAATCGACAATTTCTCCAGCTTCAAGGAACGCCTCGGCCCTTTGCGAGAACTGGGCTTTCTCGTGGCCATCGACGACCTCGGGTCGGGCTACTCATCTCTCAACAACGTGGCGGAACTCGAACCAGACGTCATCAAGCTCGATATCCTTCTTCTGAAAGGCATCGAAAAGAGCAAGGTGCGTCGCAACCTGATCCGCCAACTCGTGGGCTTTGCCAATGACATTGGGTGCCGGGTAGTGGCCGAAGGAATCGAGACCCAGGAACAACTCGATACCGTGACGGAACTGGGCTGTCACCTCTTGCAGGGCTTCTACCTGGCCAGGCCCGCCCCGACATTTTTCACCGAAATATCCATCCAGGACGAATGAAGCGCCCGGCCTGGTTCATGCCGCCAAGAAACTGTGGGATTCGTTGGATGACCTGGCGCAGAGTTCTCTCGCAACTCCAGCCACTCACTGCTCCCGGCAGGCCTCTGTGAGTTCCTCCGAAGAAGGCAGCGTAGCCGCCCCCCTCAACCCTGCCCGCAGGGCATCCACCAACAGGGCCTTGGCCGAGGCACAGAGTTCCTGGCCCAGGCGGCCGGCCCGCATCTTGCGACGCAGGGCCC
>CAZIJS010000210.1:0-5445 GCA_964539505.1 uncultured Myxococcales bacterium
TGCTCATCTTGGATATCGACGACTTCAAACACGTCAACGACCGGTTCGGCCATTTGGCGGGAGACGCCCTTTTGAAGGTCTTGGCAACGACCATCAAGAGCCGTATCCGGACCGCGGACCTGGCCGCCCGATACGGGGGCGACGAGATCGTGGTGGTCCTGCCTGGGGCAGACATGGATGCCGCCCTGTCGGTGGCCCATGCCATCTCGGAGGACCTGGAGCGCCGCATGGCTGATACGGGCAAGATACTCGCGCCCACGGCTGCCTGCACGGTGAGCATCGGGGTGGCACAGCTCGAACCAGGCGATGATCCCGAGGATCTCATTGCCAGGGCCGATCGGGCACTCTACGAAGCAAAGGCCAAAGGCAAGGCCACGACATGGGCGGCCAGGAAAGAAGACGATCCCGCACTGCGCCAGCCCAGCCTGCCCTTCGTCCGAGACGGCCGGCCGGCCGCAGATGAGGCCGGGAAAACAACGACCGACGATTCGACGTGATCGCATCGAGAGCATCGCTCCGAAAAGACGAGGTCCCGTCGAAAGAAGACAAACAGGCGCGAACCATGCCGAACCAGGGAAAGGACATCGACATGCTGGAGGGAATGGTCCGTAAGTTTCTCTATTTCCCCGAACGCATCGCAGCCCACGAACCCCCACCCGGCTACTGTGGGGATGTCGAAGAAGTCTTTCTCGACACCGAAACGGGCGAACGGATCCATGGTTTGTATTGGCCACCGCCGGAAGGGCGGCCGGTCATCTTGTTTTTCCATGGCAATGCCCAATGCGTCTATGAGTGGGCCCTCGTGCGTCAAGACCTCGAGTCCACCCACACGGGCATGTTTCTCATCGACTATCCCGGCTATGGAAAGAGCAGTGGCCAACCAACCGAGCCTGGACTCTATGCTGCCGGGAAAGCCGCCTGGGACTGGCTCACGAAACGAATGGACTCCAGTCGTATCCTGATCTTCGGAAAATCGCTGGGCGGCGGCGTGGCCGTGGAAATCTGCCGGCAGGTCGGACAGCGCCGGGTGGCGGGCCTGCTGCTCGAGTCCACGTTTCGGTCCATCCCGTCGGTGGCAACGAAACTCCTTCCCGTCTTGCCTGCCGGTGCATTGCTCCGCTCGGAACGTTACGACTCCATCCGCAAGATCGGTGACATCCATTGCCCCCTGCTCGTCATCCATGGCACAGCCGACCAACTCATCCCGGCAAGCGAGGGGCAAGCCCTCTTCGATGCCGCTCCAAAGCCCAAAGACATCTGGCTCGTGACCGGGGCCGGGCATAACAACGTGGCGCTGCGCGCCGGTGACGAGTACGGCCGAAGAATTCGCGACTGGATCGATGAAGTGACGAAACCAACGTCCAGCCAAGAGAACTGACGAGGAGAGAGTAAATCATGACAGCACGACGCGTGATTGGTGGTCTCATCCTGGCCCTGGCGGGCATCCCGGCCCTGTTCGGGGCCATCATGGTTTCGGGCATGACCTGGGCCATGTTCGAAAACTGGTTTTCCGAGGCCAGGGTTCGGCAGGTGACTAACCGGATTCCCAAGTCCGCCGAAGCCGTCTGGCAGTCCATCCAAAAGAAAGAGGACATCGAGGATCCCGCCACCAAGGCCTGGATCGAAGCCATGCGAAAAACCAAGCCCTCCCCGGTGGAAGTGGCCAAGCAGGCGGGCATCTTCACGTGGCTCGAAACGGAAATCCCCAGGGCCTTTGGTGAACTGGGAGACATCGTAAAGGGGAAAAAGGCGCCCCATCGCGTGGTGATCCACACAACCCCCCTGCGAGACGCCCTCACAGGCCCCCTGGTCAAGGACTACATCAAGAAACTGTTTCTGGCACTGCCCTCCTGCGAACCAGACCAGGTCATCCGATGGCAGCGGCTCATCGAGTCGAACGGGCAAGGCTCTCTGCCCGCCTGCAATCCCGGCGCAGGCATGGTGTCTTCCGGAGTGGACCTGGCTGCTGTCAAATTCGCCCCGAAAAAGGACGAGTTTCCCATCATGGACAGCCCCCACATGAAACAAAGTCGGCGGATACGCATGGGGCGGACCATGATGTGGATCCTGCTGCTGGCAGCCTTGTTTCTCATCCTCGTCGGGTCTGCAATCGGAGGCCTGGGCCTGCGCGGATTCCTCCGATGGGCCGGCACATCCACCCTCCTGGGCGCTGTGGGTGCCGCCGTCCTTGCGCTCGGCCTGGGAGCCATCGTCGAGCACATATGGGCCACCGATCCATCATCCTGGGACATCCAGACCACCCAGCCGTTCTGGAACACTGCGGTGGGACACGAAGTCCTGCGCCAGATGGCCTGGTTCTTCGACGCCATGTTCTCCGACCTGTTCAGCGCCGTGGCCAAGCTGGCTGGAATGATCTGCCTCCTGGGCATCGGCCTGCTGGCGGCATCTTTCTTCACACCCAAACCGCGGCAGGCCTGAGGCCCACAGCGGAGTTCATCCCCCTTTCCTCTCTGAAAGCTTCGTCCAGCCAGCCACATCTATCATCCCAGATTCCACAACGGCTACTGTACTCGATCACCGATGGCTGCGGAGATCGGCATGCGGTTACCCGGGTAGGCGGTAGGAAGCTACGATGCTAAGAGTTGGAGGCCCTACCTGAAAAGGCTGCCACCAGATCGCTGGGCGATGGGGTCACTGACGGTCAATCCTCCGGTCCATCGCCCGTCCTGGCGTTGGTACCTGAACTGCATGTTCTGGAGGGGAATGCCAAACCTGTTCTTGAGCCGCGAGTAGTTGCGAGCGGTGTGGACGTTGTTGACGTAAACCCTTGGAGTAGGACTCCACGGCGAGAGGGAACACAACTGCCGAAGCAAGGAGATCCGCCAACTGGATTCCAACATGGTTCTCGCTGTGGCCGAACGTTGGCATCTCCAGGATCCTGTCCAATGGCTCACCATTGACGCTGTGCTTTTGCGTAAAAACACTGTGAGCCACGCTCGCGTTCTGGCCCTTCCGCCGGCTGTCGGCGATCACGAAGCCCTGATCCTCGACGACACCAAGCTGCTCTTGGAATGTCGTACAGATGGCTTGAATAGACGACGTGTAGATCGCCCTGGGTTTCATGGTTGCCCCGGGCGCCTTGACCCATACCCGCCCAAAAACCCGGGCACCGTTTTTGTCGAGGAGTTGGAACACCTCTCCCAGGAACTGGAGAACCGGATGCCACTTTCGCCGACCTAGTTTCGCCGCATCTCGGCGAAGGTCAGCTCCTTTCACCTCGCGCAAAACGAGGTCAAGAAAATTGCCGGTGTACAGCGCAGGAAAAAAGCGGTGCTTCAGCCTCAGAAACTCGATGGTCACAGAAGCGAGCGCGCCCTGAGGCAGACTCAGCCCGAGAACCACGAAAACAGGCTGGACATCCGAGGTGGGCGTGGCAAGACTACCGGGGCAACCCGCCTCGTCAACGTAGCAGACCCTCAAGACCGTGTGCTCCTGAAACAACTACGGCCACCGAAGGTGGCCGTAGGACCTGCCGCCGGGGCACCGAAGTACCCAGTTCGGCATTAGCTAGTGCTCTTTTTAGAGAGGCCCCCTGCTGGGGGCTTGTCAAGCCTGTTTTCTTCTGACCGTTCCAGACATATAAGGAGCCTGATCGCGGATCGAACGGAGCAGGAGCGATGACGAAGAAACGGACGAAACACACAGCAGCGTTCAATGCGAAGGTACGGTTTTCCCTTCCCTCCACGAATCAGGATGGCTCCCCCATCGATCTTCCAGGAATCATGTGGAAAATACCCCGGAAAGACAGCACAGCACCAGACCGCGTGCAGGAGGCCCACCCTACGAATTTCCGAGGCGCCCTTGCAGACCCCGGGAAACCGTCATGATGGTTCGGTAGATCCGGTCCAGATCGTCATTGGAGAGCGGGCCCTGGTTGAGACCGTGGAGACGGTGAAGGACCAAGGCCTCCCGGCCCTGGTCCAGGACAGAGATGCCCTGCCGGGCCTTGATGCGGCCGATCTTCAGGGCTATGTCCATCCGCTCGTTGAGCAGAGCCACGATCCGCTCGTCGAGCTCGTCTATCCTCTGTCTCTGCCTGGCCAGAGGCTCTTTGGCTCGATCCTGCGGGTCCATGTTCCGTGACTGTGAATCCATGACACTCCTCACTGGCCGATCCCGTCCTGTGCGGTCGCCTTCCTGGATCGCCATGCACCATTCGACGATTCCAGGCGACAATTGACGTTCTCTGTGAATCCCACTACCCTGTCAGCCATGCGATGGCAAGTCGTTGCGTCGAGTCGGTTGGAGTCGGTTGGAGTCGGCACAGTTTCCGGAGGCCACCAGTGAGCACGTCCTTTCCTTTCAACCACATGCGAGTCCGGTTCGCCGGCGAAACCGATGTGGGCAAAACGAGAGATCACAACGAAGATGCCTTCTATCTCCCGGTGGAGGAACGGTTCGCCATCGTGGCAGACGGCATGGGCAGACATGCCTCGGGCGAGGTGGCCTCGCAGCTCGCCGTGGAAACCATCGTCGAGCACTTCCAGCGGACAGCCGAAGATCAAGACGTCACCTGGCCTTATAAAATGGGCCATGGGCGCATGAGCGAGAACCGTCTGGTGGTGAGCATCATGCTCGCCAACCAGAAAATCTACGAACAGGCCCAGGCAAACCCCGCGTACAAAGGCATGGGGACCACCGTGGTGAGCGTCCTTTTCGAAGAGGACTTCGCCCTGCTGGCCCACGTGGGTGACAGCAGGATCTACAGACTCCGGCCCGCTGAAATCGTGCAGCTTACCCAGGACCATTCCTTTCTCAACGAATATGCCCGAATGAAGGGCATCACCGTGGCCGAAGCCCAGTCTATGCTGCGGCAAAAAAACGTGATCAGCCGAGCCCTCGGGATGAAGCCCATGGTCAAAGTGGACGTGGTGCGTGTCAATCCCAGCCTGGGAGACGTCTACCTTCTCTGCACCGACGGGCTCACCGACATGATCTCCGACGAAGCAATCCATCGGATCGTGTTCTCGGAAGAAAAACTCGACAAGGTCTGCGACATGCTCATCGACGCGGCCAACGAAGCCGGGGGCAAAGACAACATCACCGTGGTGCTGGCCCGCATCGAGCCCCAGGACTGACATCCCCCCCTCTCCAGAACCTTTCAGAATGACCCTATTTTTTCGGCCCACTCCCAAGTGCCGGCCCTGTCTTTGCCCCCTCGTCCTCCAAGTCCACCAAGACGACACCACGCCGCGTCACCACCGCCGAATCCAGCCTGCCTTCTGCACGCGCCCCGTCCCAGACCACCGACCGAGTCAGGTGCGATCCCTCGGCCACCTGGGCACCAGAGCCCACCACCACCTGGGGACCAATGGTCGATCCCTTCCCGATCCGCGCTCCCGGCCCGATCCGGTAGGGTGGGATCAACTGCACGTCCGACGCCAGGACCGCATCCTGCGCCAGGCCGCTCAAGGACAGCTCTCC
>CAZIJS010000210.1:5545-8339 GCA_964539505.1 uncultured Myxococcales bacterium
CCACAGCGGCCCTGTCCGTTCCAAGAGATTGAAGTTTCCCTGGAGATAGCGGCTGGGCGTGGAATGTTCGTGCCAGTATCCCCGATGCACGAAGGCGGCAATGGGCCGCCCTGCGCGAAGATGCGCATGGTAGCCCTGCCGCACGATGCAGGAGGGGCCCTCTGGGAGCACATCCAGAAACTCCGGTTCCAGCAAGGCGATCCCGGTGAACATGTAAGGTTCCAACGGACCGAACTCCCCGGGACTTCGCAGCCCGGCCAGCCCACGGACCATGCCGTCTCGGTCGAGTTCCACCGCACCCCAGACCAGGGCATCCGGGTCGGGCCGGACCACCATGGTGGCCAGTGCGCCCATCCTGCGGTGCGCGGCCAGGACCAGCGACAGATCCAGGTCCGTCACCAGCTTGGCATTGACCACTGCCACGGTCCTGCCGGAAAAAAAACGCGACGCAGCCTTGACCCCGCCCCCGGTGCCCAGGATCTCGGGCTCCTCGCGGGAGAAACGCACCGACATGCCGGCCGGCTGCCGGCCCACCGCATCTTCGATCATCTCGGCCATGTTGTGGGTGTTGACCACCACCTCGGTGATACCGGCGCCGGCCAAGAGCGCAAAGGCGTATCGATAGAGCGGTGCATCACAAACAGGCAGGAGCGCCTTGGGCCGCTCCTCCCCAATCCGCCCCAGCCGCGTCCCAAAGCCGGCGGCCAGCACCATCCCCAACACATCGCCCAACTGCTTTTCAGACATTCTCCAACCTCCCGGCACCCATGGATCCAACGCGCCGTCCCGTCTCGAACCCACCACCCTCTACATGCCCCACATGAGATTGGTGAGCAAAACAATCACTGATACGATGGCAAACAGAATCACGAAGACCACCGCCATGGTCTGGAGCCGCAGCGTCCAGCGGCCGGATCGCCCACCCCTGTCCGGGGCTCTGACCCCAGCCATCGCCAGAGCCTCGCCACCCTGTCTCGATGGCAACTCCGCCCTCTCTGCCATGGCAGTTTCCACCCCTCCATCATCCAGTTCTCCCGAGAGCCTTTCTATCTCGGCGGCTGCCATGCGCCCTGCACGAACCTGGCGCAGGAGCACCCAGCCAAGGAGCGCCAGGAACACCACCAGGCCCATGAAAAAGAATCCCAAGAGCAGGATCTGCACCCGATGCCGCCGCGATGCAATGGCCTGCCGCTCGGCGGGCAGGGTGTCTGCGAGCATCTCGGGAGGAAAGGAGAACCCATCCAGGCGGCCCAACGCATATTCCACCACCCGCCGGGCCGTCGCCGCATCGGCCTGAGCCACCCAGTCGGCGAGAACCTTCAGTCTTCCGGCCTCCCAGGCAAGGGCCCTGCGAACCGACACCTGCGCCGCATCTTCGCCCGACGAGACAGCAGCCAGGTCGGACCAGCGATGCATGAGCTGCGCCGCCTTGCCCACGATCCGGGAGGCCAAAGCCGGCCCCATGGTCTGACCCTTGGGCAGGACGTAGCTCACCCAGGTGCTCACAGACTGTCCCGGTTCCACCAGGTCTGAATACACCTGGAGGAACCAGAGCCCCTCGTGATCCGGCACCGGCACCTGGAACAGGGCCTTGCCCCCTTCCAGCTCCGCCCGGTCCATCCAGGTGAGCGTTCCGTCGTGGTATCCGTCCAGGTACAAGACACCCGTCTGGAGCACGCTGTGGGCTTCCAAGACGAACGATTTCCCCACCCACGTCACCCTTCCCGTTCCCAGCAGCGACGCCTGCACCGGCCTGGTGGCGAACTGAAAATGATACCTCTGGACAGGCCGCCCCTCCGAGGCCCTGTATTCCACGACAAGCATGAGCAACGGCTTGCGTGACATCACCTGGAAGGAAGCCAGCCCGTCGGGCCCGGTCCTGCGCCAGGACATGAGCACCGATCCCGGCCCCTTGTTGCCCGACAATCCACGCAACAGCCCCACCCTCACGTCCACCGACTTGGGACGGCCCGAGGCATCGGTCACGCGGACCGTCATGGAGGTCGCAACCTCGCCCGGCACGCTCCAGCCGCCACGCGGCGTCAATTCCACCAGCGTCCCATCCCTGTCTGGTTCCGGCCTGTCCCAACGCGGCATGGTCATGGCCGTCTCCAGGGCCACCGGCCTGGGCCAATCCAACTTCTCCACCACCCGCGCATCCACCGAGGCCTTGCGCAGACCGCCCGGCGCATGCACCTTGGCCAGCAACTTGAACGTGCCCGTCACCCTGGGCACAGAGAAACGGGCTTCCAGGGACTCGACGCCCTTGCCATCGAAGAGTTTCCAGGAACGGCCCTTGCCCACCAGGCGAACAGAACCACGCAGCGGATGCAGAAACTTCGATCCCAGTCTCCGATACACCGCCATACGCACCGCGCCCCGCCCCCCCGAGCGCAACATCACCGCCGGATGCTTCACCGGGCGCCTGTGCTTGAACCGAACCGACCGCTGCCTTTGTTTCTCGAGCGTCTGCACCTGACTCGGATCGGCCTGGCCGAACACATAGAGCGTCACCTCCAGGTTCCATCGGCTCGACGCGATGAGCGCAGCAAGGAGCACCACCAGCAACCCGGGCAGCACGTACCAGACCAGGATCCTGGCCCGTTTATCCTCGAACAGGGGCTCCGATCCAAAATGCGGCTCTCGGTCCATGTCCGGGAAAGACACATCCCCCCCACCCACATGCCCAGCCCCATCCCCCTCCACCCCCCCCCCCCCCCACCCCCACCCCCACCCCCTCCCACCCCCAGCCCCCCCCCCACCCCACACCCCCATCCCCTCTCCACCCCCCACC
>CAZIJS010000211.1:0-1617 GCA_964539505.1 uncultured Myxococcales bacterium
GCCGGAAGGCAGTCCGAGGCGGGAGACCAGTCGGGAAGGAGGCAGCCCCGGCCGGAAGGCGGAAAGGGTGGTGTCGATGCAACTGAAAGCCTGGGGCGCCACGGATGTGGGCAAGACCAGGGATCACAACGAGGACAGCTTCTTCAGCGATCCCGAGCACAAGCTCTTCATGGTCTGCGATGGCATGGGAGGCCACGCTGCAGGCGAAGTCGCCTCCTCCATGGCTGTCACGATCATCCGAGACACGTTGATTCAGAACTGGGACATCATCGAAAACTTCGTCGCAGGCGACCTACCCAAGACCGACGTGACGAGAATCCTGGAACATGCGGTGCAGGAGGCCTGCTCGGCCATCCACGACCGTGCCCAGACCGAACCGGAAAAACGAGGCATGGGCACCACCGTGGACCTGCTGCTGGTGGCTGGAGTGCGCGGGTTCATCGCTCACGTGGGTGACAGCCGCGTCTACCTCGTCCGTCAGGGCCAGGTGCATCAACTCACCGAGGACCACTCGGTGATCAACTACCTCATCGCCAAAGGGCGTCTCAAGCGCAGCGAAGTGGAAACGAGTCCCTACGCAAAGTATAAAAACGCTGTCACCAGGGCTGTCGGCGTGTATCCCAGTGTGGAGGTGGACGGCATCGACTTCGAGATCCTGCCCGGCGACAAGTTTCTGCTCTGCTCAGACGGCCTCTCTTTCTACCTGGACGAGGACAGCATCCTCACGACCTTGGACACAGCGGACCTGGAGCAGGCCACCAAGCAATTCATCGATCGGGCCAACGCAGGCGGCGGACACGACAACATCACCGCAGTGGTGGTCGACATCCTGTCGGAAGCCGCAGCCGAACATGCCGAGCGGGCCGAAGACCTCCGCCTGAGGATGGATGTCCTGCGCCAGATGCCCCTGTTTCGGCATCTCGAATACAAAGAACTGGTGCGGGTGCTCAACATCGCCGCCACGCAACGCTACGAGCCGGCCGACGTGATCATCCGCGAGGGCGAACCAGGCGACGAAATGTTCGTGGTGCTCGACGGCACCATCGATCTGACCAAAGACGGAACCTACATCGTCAGTTTCACACGCGGCGATCATTTCGGTGAAATGGCCCTCGTCGACAGGGCGCCGCGCAGCGCCACAGCCGTTGCCAGAGACCAGGTCCGGGTGTTGACCATCCATCGCAAGGATTTCTTCCAGATCCTGCGCAAAGAACCGAAAGTGGCGGTCAACCTCCTGTGGAGCTTCGTCCGTGTCCTCACAGACAGACTGCGCACCACCACGGAAAATCTCAGTGGCGCAAAACTTGCCGTGGAGGCAGAGGACCTGTCGGACGAAGCAGTGGCCCTCTCCGACGAACCGGCCCCGCCCCCACTCAACCCTTGGGCCTCCCGGAGCAGCGTTTCCGCCATTCAAGCAGTGATCGTTGGAGCGGACAAAAGCAGTGGGGCAAGCGCTGACCACGAGGTCTCGACCGGCCCATCCCAACTCGATAAGACAGGTCGAGACCAGGAAAAACATGACATCGCCGGCGACCATGACTCCACCCACCACGAGGACATGTCTCACGACGGAGACATCCCTCACGACGGAGACATCCCTCACGACGGAGACATCCC
>CAZIJS010000211.1:1717-8270 GCA_964539505.1 uncultured Myxococcales bacterium
GACGGAGACATCCCTCACGACGGAGACATCCCTCACGACGGAGACATCCCTCACGGCGAGGGCATCTCTGGAACCGGCGACGACGAGGTGGGTGATACGCTCATCGAAGAAATGACCCCGGACCTTGCCGAAATGGCCCATCGCCCATTCAGACGCAAAAATCCTGCGCTCATGGACACCATGCCTGACCATGTCTCCCCGCTCAAAGAAGCGGACATCATGCAGATCACAGAACAATCCAACTCGGTTTCCGACGATGCGTCCCCAGAAGGTCCTTCCGCAAGGAATCCCGGCAGTCAGGACGCACAATCTCCTGGGACGAAAGCCTCGGGCGACACCGATCCCGCCGACGCATCATGACCTTGCTCGTCTCCGAAATTTTCCATTCGATCCAAGGTGAATCCACCTGGGCCGGCATGCCTTGCACCTTCGTGCGGCTCGCCGGATGCAACCTGGACTGCAGGTACTGTGACACGCAATACGCTCGCAGCGGCGGCCAGTCCATGACCATCCAAGAAATCCTCGGCCGGCTGGACCGCTGGCACTGCAACCTGGTCGAGATCACGGGAGGCGAGCCTCTCCTCCAAGACGAATGCCACGATTTCTGCCGGGCCCTGGCCGACCGGGGCAAGACCGTGCTACTGGAAACCAACGGGTCACGGGACATCTCCACAGTGGATCCCAGGGTCATTCGCATCCTGGACGTCAAGTGCCCTGGTTCCGGGATGGCACATCAGAATCATTGGCAGAACCTGGATATCGTTGGTCCTCGAGACGAGGTCAAGTTCGTGATCACCAACCGAGACGACTTCGACTGGGCCTGCGACCTGGTGACAGGACACCATCTTCTGGACAGATGCCCGGTCCTGTTCTCCGCAGCCCTGCCCGACCTCTCACCGTCGGTGCTCGCAGACTGGATCCTGGCATCGGGCCTTCCCCTGCGCCTCCAGGTGCAGCTCCACAAAATCCTCTGGCCCCACGAAGAGCGGGGGGTCTGACCAGTTCCTCCCCGCCACTGAGCAAAAGTGAGCCTTTCCTCACCAAGAGTCTTGACCTGTCGATCGCAGCGTGATAGAGCCCGGAAAAATCAGGACAAACTATTGAATGCCCACAGGTGCGACGATTGGCACCGGGCAGAAAAAACGAATCGCTCGAACGGTCACAACACAAGGAGGTTTCGCGATGGAAGAGAACAAGCTGGCGAATCCGGCTCCCCTGGGACTGATGGGGTTCGGCATGACCACGATCCTGCTCAACATCCACAATGCAGGGATCTTCAAGATGGATCCCATGATCCTGGCCATGGGCTTCTTCTATGGCGGGTTGGCCCAGATCTTCGCAGGCCACATGGAGTTCAAGAAGGGAAACACCTTCGGGACCACGGCCTTTACCTCCTATGGTTTGTTCTGGCTCACCCTGGTGTCCATCGTCTCGAAGCAGAGCATCATCCACTTCGGCTTTGCCGGTGAGGTCGGCCAGGCCAAGTTCCTGGGCTGGTATCTCTTCCTCTGGGGCCTGTTCACCGCCTTTATGTTCATCGGAACCCTGAAGGGAAACAAGGCACTCCAGTTCGTGTTCGCCTCTTTGACCATCCTCTTCTGGCTCCTGGCCATCGGCCATTGGATGAAGGGCGGCGCGGCCAAGACCGTGATCCACATCGCAGGATGGGAAGGCATCATCTGCGGTGCCTCGGCCTTCTACCTGGCCATGGCCGAAGTGATCGAAGAACAGCTCGGCCGCGAAGTCCTGCCCATCGGCAAGCCACAGGCCTGATGCCCAACGCCAGGGTCACCGTGGTTGGCGGCGGGCTGGCAGGCAGCGAAGCCGCCTGGCAACTGGTCCGCAGAGACATTCCGGTGACCCTGGTGGAAATGCGTCCCCTCTCCACCACCGAGGCTCACCAGACCGACCTGCTGGGAGAGCTCGTCTGTTCCAACTCTCTCAAGTCCCTCGATCCCAGGACCCCGGGCGGCATCCTCAAGGCCGAACTGGCGCAGCTCGACAGCCTCATTCTTGGAGCAGCACAGGAAACCAGGGTGCCGGCAGGATCGGCACTGGCAGTGGACCGGGAGGCCTTTGCCAGACGAATCACCGAGCGTCTCTCGAACCATCCCCTGGTGGACCTGCAGCGCCGCAGACAAGACGATCTGCCCGATCCGCCCGCCATCCTGGCCACAGGACCGCTGACCTCCGGAGCCTTGGCCCGGGCCATCGAGGACAAGGCGGGCAAGCCGCTGACCTTCTATGATGCCATTGCCCCCATCCTGGATGCCGAGTCCATCGATTTCGACAAGGCCTTCCGGGCGAGCCGATGGGACGGGATCGCCAACCAGCGGCCTGCCGGGCCGGGGCCTGAAGCGTACGGATTCATGCCCGAGGATTCCACCGAGGGCGACTATGTCAACTGCCCCATGTCCCGGGATGAATACGAAGCCTTCGTGGAGGCGCTCTTGGAGGCAAGACAGGTAGTGCCCCACGAATTCGAAGAGCCGCGCTACTTCGAGTCCTGCCTGCCCATCGAGGTCATGGCTGCCAGAGGCATGGACGTGCTCCGCCATGGACCCATGCGACCCGTGGGCCTTCGCGATCCCCGAGACGGCCGGCGGCCCCACGCCGTGGTCCAGCTCAGGCCGGAAAACCGGCACGGCACAGCCTACAATATGGTGGGATTCCAAACGAGGCTCACCTATCCCGAACAAGACAGGGTCTTTCGGACGATCCCAGGACTGGAAAGGGCACGGTTTTTCCGCCACGGGTCCATCCACAGAAACACCTACCTGCATGCTCCCGAATGCCTCGATGAAGGCTTGCTGCTCAAGGAAGCCAACGGCCTCCGTGTGGCGGGCCTGCTCGCCGGGGTGGAAGGCTACATGGAATCGGTGGCCATGGGGCTGCTGGCAGCGCTGTTCACCGCTGCCGACATCCAGGGCATTGCCATGAAAGCCCCACCAGACACCACGGCCTTGGGCTCTCTGTATGCCTACCTGCGCCAGCCGCCCAGGGCGAGCTTCACGCCCACGAACATGAACATGTCCCTCCTGCCGCCGGTGGAGGCGCCCAAAGGCACCAGTAAAAAGGAGCGACGGCTCATGGCCGCCAGGCGGGCGGTAGACGATCTGCTGTCCTGGAAGAAGGAACACCAAAACCTTTTCCCCGATTGATCATCGCGGCAGCCCCCCCTTCAGACCAAAACGACATGCCATCGAGAGCCTACTCTCCGGGCTCGGCCACAACCACCTGGTTTTTCCCCAGCGCCTTGGCCTCGTACATGGCCTCGTCCGCCAACCGGAGGAGCGCGTTTTGACGCTGGTGCACGTTGCCCACGGGAGGCACGTGCTCGTGGAGGGAGGCCACTCCGACACTACAGGTGACAGGAAAGCCCAGGGGCCCCAGCCTCCCTGTGCCGTCGATTTCCGCCAAGAACCTGGTGCGTTCCACCATGTCTCGAAGATTCTCGCCTCCCTGCCTGGCCAGCTCTGCATCGTGGCCCGGCAAGATGGCCACGAACTCGTCCCCGCCGTACCTGGCAGTCACGGCCCCGGGAGGAGCCCAACGTTCCATGAGTCGGCCCACGTCCCGCAGGACCTGACTTCCCACCAGGTGACCGTAGGTGTCGTTGACCCGCTTGAAAAAGTCGAGATCCATGAAAATCACGGAAAGGTGTGTCTGGTTCCGGTCGGCCCGCTCCACCTCGTCTCCGAGCCGGACATGGAGAAACCGATCATTGAACAGGCCCGTCAGGTCGTCATGGCGAGCCAACTCCCGCACCCGGATCACGTCCAGAGCGTTCTGGATCGACGACGAGATATATCCGGCGAAGGTCTCCAACAAAGCGAGGTCTTCGGCCGTGTAGGCATCCCCACCCACCCGGTTGACCAGTTCGAGCACGCCACAGATGGATTGCCCCAAAATGACCGGAACTGCGATCACCGAGCGACTCACGAATCCTGATTCCATGTCCAGGTCGGGATCGAAATGTTCGTCGTGCGACACGTCCTCGGCGATGTAGGGCTGGCCCGTCTGGTAGACATGCCCGGCAATTCCCTGGCTGAGGCCCATGGACCGCCCCAGCAGTCCCGAAGCCATGGGCCCGAACACCGCGATGAACGTCAAGCGATTCACCGAAACCTGACCCATCTTGGCCCTGGGATCGTCGAGGAGAATCGAACCGGCCTCCGAGGGAACGAACTCGTCTGCCTTGGCCAGGATCTCACAGAGCACCTGGTCGAGATGCACGTCGAGGCGCTCGGGCTCCTTTTCACGGCGCTGTCGCACCAAGAACCGGGAAATCTCCACTGGATCCAAGGCATGGATCCGCTTGCCCCCCATGACGATTCTGCCACTCTGTGTCCTCAGCCCCCCTGGCCGTCCAGTCTCTGTGCGTGACTTTGCCATATCTGCGCCAGCTCTCCTGCCCAAAGGTCTATTTTCCCACCTTGGCCTTGAGATAGGAGAGAAGTTCCCGCGCGGCCCGGTCAGGGTCTTCGACCACCGGCGGCACGTAGCCGTCGATTTCTTTGCGAACCTCGTCTGCCAAGTGGCCCAGGGCTTCTGTGTCGGCAAGCCATTGACCCGGAGACTTGTGCCGGAAACCCTCCACGAGCATGGCCCGCACAGCCCGGTCCAGGCCGGGATAGGCATCCCCGACAAAGGCTTCGATGTCTTCCCGCTCGTTTGCCAGGCGGAACCAATGCTTGAGTCGATCCGGGTCCAGCTCACCGGCGAATTCAGAACCCACCTCCGCGAGAATGCGAAGCACCAAACAATCGTCGATGACCCCCGTGGGACGATAGTGGTCGGGCACGAAATCGAGCTGCTTGAGAATGTAGCTCATGCCGGCCACCGCATGTTTCCGCAGGTCCTCTCCCAACGAATCGTCAGTTGCAACCTCCAGAAAAAGTTTGGCATCTGCTGGGAAGCTCTCCACCCATTCCTGGAAACGTACGCTGATTCCCTCTGCCATGGCATCCTCCTCGTGACGGCCGAGACCGTCTGCTGCGCCGGTTCGACGAACCTTTCTGCTGGACCGTCCTCACCGACAAGCCAGCTTGAAAGATAGCACGCGGATGCGGGAATCTGTCCAGTCCTTTTCCCCACCAGCAGTCTTGCAGGAGGACAGATCCCTCGCATGTGGACAGAGCAAGCACGAGGACCAATGAGGGGCCGATAGTCAGTGCCCAAGGGCCCGGCGGCCGGCAGCAACGCAGGAAGCTGCGGGCTGCAATGCCGCTGCCCTGGCCAAGAGCGCCCTGGCGGACTCGAATCGGCTGGACCGGAGGGCCACCTGGGCCAGGGCGCAGAGAGGCTCGGGCGACAGGGGCGCGGTCTTGTGCCAGCGAAGAGCCTGGTGGGCCGCCTCTCGCAGTGCACCAGAGGCCAGAGCCACGGAAAATCCCAGCACAGGCCATCTGGCGACGACGCGGAGCTGCTGCCAAGAGGGGGCCCTGCCTCGGCGCAATCCCCGGACCGCAGCCTCGGCCAGACTGCGATGTCCTGTCTGCGCAAAGACTCCCCATGGCACAACAGGCTTCGATGCAACTCCGCGCCCGCACCGCGCATGAAACCACCCCAAGAGCCGCACGGCCTCCCTGCTCTCCATCACGCCCACGCCCAGGCGTTCCAGGAAAAAGCCCAGGGCACGGCCCGCATTTTCGCAGCGGCCGGCGTTCAACCAGGCCTCCACGAGCCGGGCATCGGCACGTCGCCTGTCGGCGGCGTACCATCGAAAATCCCGCGCCGCCAGCTCGGCACCGCCGGAGAGCCCCGAGTCGGCCAGGACGACCCGGCTCAAAAGAATCTCTTCGGACCGGGGAAACAACGCAAGCAACCGGCGAGCCAGGACGGCCCCCCTCTTGGAGAGTCCATGTTTCCGAAACCAACGCCAGATCCAAGGCCATCGACAAACAGAGGCCCCTCGCAGCGCCATGGCATCCAACAAGAACGACGCCCTGGTCTTTCGCTTCGCCGCCATGGAGCGCCAGGCCACCCAGCCTCGGAGCGATCCCCCTGGGGGCACACAGGCCGAAGAGGATGCCCAGGACAGGACCGTCCCGAACTTGGAACGCCCTGGCCTCGCCGCGTCGGTCCCGGCCTGTCTGGCAGACACCGGTGATACAGAGCCAGCCGCATGCGCCCCTGGCTGCTGCTTGTGCCCGGATGTGGGGACCAGTGCCAGCCGCGCAGCCATCCCTTCCAGACGGCGCACCTGCCTGGACACCAAGGGCCCAAGTCCCCCTTGGGCCAAGGCCTCGGCCCAATGCAGATGCGCCATGGCCGATTCGAACCGCCCCAGGACGAGAGCCCTGCGTCCCAATTCGAGACGCACCAAGGGCTCTGCACGATGCGCCTCAGCCAGGCGGTTCGCGATCCGGATCATGTCTGCCTGGCGTCCTGCACGCCAGGCCATCTCCAGCGCCAGCATGCCCTCTGGCACTGGAAGAGACTCCTGATGAACCGAGTTCGACTCCGGGCCACTGTTTCGGGCCCTCTTTCCACCGATTTCAGGGCCCCGGCTCGCAGCCTCCTGCTCCTTGGAACCAGACTCAGACCAAGG
>CAZIJS010000212.1:0-8216 GCA_964539505.1 uncultured Myxococcales bacterium
TCAGGCAGCCTTGCGGGGAGCCACGAGCCAGGAAGCCAGGGGACTCTGTGAGGGATCCGGGTCGATGCCCACCTCGTCTGCGAGGAATTGGAAGGTGTCTCGCCAGGACTTGCGCGCATTGGCCCGAAAGATCATGGGCTGGAACGAATGGATTTCTCCCTCGTAGACGAGCATCTCCACGGCAACTCCGAGTCTCTCCAAGGCCTTTTTGAGCCGCTCGCTGTCGTCGATCAAGGGATCGGCCCCACCCACGGTGGCGATGGTGGGCGGCAGAGGATGCCGAGGTTCCATGCCCCGCTCGATGGCCAGGAGGGGATCGGCGAAGTCTCGCAAAGAAGATTCCTCGTCGAAGTTTTCCGGCAGGTAGAGATCTTTTATCTCGGCAATCCGGTCATAGAACAACCAGGGCACATTCTTGTCGCGATATCGCTCGGGGTGGGTCACCTGGAGCATGCCACAGGCCGACACCATGGCCGCAGGAGGTTGTTCCAGTTCGAAGACATCACGGGCCCAGGGTTCCGGTCGCGGCATGCATGCGCTCAGGGTTACGTCCCAGGCCAGGTTGGCTCCCGCTGATTCGCCCGCCAGGACTATGGGGCCCGAGGCTCCGAACCGGTGCCGGTTTTCCACCACCCATCGGTAGGCGGTGAGCACGTCGATCACCGCGGCGGGAAACTTGTGGTGTGGTGCCATGCGGTATTCCACGTTGAAGACCACATATCCTCGGGCGGCGAAGAGCAGTCCCATCATCCAGTGGGTCCGTTTCGACATGAAATGGAAGCCGCCCCCGTGGATATACATCACCGCCGGCCTGGGCCGGTTGGTGGGCAGGGTGGGGCGGTAGATGTCGAGTTTGTGCGCCGCCATGCCCGAGGGACTGTAGGGAACGTCTGTGATGCGTTCGACACCGTAGAGGGACGGGCGGGCAAAGGGGGCGGCCTCGAAGCCTCTGGCCAGGCCCAGGTAAAACGACTCCACCAGTGCTCGTCCGCCGCGTTGCCGCAACGACGTGACGGCTCGTGCGAATGGATCGACAGGGATTGGGATCAGCTCGATGGGAATGTGCATGGGACTCTTCTCTCTTCGGGTTCCGATCTGCAGGCCGATACAGCCCGCCTTGGTCATGGCGATAGGTCCATCTGGGCTGCCTGTCAAGCCGGGGACCCCCTGACTTTCTGATTTCTACTCTTGGGTTCCTTCTTGGACTTGTACTAAACCCCGCTGCATTGTGCTGCTTTTCTCACCCAACGCGACAGTGTCGTCTCATGCACAACTGTCTCTTCGGCCAATGCGCGCGCAAACGAAGCGGCTCTCTTTCAAGGACTCCACCCCTGGTGCCTGAGCCACTCACGAATCGCACTGCACGCCTCGTCCAACGGGATCCGAGGCCCCCAGAACATGGGGCCGATTTTGGCGTAGGCCTTCTCGATGGCCTGGCGCTTATCGGGGTCGTCGAGCAGGAGCGCCGGCTCGTCCGGGCTCGGAAGCGCGCGCATGTCCTTCTTGGCGACCATGTCCTGGGCCAGTTCGTCCACGCTCATCTCGATGGCCGGGAGCTCGCCCGTGGCCCGGATGATCTGGGCGGCGTCCTCGTAGTGCCTCACGAAGGTGCCGGCCTCGATCACGTCGCGATCGTACCGGCGAGCCATGGCGTCGAGCTTCTCGAAGAGCGTCACGAGCGGGTGGATGCAGCGCACCGCCCGCGGGCGGTTGTCGTCGTAGTCGCCCAGCATCCCCTGGGCGTCGAGGTAGTCGTGGACGAACGAGCTGAGCATCTTCTCGACGTGGGGCACGACCCGGGCGTGACCTACCTCGAGGCGGACGAAGGGGCTCATCGCAGGCGCAAGCTGGTCCAGCCGAATGCCCGGGTAGTGCCCGAGGTAGTCCGCCCCGCGAGCGCGCTTGTCGAGGCGGCTCATGTCCCTCTCGACCCGGACGGAAGGCACGACGAGAGCGCCTGCCAGCGCATCGTAGAAGGCCTGACGCTGGGCAACAGGCCCCTTGTTGGTGCTCTTCCAGCTCTTTACGTTCGGCAGGCTCGTCACCGCGCCCGGCTGGATTATCAGATCCAGGTCCTCGGAGAAGCGCTGGATGAGGCCGAAGCCCTTGGAGAGCGAGGTCCCCCCCTTGAACCAGATGTCGAGACCGGTGTCGTGGAGCGCCCAGAGGGTGTGCGTCACCCAGTAGTCCTTCTCGATGAGCGCCTCGGCGATCCCCCTGTCGCGAGCAACGATCGCCAGGAGCTGTTCGAACTGGGGATCCTCGTGCACGAAGCTCATGACGCCTCGCCTGCCGCCGCGAGGCACCGCTCTACGAGCGCAGACGTGGCCTTCGTGCCGTACCGCTCAGCCATCCGGGCGAGGAGTTCCCGGTCCCAGCGCCCTTGCTTCACCGTGGCGACCAGGCGTTCTTCGAGCTCTGCGAGCGAGACGCCGGCTATGTCGAGATGCTGGATGAGGTCGACCACGAAGTACTCGGGCGGCGGGTCGTCGGGGAAGAGGACGCGCCGGAGCAGGTAACACCGCCCGTCGAAGATGAACTCCCCGGTGCGCCTCGTGTTGTAGACGAGGGTCGCGGCGAACATAGCCGTCGCTCCCAGGCCCAGCGCGTTCCACCTCCGTGGCCCGCTGATGATGAAGGGGCTGCCGGCGAAGAAGGCGCGGAGGATCTCGGTCTCGTCCGGCGGCGCCGGGCCGAAACGGCTCGGGACGGGGGCGTAGAAGAGGCCGTGGGCGGCCTGGTGCAGCTTCCCCTCACGCACGAGCCTCTTGGCCAGGCGCGTCGGGTTGGCGCTCCACCGGCGCAGGTCCCGCGTGCGGTAGGCCCGCCCCGGCTGGAGGTCTGGTTGGGCTGCCGTGCTCATGGCGCTCCTCGTAAGAAAATCACCGTAGAAAAGATACACCGCGGCAGGCATCTCCGCAAGACAACTTGTGCCACGCCGGTCCACCTTGCGTGCCATTCCCGGTCCAACGCTTGGCCTGACCGGTCCAACGCGCAGGCTCAACAGGGACTTCAAAATCGGGTATCTTTGCTCTGGGCGCATTGTTTTCTCTTTTTTTTTTACAATAAGATCAGAGGATATGCGTCCTTTCCGGATATGTGTGGAACGGTCAGACTGAAGAGGAGGCCGAAATGACGTCGCTACGACGATGGATGATGGGTGCAGTAGTGGCCTGGGCAATGCTGTCGCTGGGCTGCGGGGACCATGCCGGTGGGGGACGGTCAGGGGACGGCGGACTGGATGCCGCAGGAGATGCCCTGGTCCAGGGAGCGGATGCAAGGGCAGACAGCTCGGTGGAGACGAAAGATTCAGGAGGACAGGATGCAGGGGACCATGTCTGCCCGGATCCCGGCGGAACTTTTGCTGTCCAGGCGGTTTTGGGCCAGGTGGCCAATGGCCAGACCTTAGTGGTCTGCGGGGACCAGTTTGGAGACCAAGGGCCCGACCTGGTGCTCTTCGACGATTTCGAACAGGGCTTGGTCGGGGAGAGGGTCGCGGACTCCACGCCCTTGATCGGCGCATGGCTCGGGGGCAACGCTCTGTACGTAGACGACATGGCTCGCTCAGGAGACCAGGCGTTCTTGGCAGCCGATGCGGACGTCAATGACGGCCATGGACTCCAGCTCATCTTTGGTGTTCCGGATCCGAATGGACGTTTCGGGTTGAGAGAGTTCGACGAGTTCTTCATGGCCTGGTCCATTCGAGACCTGGGGGACTTTCCCGGAAACGACTCCAGCCCCACGCAGTTTTCCTCGGATTCGAGCGCCAAGGACATCTGGGTGATGTTTGGGGATCGAGGCGACAACTATGATTGGTCCTGCAGTCAGGGAGAATGCAACGGCAACGACGTGGTTCTCGCCACCCACTCGGGACGTGGATCGTTCAAGATTGACGGCAACACCACGCGATCGAGTTGGTGGCTGCCCGACTTTTGGGAATTTCAGCAATGGAACACCATGCACGTGTATCTCAAGATCGATCCGGATCGGCCATACGAAGCGAGCACCGGCATTTTTGAGCATGTCTCGATGGGTCTTGGCTATCTGCGGGACGAATACGACGGGCAGATCCTCCAGGATCTCGATGGACTGATTCCCGTCTGGGATCGGGCCAAGCTCGCTGCCTGGTACCGGACGGCAGGGGACGTGCGTCGGATTTTCGATGACGTCTACCTGGCCATTGGGCCTGGTGCGGCAGCCAGGATCGAAATCGGCAATGCCCCGGATATCCAGGACGTGACGAAACTCGCAGTCAGCACCGTGACGTCCTGGTCGAACGGCCGGATCGAGTTCACGGTGCGGCTGGGCGATCTGGACCCGAATGTGGATGATCTCTACCTGTTCGTGGTCAGGGCGGACCATGAACGCAGCAGTGGATATCATCTCGTTCCGTGAACACCATGTGGGATTGTTCCTGGAACCGGGGGCTTCCCCAAGGGCAAAAGCGCTCTTACGACAATTTCGTCGTCTCGGCTGAGCGTCTCGGCTGAGCGTCTCGGCTGCCGGTAGGGACCGTCCTTTCCAGCGCACTCCGGTTCGCCAGAGGCGTTGAAGCCTGGTCCTGGTTGTGCTACGAACCCGCATTGTTGCGCAGGACATGCCGACTGGTTTGTTCCATTGTCGGCACTGTTGGACTGCACCAGACAGGGAGGATGGTTCATGGCTGGAAACGGCAAGACGGCAGGATCGGGCATCGAGTCTGGGAGCGAGGGCAGGGAATATCGTCCCGAGGACATCGAACTCAAGTGGCAGGAACGCTGGCGCGAGCAGGGCGTGTTTCGCGCAGTGGAAGATCCCACCAAGAAAAAGTTCTACGTGCTCGAAATGTTTCCCTATCCTTCGGGCAGGATCCACATGGGGCACGTGCGCAACTATTCCATCGGGGACGTGATGGCCCGGGTCAAGCGCATGGAAGGCTACCAGGTGCTCTATCCCATGGGCTGGGATGCCTTCGGGTTGCCGGCGGAAAATGCCGCTCTGGCAGCCAAGATCCAGCCCAGGGACTGGACACTTTCCAACATCGAAGCGATGCGGGGCCAGCTCCAGCGCATGGGATTTTCCTACGATTGGGACCGCGAGGTCGCCACCTGTGAGCCCGATTATTTTCGCTGGGAGCAGGATCTGTTCTTGGACATGTACGAAAAGGGGCTTGTTTTCCGCAAGGGCTCCTTCGTCAACTGGTGTCCCTCCTGCAACACCGTGTTGGCCAACGAGCAGGTGGAGGCCGGTGGCTGCTGGCGCTGTGGGACCCAGGTGGTCCAAAAGGAACTCGAACAGTGGTTTTTCAAGATCACGGACTATGCCGAGGAACTGCTGTCAGGGCTCGATGACCTCAAGGGCGGATGGCCCGAACAGGTCTTGACCATGCAGCGAAACTGGATCGGCAAGAGCCACGGTTCCATGATCACGTTTCCCTTGGAAAAGCCGGTGGGCGATTGGGACCACATCGACGTGTTCACCACGCGGCCCGACACGCTCTACGGTGTGACCTTCATGAGCATCGCCGCCGAGCATCCCTTGGCCTTGGAACTGGCCAAGGGCACAGAGCGCGAAAAAGAGGTGACGGAGTTCGTTTTCAGGGTGAGAAACGAAGACAAGACCAAGCGCAGCGCCGCAGACTATGTCAAGGAAGGCTGTTTTACCGGGGCCAAGGTGATAAACCCTGCCACGGGAGAGCCTGTGCCGGTGTTCATCGCCAACTTCGTGCTCATGGATTATGGAACCGGCGCGGTCATGGCGGTGCCGGCCCACGATCAGCGTGATTTCGAGTTTGCCAGGAAATATGGCCTCCCGCTCACGTTGGTGATCCAGCCCGAGGGCGAAGAGGCCCTCGACGTTGACACGATGGAACATGCCTACGAGGGCAGCGGGACCATGGTAAACTCAGGGCCTTTCGATGGGTTGCCCAACGAGGAGGGAAAGGCCAAGGTGGTGGAGATGCTCGCAGAGCAGGGCAAGGGGCGGCCCACGATCAACTATCGTCTCAAGGATTGGGGCATCAGCCGCCAGCGGTATTGGGGTGCTCCCATTCCCATGATCCATTGTCCCACCTGCGGCGTCGTTCCCGTGCCCAGGGACCAGCTCCCCGTGACCTTGCCCGAAGACGTGGAGATCGACTACGAAGGCGGATCGCCGCTGGAGAAACATCCCACCTGGTCCAAAGTGACCTGCCCCCATTGCGGGGGGGAGGCGAGACGCGAGACCGACACCATGGACACCTTCGTGGAGTCGTCCTGGTACTTCCTGCGGTACTGCTCACCCCATTACGACAAGGGCATGTTCGACCGGGAAAAAGCCGACTACTGGATGAACGTGGACCAGTATATCGGCGGCATCGAACATGCCATCATGCATCTTCTCTACGCCAGGTTCTTCACCAAGGTGCTCCGCGACCTGGGCAAGGTGGGCCATTCTGAGCCTTTTGCCAGGCTGCTCACCCAGGGAATGGTTTGTATGGAAACCATGCGTTGCCCGGAGCATGGATGGCTCAGGCCCGACGAAGTGCAAGACGGCCATTGCCCTCACTGCGGCAAGGACGTGCTGGTGGGCCGTAGTGAGAAGATGTCGAAGTCCAAGAAGAACGTGGTGGATCCTGCGAGCATGATAGAGCGGTACGGGGCCGACACGGTGCGGCTGTTCATCTTGTCCGATTCGCCGCCTGAACGGAATCTGGAATGGTCGGACTCTGGCATCGAAGGAGCAAGCCGGTTCCTGGCAAAGGTCTGGCGCGTTTTCTGGCGTCTCCAGGAGCAGATCGGAGACGTTGGAGGCCAGGGCGTCGCCTCTGGGGTGTCCTTTGGTGACAAGGCGTTGGAACTTTTGCGCACCACGCACAAAACCGTCAAGAAGGTCACCGAGGATCTCACCAGGCGATTCCATTTCAACACGGCCATCGCTGAAATCCGCGTGCTCTTCAATGCGTTGGGACAATTCCAACCGGAGACCGACGACGAGAAGGCTGCCGCAGCCCAGGCGCTGGAAAAGGGCCTGCTGATCCTGTCTCCCTTTACGCCCCACCTGGCCGAGGAGCTCTGGCAGGCCATGGGTCGCGAGGGCCTGGTGGTGCGCCAGCCCTGGCCCGACTTCGATCCGGACCTGGTCACAGAAGACACCATCACCATGGCGGTTCAGGTCAACGGGAAACTCAGGGCCAGGATTCAGGTGCCGGCGGATGCAGGAGAGGACGCGGTCAAAGAGGCGGCCCTCGCCGACGAAGCCGTGGGGCGCCACATCCAGGGAAAAACCATTCGGCGCATCATCGTGGTGAAGGGACGCCTCGTCAATCTCGTGGTTTCGTGAGATCCATCGGGGGGTGGAAAGAATAGGGGGTGTTGGTGACGAGGCAGTCGAAGACAGTGGTTGGGGGGCTGGTCATCCTGGCATTGGCCGTTGTCTTGGGAATGTGGGCTTTTGTGCGCGGCTGCGACAGACAGGGTGGCACCCATGGACCGGAGGGGCGCTCTTCCAAGAACGGGGGCGCTGTGCTGGGTGGGCCTGGCAGGCTCCTGGTGATTCGAGGAACGCTGCACGACGAGGCGGGAACCCCTGTGGCGGGGGCTGCTGTCCTGGTCACGAGGTATGGCTTGGGACTTGCTCTGCCCGATGCCTCGACGGTGACCGATGCACAAGGCGGGTTCGAGGTGGTCTCAGCAGGGGTTGGGATTGTGGATGTCGAGGTGATCGGTCCCCATTGCGCGAGGATACTTCGCCGTTTCGAGACAGGATCGGGGGGGCCGGATCGTTGGGGGACTGGGAAAAAGGGCGGCCGTGGGGCTGGAGGCATGAGCCCAGGGAGCCTGGATAGGACGGGAGGAAAGTCGGCGGCAGGGGCTGGCGGCAGGGCCGTGAGGCGGGCAGTCCATGTGCTGGATGTGGGCACGTTGATTTGCCTGCCAGGCGGCAGTCTCGTGGGCACCGTGGTGGACGAAAAGGGGAAGGCCCTCAGCGGGGCCTTGGTCACGGCCAGGAAAATCACGCCTCTCGGGTTGTCTGGACAGGCGTTTTCGGGTCTTTCGGGGCAAAATGGCGGCTTTGCCATCGATCATCTGAGCCTTGGGCGCTACGAGGTGACGGTGCGGGCTGCGGGATACAGCCCCCAGGTTTTCGAGTCCGTGGAAGTGCCGGGGCGCATGGGGTTGGTGTCGCTTTCTCCCTTGGTGGAACTTGGCGGCAGGGTGACCAGAGAGGGGCGGCCTGTGCCGGGAGCCCATGTCCGG
>CAZIJS010000213.1:0-3924 GCA_964539505.1 uncultured Myxococcales bacterium
CTGGCGGGATGATGTGGTGGCGGGATGGGCGAAGGATTTGGAGGAACCGGGATGAAGGTGGAAGTTCTGTTGTTCGGGGCGGCAAGGCAGGCGGTGGGTGAAGAACGGACGGTCTTCGAGTTGCCCGAGGGGGCCAGTGCCCGCGAGCTTTTGCAAGAGGCGGTCAGGCGGTATCCCTCCCTGGGACCCATGGCCGAGTTTCTCAAGGTGGCGGTCAACCGGAACGTGGATGGCCTGGACGTGACCCTGTCGGAGGGAGACGAGGTCGCCTTGCTGCCGCCCATGGGCGGTGGTCACAACACCTTCGACCTGGCCGCCGAGCCGGTGAACCTGGACCAGGTGCGTTCGGACGTGGAAGGACCGGGGGTCGGGGCGGTGGTCCTGTTCGTGGGCAGGGTGCGCGAGGTCAACAGGGGGCGGCCCGTGGTAGCACTGGAGTATGAGGCATACGAGGACATGGCGGTGGAGCGCATGGAAGCAGAGGCTGCCCGTATCATGGAAGGCCGGCCGGGGCTGCGACTGGCAGGACGACACAGGATCGGGCGCCTGGTTCCAGGTGATGTTTCACTCGTTGTGGCGGCTGGAGCCGGCCATCGCGACGAGGCCTTCGAGGCATGCAGGGCCATGCTGGAGCGGATCAAGCACGACGTGCCCATTTTCAAAAAAGAGCACTACCAAGACGGGGGCGAAGAGTGGCTTGTGCCGGTGGGAGGAGATCATGACCAGCAAGAACGGTAGTTTTCTCACCGAGTGCCATCGGCTCTTGCAGGTCAAGACCCCGATTCTCTGGGTGGCTACCTGGGAGGAAGCCAGGCTCAGGCGGCAGGTCCAGGTTCTTGCGGACAAGGCGTTCGGCAGACCGATTGCGTTTCTGGTCTGGACATCCACCGAGGGCTTGGTGGATGGGCGCAGCGGAGAGCCCTTTGCAGACACTGCCTCGGCCCTGACTGCGTTGGATACGCTGCTGCGGATGCAAGACAATGTCATTGCGCTGTTTTATGACCTACACCCATTTTTGTCCGATCCCAGGGTGGTGCGTCGGTTGCGGGATGTCTACGAAGCCTTCAAAAGTTCGTATTCCGCCCTGTTTCTGTCGTCACCCAGGGTGCAGGTGCCGCTGGATCTGGACAAGAGCCTGGTGGTGTTGGAGTTGCCCCTGCCCGAAGACGAGGAGCGGGGCCGGATCCTGGATGGATTGCTTTCGCGATCCAAGGGCTTGGCGCTGGAGACCGAGGATGTTCGCGATGCGGTGATCCGGGCGACCGCGGGGTTGACGGCCGACGAAGTGGACCGGGCCCTGTCCAAGGTGTTTCTCGGCCAGGAGCATTTTGGTGTCGGGCAACTGGGGGAGCTTTACGAGGAAAAACGGCAGATCGTCCGAAAGTCGGGCATTTTGGATTATGTTCCCCCCAGGATCGGGCTGGAGCAGGTGGGCGGCCTGGGCACATTGAAAAACTGGTTGTCGGTGCGGCGCAGATTTTTCACCGAGGAGGCCAGGGAGTTTGGGATCTCGGTGCCCAAGGGCATCCTGCTCACCGGCGTGTCGGGCTGTGGAAAGAGCATCGCCGTGCAGGCTGTCTCGTCCTACTGGGGGCTGCCCATGGTCCGGTTGGACATGAACCGGGTCTACGGAGCCGAGGGGGGGCCCGAACTGGGACTCCAGCGGGCCGTGGAAACAGCCGAGGCCGTGGCGCCCTGCATCCTGTGGATCGACGAGATCGAGACGGCCATCGTGGGTATGGGGGGTGATCCCACGGGGCTTGCCACCAGGATCTTTTCGTCGTTTTTGACCTGGATGCAGGAAAAGACCAAGGTGGTGTTCGTAGCGGCCACGGCCAACGAGATCCACATGCTCCCGCCCGAATTGTTGCGCAAGGGCCGTTTCGACGAGATTTTCTTCGTGGACCTTCCCGGAGAAGAGGAGCGCAGGGAAATTTTCGCCGTCCACCTGGCCAAGCGCGGCCACGATCCAGAGGAGTTTTCCCTGCTCAACCTGGCCAAGTCCACGCAAAACTTCACCGGGGCGGAAATCGAACACGTGGTGGTCTCGGCCCTCTACGAGGCGTTCGAGGAAAACCGGTCCCTGGAGACAGATGATCTCTATCTCGCTGTGGGGCGGACCATTCCGTTGGCGACCACCATGGCCGAGAAGATCAAGGAGATCCGGCGATGGGCCGACCAGCGCGCTTTGCGCGCTTCGTGACGCGGCCTTTTTCCTGGTCCATTTCGTCATGGAACTCGAGTGCGACGAGGTCGAAATTTCCGTTCTCATTTGGGCCCGGCCGCTCTCCCAGTGCCGATTCTTACGTTCGTCTCCGTCCATGCCGCGACCAGGTGGCAAAAACCCGAATGGTAGCTACGCATAGGATCGAAACTTCGGCATTCCAGTGGCTTGCAATTCGTGGTGGTCAACTTGGGGTCAACTTGGGATTCCACTGACTTGGAATTTGTGGTGGTCAACATGCAGAAAGCAAAGGCACTGTTCCGGAGAGCATGCGCCCTCAGGCTGACCTCGGCTTGCTCAATGGTGGGGCGGTGGGTGCAACGGTAGGTGCTGCCCGAAATGGTTGCCCGTCGGCCCGAGTGCAAAAATTCGAAAGAATCCCACGGGCAGGCTGCTCCAGTCGAAGTGCTGGGCCCAGCAGGAGTGAGGCGTCAGACGGCGCTGTGCCATGGGCTGGAGGCGCCAGTGGCGGCGCAGCGCCTGTTCCAGGGGGCATGCGGCGTTAGAAGAGGGTGGGGGAGATGCATCCTGGAGTCTGGTGAGGGCCGTTTCGTCCGAGGGGGATGCATGATCTGTTTTCCAGTCGGATCTGCGGCCATGGGTCGGGGCCTGTTTGTGGTCTGGATCCTGGTGGGATCCCGGCATCGAGGGGATCGGGGTGCCTGGGCTTGTGGCGAAGCAGGCGGCGGGCCGGTAGAAGAGCAGGCAAGGATGTTTCGGGGAGGACAGGACCTTGCGGATCAGTGCGTCGGCGCGACCTGCATCGTTGGTGGCGATCCAGGTGGGCCTGCCCCGGGAAGAGTCCTGGGCGAAGAAAGCCTGGTAGCTGTTGTGGATGCCCTGGCGATCCGGGAGCAGGATGGTGCAGCCGGCGGGAAGATGCGCGACCTGGCGCGTGACGAAAAGGTATTCGAACTGTGCGGTGCATGTGGGGCCCAGCAGGCGGCGACCCTGGCGCCAGGCGAATGATGCGGTCAGGATCGTGAGGGCCCAGACCAGGAAGGCCGGAAGGATTGGGAGGGATCGGGCGTAGAGGGTTCGGGCAGGGAGGGAGCGACTCCGGCCGGCCCGGGCGGGGATGGAGTGGATCGAGACGGCGCGGGCCAGGATGGAGGCAAGGAGTCGTGGCACCAGGACTCCAGTCTCTTCGAGACCCCGGCCTGCCAAGATTGCCAACCAGGGCAGGCTGTGGGCCTGGAGCCTGGCTGTATTGAGCCCCTGGGCAAAGCATGCTCCGGTGGCCAGCGACGCCGCGGAGATCACGACCCAGAACAGGAAGGCACGGGTGCCTCGGCCTCGCCAGGTCCCCAGCAGACCCGCCAGGGCCAGCAGGCTCATCCAACGGGGGACAAACCGGGGATCCATCCAGGTGATGGAAAGTCTTGGTCCGAACCAACTGCTCACGCGAAACAGGCACGACAGGGAGAGTTGATGGGTGGCCCCTTCGCCCGAGTGGGCACGCATGGCAACCTGGAGGAGCCATTGTCCGTCCAGTGCGACAAGGAGCAGCGCGGCCAATCCTGCGGTGAGCCACAGACTCGGTTTGCGTCGCAACGAGGGGGCTGTGGTCGCGAGGGCAAAGGGCAGGGCCGCCAGGGCCAAAGCAATCTCCGGTCTGGCCTGGGATGCAAGGATCCATGCCAGGGATGCGGCCAGCGCCAGGGCCGGAGAGCGAAGATACCAGGCGGCCATGGATTGGA
>CAZIJS010000213.1:3934-8214 GCA_964539505.1 uncultured Myxococcales bacterium
TGGCCAGGACGAACCGACTCTCGGAAGCCGACAGGCGCAAGTGGATGGGAAGGCATGCGAGCAGCAGGGCCCCGGCCAGAGCTGAAGTCCTGCTCATGCCCGCGAGTCTGGCCAGGGCCAGGGCCGCCAAGGGAAGTGAGGCTCCCAGGATGGCGTTGGCCCTGAAGAGGAGGCCGGGCAGGGCCTCTTGCCATGGCTGGGCAATGAGGCCCATGCGTTCCAGCAGGTCGCCCAGGAGGTGGAAGAAGGCCCAGGACGTGTTGCCGTAGAACAGAAATCCCTGGGGTTCCGATCGAAAGAGCTCCAGGATCGTGACGTTTGGGTGGCCGTTGGGCCCCACGGGCAGAGGCATGGTTCCAGCGAGGCGAAGCCAGAGCGCGAGAGCAAAGATTCCCAGGGCCAGGGCCAAGGACGGGGAGTCGAGGCGGATGGCGCGTTGGATTTGGAGCATGGTGAGCAGGGTGAGCAGGACCCATGCGATGATCAGAAATTCGAGCAGCCGGGCTGGTCGAGGAATCCAGCTCGAAGAGACTGGAAGCATGGGCCAGGATGGTGGAAATCCTCTTGCTGGCTGGTCGCTGCCGACCTGTATGCCGGGATCTGTGCCGGCACGTTGCCAGGGGTCTTTTCTGTCGTTGGCCTGGATTCTGGTCAGGAGCGTTCGTTTCAGCTCATCGGGAAGGCCGGGAGGAAGGACCAGGAGAAAGTGATGGCTTCGAATGCATGTGTTGGCCATCCCGTGATGCAGCGATGGCGGGCAAGGTGCCTGGGATGGCAGGATGGTGACTGGGTGTGGGCGGCCCTTGGCGTCGCGCAGGAGAAACCGGGCGCGCCTGGGCTCTACGGTGAGACTTTCGAGACGCCAGCCGCCGATCAGCTTTCCGCCGAGTCTGGTGGGCGCCATGAGGCGAGCGAGGATTGTGGTGGATTGCCGCGTGAGCACAGCGTCGAAGATGGGCTTGGCTCGGTTGTGTGGCGGGGCAGTCGGAGGGGCCAGGAGAAACGCCGAAATCAGCCAGATGCCGGGCGGCGTCATGACAGACCAGGGGTCTTAGGCCCAAAAGCGGCGGGATCCCACGCTCATGAGCAGACCGGCGCCCAGCATGAAGGTGAGGATGGAGGACCCGCCGTAGCTGAACAAAGGCAGGGTGACGCCCACCACGGGCATGATGCCTGTGACCATTCCGATGTTTATCACCACGTGCCAGAAGAAGAAGGAGCCGATGGCGATGCAGAGGACCGCTCCGAAGCGATCCTTGGCCTGGGAGGCGAGGTGGATGGCCCAGATAATGAGGAACAAATAGAGACCCAGCAGCACCATGCTCCCCACAAAGCCCCATTCTTCCGCCCAGACGGAAAAAGGAAAATCGGTCCAATGTTCCGGCAGAAAATTGAACATGTGCTGGGTGCCCTGCATGTAGCCCTTGCCCAGGACCTGGCCCGACCCCACTGCGTAGATGGATTGGCGTGAATGCCAGCCGGCGCCGGTGGGATCGGAGGCGGGATCCAGGAAGGCCAGGATGCGGCGTTTCTGGTATCCCTGGAGGAGAAATGCCCATGTCAGAGGCAGAATGATTACGCCCGTGAGGACCAGCGTGAAGAGGGAACGGAGCTTGAGCTTGGTGAAGAGCATCACCGAAAAGAACATGAGCAGGATGAGCATGCCCGTCCCGAGATCCGGCTGGAGGAGGATCAAACCCATGGGCAGGGCCACGAGGCCGAAGGGAGCCGCCATGTGTCGCAGGGTTCTGCCTTCGGGCATGGGATCGTTGTGGAGATACTTGGCCAGGGCGATGGCCACCACGATTTTCATGAGTTCGGAGGGCTGTATTTGAATCGGGCCCACACCGATCCATCGCGTGGATCCCTTGACGGTCTTGCCGATGAAGAGCACGGCGAGCAAGACGATGTTTCCAACGGCGTAGATGACGTAGCCGTATTGCTGGTAGACCCGGGCGTCGATGGTCGAGACCACGATGAATGCGGAAAACCCCAGGATGACCATGTAGAGCTGGTGTGTAAACATTCCGGGGATAGCGGTGCGCGAGGCGGAGTAGAGATTGATCATCCCCACTGCCACGATGGCGGCCAGGACCAGGAGCAGGGTCCAGTCGATTTGGATGCGGAGTTTTCTGAGCAGCGGCTGCATCCGTTGATCCTTCTCGGGTTCAGTTCTTCTCGGACCGCTTCAGGGCGAAGTAGTCCTCGATGATTTTCATGGCCACCGGGGCGGCGACTCGTCCTGCGCTCCCACCATGTTCGATGAGGACCACCACGGCGATTTGCGGGTTGTCCGCGGGCGCATAGGCTGCAAACCATGCATGGTCCCGGAACCGCCAGGAGTCTTCCCGTCTCGAATCGTGTCGTCCTCGTTTGGTGACCTGGGCCGTCCCGGTCTTTCCTGCAACGCGCACATCGGTGATGCGGGCTTCGTAGGCGGTTCCCAGTGAATCGTTGACCACCCCGTCGAGGGCACTCCTGACGAGACGGAGTGTGTGGGGGGAAACCTGTACGTGCCGACGGATTTTCGGGTAGAAGACTTCGACGACCTTGCCATCCTGGGTCTCCACCCGTTCCACGATCTGAGGAAGATAGAGCTTTCCTCCGTTGGCAATGGTGGCATAGACCATGGCGAGCTGGAGCGGCGTGACGGTCACGTTGCCCTGTCCCACGCCGGAGTTGAGCGTATCACCGATCCGGAAACCTCCGGGCATGTGCTCGTTGTACCAGGCCTTTGTTGGAATGAACCCGCTGGCCTCGCTGTTGAGACCAAGCCCTGTCGGAGTGCCCAGTCCAAAATCTCTCGCATAACGGGCCATCCTGTCCATACCGATCCGTTCGGCCATGCGGTAGAAGTATACGTTGCAGGAACGCACGATTGCATAGTGCAAATCGACGGGGCCGTGCACGTGGGCACAGCGAAAACGGGAGTGTTTTCCGTATTCGATGTAGCCTTTACAATAGATGACCTCGGAGGGATCCACGAGCTGCTCTTCGAGGGCTGCCATGGCGGGAATCACCTTGTAGGTCGATCCAGGGAAGTAGGCCCCCTGGACCACCTTGTCGAGCATGGGGTGATAGGGGTTGTCGTAGAGACGGCGAGCCTGCTCCACTGTGAGCCTTCCAGACAGGATATTTGGATCGAAGGATGGCTTGGATGCCATGGCCAGGATGCGTCCCGAATGGACGTCGACCACCACTGCCGCGCCGGACCGGTGCCATCGAAGCGCCCGTTCCACGATTTTTTGGACTTCCACCTGAATCGTGAGCACCAGGTTGTACCCTGGTCTGGGGAGCTGTCGTCTCTTGCTCAGCGGCCCGAGAAGCCGGCGCTGGACCGATGCTTCTTTGCGCCGGCCCCTGGCATCCACCACGAAGTTCTCCCAGCCCGGGATGCCGCGAAGGTAAAACTCCCACCGGCGCTCCACCCCGTATCGCCCCACCTTGTCTCCGGGCCGGTATCCTTGGAGACGCTTGACTTCTTCCGCAGAGACTTCGTTGAGATAGCCCAGGATGTGGGCTGCGAGAGCCCCGTATGGGTAGACTCTTCGGGATTCGGTGGCGATGCGTACTCCAGGGAGCGCCTGTCGGTGTGTCTCGATTCTTGCGAGTTGGTCCCGGTCGATGTCGCGGACAGCCAGGAGCGAGAAGAAGCGCTTTTCTCCCTGCGCGCCGATGATTCGCTTTTCGATGGTGCGGACCTGCCGGTCGTCCAGGGCCAGGAGTTTTTTCAGTTTCGTAAAGGCGGTCCGAGTAAAAAATCTCGGGATGATATACAGGTTGAACGAGGGCCTGTTGTGCACCAAAATGCGTCCCTTGCGGTCCTCGATGAGCCCTCGGACGGGATGGAGCACCACTCTGTGGAGAAAGTTGTTTTCGGCCTTGCGTCGATAGGAGGCACCTTCGACGATTTGGAGTTGGAAGAGTCGGCCCACCAGGAACAAAAAGCTTGCGACGACGATGGCGGCCACCACCTTGAATCGTCGTCCGAAGGGACCCTGGCCGGTGGACAGACTCATCGCAGACTCCCGCCCAACACGATTTCAGGGGCCATTTTTCGGTCCAGACGCTCCAGCAGCGAGAAACCCAGGGGAGCGAACAGGGCCGTGACCGCCACCGTGGTCAGGGCGGTCTGGATGGATCCCCAGAACGGATAGGGACCGGCGGCTGCTGCCAGTCCTGATTGTGCGACAGCGGTGACCAGGCCCACCAGGCCCGTGGAGAGAGCCTGGGCGAGTTTTCCGTGGAAGGACAGGCGTGTGCCCAGGAGACGCTCTCCA
>CAZIJS010000214.1:0-8187 GCA_964539505.1 uncultured Myxococcales bacterium
GGCGCCACGGCACCTGGACTCGAAGCCTTGCCTGCAGGGTACTCGGCCACATGTCGCTCCCCGGAAGAACAACCCCATGACAGAGCCAAGACCACCACGAACGCCATCCCAGACAAGCCTTTTTTCAGACGCATCCTTGTATTGACCAACGTCACTTTCGTTCCTCCTCTCCATTCCCCTTCTCTCCCTTTCCGTTCCTCTCATTGAGAAAGGGACACCGTGCAGACCGTCGGGGTGTGGTCGAAATAGCCTTCCGGACTCACAAGGCCACGATGTCTGGGGAAACCTGTTGCAAAAATTCACGTGCCTCCTGGATGGCAGGTCCCCATGCAAGCCCGTTTCCGTAGTATTCGTCCAGGTACTGGATCTGCTCCGACGTGATCCCTTGGTCTCCTGCCCTGGGATGGATACCCGTGTTGAAGGTCACGGCCACGAACGTGCCCGTCCAGCCACCGTCAGGAACCTGCGATCCATCCACCAACCCACCATCCTGCTGAGTCGAGGCATGCGATGGCCGGCCATCGAACCCGACATCGGGACTCGCGTCAGCCACGACCGCAGCATCATCCTGGACCAAGGCTGCATCGGGACTCGCGCCAGAGCCCTTCTCACCGCAAGCAGAACACATCAGGGCGCAACCAAGAACCAGACTGGGCGGAATAGGAGCCTGGACCGATTCCAATCGCTTCCACGCTGTTCGATTTCCCAGCATGCTCGCCGTATCCATGAATGCACCTTTATTTCGACACATCGACAGACGACTGTTCCCAGCACCACGATGGACGGCGACCCGCCCACTCGGAAATGAGCCATGACGGTTGCCCATCCCAAAAAACAGACATCTTTCGTTTCGGAAACCTTGCCATGAAAGTCAAGCAGGTTTTCTGTGGATGTCGTGTCCCTTTCCCGAGAGACTTTGACGTGATATTCTACTTTGGAGCAAAGATGGAATAATAAATGATGCCTCGTCGACCCTGGGCACAAAGGAGGAAGTTCTCATGCAGTCCTACTCTCGTATTTTTCGCATCATAGCCGTCGTGGGCTTCTTGCTGGTTGCCTGCGGGCCGAACCCCACCTCAGGAACGAGCGGGGACGGGGGTACAAACGGAGATGGGGGCCTCTCTTCAGACGGTTCTCAAGAAAACGACGGAACCGCCTGCGAATCGAACTGTGACACCGAGGGAGAACGAGTCTGCAATAGCATGGGAACGAAGATTCGAGAATGCAGCGCCGTCTCCCCCGGCTGTCTCCAATGGACCGATGCCGAGGACTGTGCGAGCCAGAACATGCTCTGCGACCAGGATGCCGACCCCGTGGCCTGTTACGTTCCTCCGACCTGCAGCGACGGTGTCCAGAACCAGGACGAGACCGATGTGGATTGCGGCGGCGCGAACTGCGACGAATGCCAGCCGGGGCAAGGATGCCAGCAACCCGAAGACTGCGACAGCGGCATCTGCGAAAACAACGTCTGTCTGCTCTGCAATCCCATGACGTATCGATGCAACGGCAATTGGCTGGAACAATGCGCCCAGGATGGCCAGTCCTGGACACAGCAGCAGCATTGCGAGATCGCAAACAGCGAGGGCTGCGACGCGGAAGCCGGCGCATGTCACATGCTCGATCCCATTGGCAATGGGCCCAATAATCCCACGGGCGTCTACTACGAATTCGCCCGCTTTTCTCCCAGCGACACGCCTGCGCTGCAGGGAAATTGTTATGATGTGGACTCCATCGACGACCTGATCTTCGTGAACCGAGACGGCAGTCACGTGGATGTCTACCAGGTGGAACTCCAGGACACGGACGGAGACGGAGAATTTGAACCGAACCAACATCCAGACAACCCGGACAACCCAGGGCCCATGGAGGAACGCGTCCTGACATATCTGCAGACCTATGACATCTCCATCGGAAGCGCGAGCACCAACGAACTCTATCTCACGGCCGATACCCTCTACTATCTCGTGGGACAACCAGCCACCACGCTGATGACCTATGACCTGGCCTCCGGAGCCACGGCCCAGTTCCTGGCCCTTCCTCCTCAGATGCCATGGGGCTCACGCTATGCGCAGTACGGTCCCTTTTTCCAGGTCCTTGGATACGACGACGTTCGAGACCTGTGGTTCACGGGCACAGCCGATCGGTACGTGTTTTCCTATGACCCAGCCACGGGTGAATGGTCCTGGGAGTTTACGCATCCAGACTTCAACGGCGACCACGAGGACGGCATGGAGGTGGTCACCGATCCCAACACGGGCATCCCGTATGTGTACCTGACCGACATGACGACTGATTTCATTGCCCAGTACCGGGAAGATGAAAACGGCAAGTGGATCCAGGAAAACCTCTTCCAGTACAATGACGCCAATGGAGACTACGTGGAAGGCATGGGATTCGGTGCCCTCCATCATTTCTGGGCTGGTTCCGGTGGAGCCCTCTACGAAATCGGGGGAGGGGACCTGGCCCAATACACCGAACCCTTCGATCCAACCCACATGTGATCTCACGATCCGGGGAGGGCGGCATGTCACGGAACAACGGCCCGCAGGCCACATGGCGTCGACAACTTGCGTCGTTTCTCACCCTTGCGGTCGCGGGAATCGCGACCTTGGTTCCGGCTGGCTGCGGCGACGACGGAGGAGGTGGGACGGGCCCTCGTGATGCAAACCTGCCGGATGCGATGCTCGGCGATGCCCAAGGCACTGCGGATACAGGAGAGACTGGAGACGCCGGCCCCGGCAGTGACGGCCAGGTGCAACCGGGAGACTGTCCCCTGGAAGGGGCGGTCCACGTGGCCAAGACCGGGACGGATGCAGCCGACTGCGGTGGGACGACGAACCCCTGTGCCACCATCCAGCAGGGCCTGCTCCGATCCCACCCCTACGAAACCGTTTGCGTCCATGCAGGAACCTACGATGAAAGCTGGCTCCAGGTCAAAGGCGGCGTCACGCTCCTCTCCGCAGACGGCCCCCTGGCAGCCAAGATCTTTTCCGACGACAAGAGCGCGGTGCGCTTCGAGAACGTGAGCAATGCCACCATCCAGGGGTTCGAAATCTATGGCACCTGGGACGCAGGCGATCCAGGCGATGGCCTCATCCGTGTCCTGGATTCCACAGACATCCTCATCAAAGACGTCATGGCGCACGATGCTCCCCACGACATGGACGTGGTCAAGGTCTCGGGACGGGTCCACCGCCTCACCATCGAAGGGCTGGTGGCATGGAACCCAGGCCACCGCACCAACGGCATGTTCCAGGAGGACGTGGACATTTTTGGAAGCGGAGCCGAGCAGGGTGACCCGCCCCCAGTAGACGACGTCATTGTCCGGGGTTGCTGGCTCTTCCACAAGGAGGGCAAGGGAGACTGGCTCATCTATTCGAAAATCTATGCCACAAACATCATGTATGAAAACAATGTCTTCGGCCCTTCGGCAGGAGGAGGATGGGGCAACGCAGCGGTGGGCGTGGGCACGGAAGAAGCCTCCATCCCAGATGCAAGCGCTGCTGTGGTCACCCATGCCATCGTGCGCAACAACCTGTTCCTCGGGCTCAAGGGAGATGCAGCCCTGGCCGTGATGAACGCCAATGACACCTGGGTCTACAACAACGTCTTTTATGACAATTCCGGCCCGGATCTTCGCTCGGTGATCATGCTCCGGGGCAACAATCACCCACTGGGAGCCACAAGAATCTTCAACAACATATTCGTCTCCAACCACCCGGCCAAGGACGGCAACGGCACGTTCTTCTGGCTCAGAGACGCCATGCCGGACCCATGGTTTCTCAACGACAACCTCTACCAGGACAACGTGGCCGCTTCGGATATCGACTACACCACTGAGTTCATGGGCATCTATGACGAGGACCCAGGATTTGCCTCCCCTGAAGTACCAGACACCTCCGCCCCCACATTGGCCCAAATCGTCCAGATTCAATCAAACTTCGGTATCACCCAGTCCTCTCCAGTGATAGACAAGGGTCTGGATGCCCTTGGCATCTATGACCACCCGACCTGGCGTCCGGGAGCAACCGATCGCCGTTGGGACGCTTTCGGCAACCCCCGCCCCGAAGGCGATACCTGGGATCTTGGCATCCAGGAATTGCAGTAGCACTTCGTGCCAACGCTTCCACATCACCAACCGTAGGCCTGGAGAAGGTTCATGCCGGGATAGCGGTCGTGACGCAGCAACATGGCGGACAACCGCCCTGCCAGGACTTGCGGATCTTCGCCTCGATCAAGGCCTTTCTCCACGATCCGCGCCACCAGGGGAGCGGCATCGGAAGGATGGTGGAGTACGGAATGGAGGAGCACCACGCGCCCCTCCAGACTCACCAACCGGGCCTCGAACACATCTCCCAACTCCAGCCCCAGCAGGGCGGCAGGCAACGCCACCAGCCATTGCCCCCCGTACAGCATGTCGGACAGGTGGAGTTGCTGGGCAGGACGTGCAATCAGACGAAAGAGACTTCGATGCCCGGCAGAAAGGGAAGCAAGCAGGGCCCGCTCCCTGACGGAAAGATGCTCCGCCCTCTCCACGACATAGGCTTCGAGCCATGTTTCAGGGCCTCTCGGATCTTCGAGCCGATGGTCCAGGAGCAGGTATTCCAAGAATGCATTCATCCTCGTCTCGAACGACCGGTCGTCTTCGTTGACACGGCCCGTGCGCTCGAAAAACTCTTCGCGAATCCTGTGGGCCGCCTCTCGTCTGCCGTTGAGAGCCATCCAGGATCCCACCGATTCCATGAGCCCCTCCAGCTCGGAAACCAAGTCCGCCAGACTTTCAGACGACTCCCCGGCCGACCATTTTTTCGCCCGAGACACCAACAACCTCTTTTCCCGCCCGCCCCAGGTCTCGACGAACCAACGCAACCTGCGGCACAAGCGACATCAACACATCAGCCGTTCAAGGATTCTCTGACCAGGTCCCACACCACGTTCCCACCGACCAGGGTGAGCACCGCCCGCCCCTGAACCTTCTTGCCGAGCAAGGGTGTGTTGCTCGACTTACTCTGGAGATTGGACGGCTCGACCGTCCATTCCATGGCCTCGTCCACGAGCACCATGTCGGCCTGGGCCCCCTCCACGAGCCCCTTCCAGTCCAGGCCCAACACCGATGCCGGTCCAATGGTCCAGGCCTCGACGAGCCGTTCGAGACGAACCAGCCCCTTTCGGACCAGCTCCAGTCCCAGGGGAAGTGCGGTTTCGAGCCCAAGGATTCCGAAAGATGCGTAGTCGTACTCCAGTTCCTTTTCGATGGAGGTGTGGGGCGCATGGTCCGTGACCACTGCATCGATGGTGCCGTCTTCCAGGCCTGCCCTGAGGGCCACCACGTCTTCCGGCCTCCGGAACGGAGGATTCACCTTGGTGTTCGTGTCGTAGGAAAGGCAGACATCGTCGGTGAAGGTCAGGTGATGGATCGTGACCTCCGCGGTCACCGCCAACCCCTCGGCCTTGGCTCTGCGGATGAGCTCCACCGACTCGGCTGTGGAGATATGAGCGGCATGGTATCTGGCCCCGGTGAGTTTGCAAAGATACAAGTCGCGAGCCAAAATCGTCGTCTCGGCCGCCGCAGGCTGTCCTGCAAGGCCGGCCTTGGCCGACGAGACGCCCTCGTTCATGGGAGCCGAGCGACTCAAGTTCTTGTCTTCACAATGTTGAATGGCCACCATTCCGAATGTGTCGGCATACTCCAGGACCCTCCGCATGAGACCGGCGTCGGCCACGGCGTCGCCGTCATCTGAGACTGCGCGCACACCCACTTCCGAAAGCTCTGCCATGGGGGCCAGCGAGGCTCCCTCTCTGCCCTTGGTCATGGCGGCAATGGGATACACCCGGCACAGTCCCACTTCTGCGGCACGATGCTGGATAAACTCGGTCACAGACCTGCTGTCATTGACAGGTTTCGTGTTGGGCATGCAGGCAATGGACACGAAACCTCCCGCCACAGCGGCCTTGCTTCCCGATTCGATGTCTTCTTTGTATTCGAACCCCGGCTCACGAAGATGCACGTGCATGTCGAAGAGCCCGGGCAGCAGAAGCTTTCCCGTCCCATCCACGACCCGACAACCCGCAGGTGGATCCATCCTGCCGCCCACCGAGGCGATGCTCCCGTTCCGGACGAGAATATCGCCCACGTCGTCGAGACCATTTACCGGATCGAACAACCTGGCATTCTTGATAATCAGGTCCATGCGTCCTCTCCTCATTTCTCCGCAGCCAGCAAATAGAGCACCGCCATGCGGACGGCGACACCGTTCGCCACCTGGTCCAAAATCACCGAGCGTTCCCCGTCGGCCACCTCCGGGGCCATTTCGACACCCCGGTTGATGGGTCCGGGATGCATGATCACGGCGTCCGGCTTGGCCAGGGCGACTCTCTGGCGATTCAGACCAAAGGCGCGGGCATACTCCCTGCTGTCTGCAAACAGGCTCTCGCCCCCAAGGCGCTCTCTTTGGATCCGGAGCATCATGACCACGTCCGCGCCCTGGATCGCAGGCTCGGCACGCGTGAACGTCCGGCAGCCCAACTCCTCGAGCCCCGCCTGGAGCATGGTTGCCGGGGCAGCCACATTCACTTTGGCTCCAAGCTTGCTCAAGGCCAAGATGTCGGACCTGGCCACGCGACTGTGGGCGATGTCTCCCACGATGGCCACCTTGAGTCCTTCGAACGCACCCTTGGCATCACGGATGGTGAGACAATCCAACAAAGCCTGGGTGGGATGTTCGTGGACTCCGTCGCCTGCATTGATCACGGCTGCATCGATCCGTTGGGCAAGAAAATGAGGAGAGCCGGCCGCCGAATGCCGCATCACGATGACATCTGGATTCATGGCCTCGAGATTGCGAGCCGTGTCCAGGAGCGTCTCTCCCTTGACCACCGCAGAGGTGGAAATCGAAATGTTGACGCCGTCCGCCGAAAGCCGCTTTTCAGCCACCTCGAAGGACACGCGGGTCCGGGTGGAGGGCTCCATGAAGAGATTGACCACAGTCTTTCCCCTCAGGGTCGGCACCTTCTTGATCCGTCGGTCCGAAATCTCCTTAAATGTCTCGGCCAGATCCAAGATGGTCAAGATATCGTCCCGGGACAGTTGCTCTATCCCGAGGAGATGGCGGTGATTGAACTCCACTTCCATGCTTCACCTCCCGTCGGCAGCCGTCTGCATCACTACTTCGTCCAGGCCGTCTTCCTCCTGGACCCGGACGAAGACACGATCGTCTCTGGCGGTCTCCACCGAGACGCCCACATAGTCGGCCTGAATCGGGAGTTCCCGCCAGCCACGGTCGATGAGCACCGCCAACTCCACCTTTCTTGGTCGACCGAAATCCATGAGTTCATCCAATGCCGCGCGCACCGTCCTTCCGGTGAACAGCACGTCGTCCACCAGGATGACCCTCTTGCCGCGGATCCCGAACTCCAGCTTGGTTGGCCCCACCTGGGGATCGGGAAGAGTCGTGGCCGCATCGTCGCGGTAGAGCGTGATGTCCACGGTTCCCAACGGAACGTCCAGCCCTTCCTTCTCTCGAATGAGTGTTGCGAGCCGCTTGGCCAGGGGGACCCCCCGCGTCCAGACCCCCACCAGGCAGAGGCCCTCGGTCCCCTGGTTGCGTTCCACGATTTCGGACGCTATCCGACGCAGAGTCCGCGCCATGGCCTGCGCGTCCATGATCCGCCTCGATGTCTGCTCCATGAGGTCTCTCCCGGCTGGAAGCAGCAGCCCGAACCGTCGCCTGGGACGGCGCGTTGCCCGGTGCGCCGCGACTCGGCTCGTTTGCCGCTCGATTTTTGCGATATATCTCCAGGTGAGGGGATCAAGTCAAGCACCAAATCCACTGGTGAATCCTCCTGTCGTTTTCCCGGCGGGACGCGCTCTTGACGAAAACCACTCCCAATGGTTCCTGTTCTTGGGATACAGCAGGCGACAACGAAAGGCGATGATGGTCAGCAATCGAGACAGGGTGCCCCACCAGGAATCAGAGGCAATGCCCCAGACCGAATCGAAAAAGGCGACCCACGACGAATCGAACACATTGGCCCACGATGCACCAGAGGCAATGTCCCAGGCGGAACCAAGGGCAGTGCAGGTGGCGGTATCCGTTCCGATTCTCGGACTGCTCTCCTACCTGGTCCCCGAAGCCATGACAGATTCGGTTGAGCCTGGGACCCCCGTATCGGTCCCAGTGGGCCGCA
>CAZIJS010000215.1:0-8107 GCA_964539505.1 uncultured Myxococcales bacterium
TGTCTTGCGGATCCTTGCTCAATGCCTTCAAAATGAGTTGGTCGATGCGTTCATCGACGGGAAACGGAGCTTTCGTGGAGGGGGGGGCTGGTTCCTCGTAAAGATGCCCCATGAGTGCTTGTTCCATGTCCCCCGAAAAGGGCAAAGATGCTGTGATGATTTCGTAGAACAGCACGCCCAGTGCATAGATGTCGGTTCTGGGGGTGGGCGGTTCGCGCCGGATGCGTTCCGGGGCCATGTAGGCCGGGGTGCCTCCGATTTTCACCGCGGATGCGGCGTCGGGTGAAGAGGCCGTTAGTGCCGCCGAGAGTCCGAAGTCCAGGAGTTTGACCTGGGTGCGCCTGCGGCCGGACGTGGTGGCGTCGATGAGAAAGATGTTTTCGCTCTTGATGTCGCAATGCACCACATCGCGCGAATGGATGAAATAGAGGGCCTCCGCGACCTGGAGAATGACCTCGCATGCCGTGGCAACCTTGATGGCGCCTTCCCGATTCAGCCGGGCATGGAGGGTTTCTCCCTGGAGGTACTCCATCACGATGAAGGCTCCGAACCGAGGATCTTCGCCGAAATCAGTCACCTGAACCACGTTGGGATGATCCATGGAACTCGCCAACCGAGCTTCCCGGTAGAACATTTCCCGGACGGACGGATCGTCGGACAGACTCGAATGGATGATTTTCAAGGCGAACGATTTGCCCAGATCCCGATGGACCACCTTGAAAATTTTTGCCATGCCGCCTGAACCGATGCGTTCTTCCACTTGGTACTTCCCGGCGATGATGTCATCGCGAGACCATTTGGTGGTGTCGGTGATTTTTGCCGACAAACGCGGGCGCTGGCTTTCTTTCGACCTTCTGGTTTCTTTTTCTAAAACCACCGATTCTTGTGACGGATGGCTCAGGACCGTCTCATCGAGGGCAATGAGTCCCGGATCCTCATTTTCGGCTGTGGGAGCGCTGGATGACGACTTGGAATTGCCGTTGGCGCCGGTGGTCCAGACCACCGTGGGCTCTTCTTCTTCAGATTGTCCCTGTTGTCTACCATCGCTGCCGGCAAGGTCTAGATCTCGTTGTCCACCATCCGCCTTGGAATCGTCCAGAATCGGAAGACTCTGGCTCGAGAGCCTGAAGATTCCCTTCAGACCCGTATCGTCCCCGGGTGATGTGAACAAGTCCGACATGTCCATGGCCCGAATTCGATGTGTCTTGACCTTGGTCGTGTCGTCTTCTTCACGTTGCTGTTCGGACGCGTCCTGCAACACCTGCCCGAGGGGCGGCAAAGATCCCACGGGACTGTCATCGAGGAGATCCCAGGAATCTGAGTCTTCACCCGAATCGCTCGTTGGGACCGGTCCGAGGGGTTCTGGTTCTTCGGCCGTCCCATCGATTGAATCCCAGAGTGAAGCCCTCCGTTGTCTCGTGCGTCGTTGGACCGGAATTTCGGGCACATCCGGAATACTGCCCAGGGGCGCTGGTTCAGCTTCGATGACGAGAGAAGACGACTGGAGTCTGCGGGATTCCCGGTTGGCCGCAGTCCCGTCGGGTCGCGCCTCCCGGACTGGGACCGTCTCTGCTTCCGGCGCGTCCGGACCGCTTGGCTGGGCATCCTCGTTTTCTGCCTGGTCGATGGAAGAAGCCGCCAGGGAGGACGGCATGTCGGCCAGTGCCTCGTTCACTGCTTGCTTGGTCGTTGTGGCGCCGGCAGGGGCGGGACCATCGCCGACTTGATTTTTCTCGATCTGCATTTCGGGGCTCGGCTCTTCGGGAGCCGGCACAACCAAGGAGCCCGAATCCGTGACGGTGACCGACGATTGCCCCTGGATGTCTCGAAGGCTCGGAGTGTCTTGGAGAAACGGGGCCTCGGGAAGCGTGATGTCGCCGACCAAGCGTTCGGCCACGCGTCGTACGGCGCTCGTGTCCACCATAGATGCGGCTTGGCCTGGTTCGATGCCGTAGCCCACCCGGGTGGACTCCAAATGCATGTCTCGCTTCGAACTTTCCGGTTCTGATGCCTCGCCTCTTGGGTCGCTTTCAGTCCGGTTGTTGGTTTCGTCCGATTGTGTCACGTGCGATTCTCCGATCACGACGTCTCGACGACAGATCGAAATCGATTCTTTTTCCACCTTGCTTGGTCTATGAAAAAAACAAATTATCACATTTATGCTTTGATTTTCAACGCAAAAAATCAAGGGAAAAACAAGCATTAAAGCTGTTTTGGAAGCGGGTGCGTTTCATTGTCTATCGGCCAAATCTTGTTGGCCATGGCACAAGACGGGCAGTTCGTGGTGCCCTGGAGGAATAAAGGCGAGAACGGACATGGTACCGAGGTCGTCGGCAGGCTCTATGCTGCCGACGGCAGTCCCCAGGGGCCTGGAAGATGGGAGACCGTATCCATCAGCCGCCTCCCACGCGAATGGTGAGTTCCACGGCGTCGCCGTCCTGGAGATTGTCTGAAACGCTGAGTCGTCGTTGGTTCCTGAGCACCAAGATGCCGTTCCAATGGTGTTTCGGATAGCCGAGCACTGCAAGGAGGTCCGCCACGAGAGCGCCTTCCGGGAGCTGGACAGGCCCCTGGACCCTTGGCTTCTTGATGGGACCGAAAAAGCTCGTGGTCACTTGCATGGATTCATCCTTTTCCTCAGATGCCCACCAGACGGGCATAGAGAACTCTGGCCAACTTGGTGTCCGTGGTTTGTCGCACCAGCATGCGTCCGTCTGGAAAGAGCAAGATTCGGTGTCCGTCCATGTCCAACCGGAGAAGAGAGCCCTGCCATTGTGCATGAGTCGTTTCACTGAGTCTTCGCGCAATGGCCCCGAGATCCAGGTCCACCGGGGTCGGGGGAAAAACCTGGACCGAGTCTCGTCCACAGAGCACTTCTGCCCTGGAGGCCTTCTGGCCATCCAGGAAATCGAAGTGCCTCTTTCCGCAGGTGGGGCAGGACTCGGAGCGAGCCACTGGGACATTGCGTGAACGCCAGCTCCAGAGGTCAAGAATATGGAGGTAGTCTTGGCCTGGGCAGCGACCTTGGATGAGAAACTGGATTGCTGCGGTGACCTGGAGCGCCGCAGCCAATGCCGGTCCTGTGTTGATGACTCCGGAGGTTTGACAGGTCGGAAGGCTTCCGGGGACCGGTGGATCGGGAAACAGGCACCGAAGGCAGGCACTCTCGCCGGGCAGGATCGGCAGGACCATGGCTTCGGTGGCGGTGACCCCGCCGTAGACCCAGGGTATGCCCAGTTGCACCGCTGCGTCGTTGAGCAGGTAACGGGCTTCGAAATTGTCCGTGGCATCCAAGATCACGTCCATTCCCGAAAGAACCTCGATGGCATTTGCCGGCCTGAAGTCCAGGACCAACGATTCGATGGTCACCTCGGAGTTGATTGCACGCAGATGATCTTCTACGGCCTCGGCCTTGGGCCGTTCGTCCCTGGCATCCCGTTCGTCGAACAGGACCTGGCGGTGGAGGTTGGTGAGGTCCACGATGTCTCGATCCAGGATGCGCAGGAACCCGACGCCAGCGCGAACCAGGAGCTCGGCGGCGTGGGTGCCGAGGGCTCCACAGCCCACGACGGCGGCTTTGGATTCGGACAGTCGTCGTTGGCCTTGCTCGCCGATTTCGGACAAGGCAATCTGGGCTGCGTAGCGGTTCATGCCGGGCTCTGCGTTTCTGAGCGGGACGACGTTGCCGGGGCGGGCAGGTCGGACAGGATGGGATCGTCTGCTTGGAGCGCTCGCTGGATCCAGCCGCCGCCCCGCAGGATGTCTCCCCTGTAGAACACCGCCGCCTGTCCAGGGGTGACGGCGGGCTGGGGCTCTCGGAACCGGACGAGGACTTCGCTCCCGTGGGGTTGGATCCAGGCGGCCACGGCCTTGTGGCGATACCGGATCTGCACTTCGAAGTCGCCTGGTTCCATTGGGCCGTCCCAGATGAGGTCACTGGCCACCAACCCCTGGCTGAGGAGCTGCTCGCGTGGGCCCAGCACCACCAGGGCCCGGTCCGGGTCCAACGCGGTGACGTAGAGTCTGCCTTGATTGGATGCCACCCCGATTCCTCGTCTCTGGCCGATGGTGAATCGATGGTAGCCCTGGTGGCTGCCCAGGCGCCTGCCCTGTCCGTCGACCATGGCACCGGGTCTGGCCGGCGCTCCAAAAAGTTCCCGGAGCGCCTCCGCGAAATCAGTGCGGCCCGAGCCGCTCTTGACGAGGCAGGCATCCTGGCTGTCGGGCCGATCCGCCACGTCCAATCCCAGGGCTTGCGCCTTGGCACGGACTTGTGCCTTGGTCAGACCTCCGATGGGGAACTGGATTTTGCAGAGCAACGGCAGGAGCCGGAAGAGAAAATAGCTTTGATCTTTGTTTCTGTCCGCCCCCCTTGCGAGGAGACAGTGTCCATTGACGTCTTTGACGATACCTGCGTGGTGCCCCGTGGCGATTGCTTCTGCGCCCAGCTTTTCGGCCAGGTCGAAGAGCGACGCGAATTTGACCAGTTCGTTACAACGAATACAGGGATTGGGCGTCCGTGCTCGTTCGTATTCCTGCCAAGCCGGCCGCAGGACTTCTTCTCGGAAGCGCAGGGACGCTTCGACGACGTAGTGAGGGATCTCCAGCATCGCGGCAGTTTGCCTGGCTGCAGAGATGTCATCACTGGTACAGCATGCCCTGTCTGGTTGGTCATGGCTGCAGGGCCAGAGCCGGACCGTGGCACCGACCACGTCCCAGCCCGCCTCGGCCAGAAGTGCTGCGGCCACCGCCGAGTCGACCCCTCCGCTCATTCCGACGATGATGCGCCTCGTCACCCTACTTCCACCATCCTTTGTACCGATGCCAAGGCCCTGGCCGCGATTTCCTTGGGAATGGTCACCTGCTCGGTCATGTCCGACAGGGCTCGGTCGACGGATTCCAGGGTGGTCTTTTTCATGTTCCTGCAGACGGCTTGTTCCGCCAGGGGTACGAAGCGCTTGTCTGGGTTCTCTTTTCTGAGGCGATGGAGCATCCCGATTTCCGTTCCCACGACAATGGTGTCCTGCTCGGCCTCTCTGGCGACCCGGCACATGCCCCCCGTGCCCAGGGCCATGTCCGCGGCTTCCACGACCTCGGACGGGCTCTCCGGGTGAACCATGATGAGTGCCCCTGGAAAATCGTGCCGCGCGCGCTGCACATCTTGGAGCAAGATACGCACATGGCTGGGACAGAAGCCCTGCCAGAGGATGAGCGGACGATTCAGTCGGGTCTGGACGTAATGTCCCAGATTTTTGTCGGGCAGGAAGATGACCTCACGTTCGGGCTCGATGGTCTCGACGATCTTGACGGCGTTCGCCGAGGTGCAACAAAGGTCGCATTCGGCCTTCACCTCCACCGAAGTGTTCACGTAGCAGACCACGGCTGCGCCTGGATGGCTCTCCTTGAGCCTGCGTACGTCTTCGGCCCGGGCCATGTCGGCCATGGGGCAGCCGGCGGTTGGTTCCGGCAGGAGGACCGTCTTGTCTGGAGCCAGAAGGGCAGCGGTTTCGGCCATGAAGCGGACGCCGCAGAAGACGATCACGTCCGCTTCGGACCTGGCTGCCTTGCGCGCCAACTCGAGAGAATCTCCCACCTCGTCGGCGATATCCTGGATCTCGGGGAGTTGATAGTTATGCGCCAAGATGACGGCGTTGCGTTCCCTGCGCAGTCGATTGATGCGTTCGATGAGAGATTCACGCATTTGAGCACTCCTCACGACGAAGTTTTCATGAAGACGGTATCTCCATGGGTGTCACGTGATCGCAGGTGTCATTTCCTCAAAGCAGTCACTGTGGCTTCGACGACCCGGGCGATTCGTTTTCCATCTTTGTCGCCGTTGGTCCAGCCCAGGGAAATCCGGATCGATGAAGCGGCCGTGACAGAGTCGAGGCCCATGGCCTGAAGCACCCTGGAGGGCCTTCCGGTTCCCGCTGAGCAGGCCGACGTGGTAGAAACGGCGATACCTTCCAGGTCGAGATTCATCTGCAGGGCATCGCCCTCCACTGCGTCGAACACCAGGTTGCTCGTGTTGGGCAGCCGCAATGCAGTGTGACCCATCACGCGCGTTCCGTCCAGTCTCGTAACCAGGGCCTTTTCCATGGTGTCTCGCAGGTCTTCGAGGCGCTCTCGCTCCTTGGGCAGGTCCCGCCGTGCCGCCTCGGCGGCGGCCCCCATGCCGGCGATGCCCGGAAGATTCTGCGTGCCCGGTCTCAATCCGAACTCCTGGCCTCCTCCTCCAAGGACCGGTTCCAGTCGCGTGCCCCGTCGCACCACCATGGCGCCCACGCCCTTCGGGCCACCGAATTTGTGGGCGGAAAGGAGGAGGATGTCAGCCCCCAGTTTCTGGATATCGACTGGGATTTTGCCCGCCGCCTGGACCGCGTCCACCACGAAGAACGCGCCGACATCCCGTACCAACGGGGCCAGGTCCTCGATGGGCTGGATGGTTCCCACCTCGTTGTTGGCCAGCATGACGCAAACAACGAGCGCCTTGCTGCGCAGGGCGCGGGATGCCTGCTCCATGTCCAGGGTCCCCTGGCGGGTCACCGGGAGCACTTCCACCTGGAAACCTCGATGTCGGAGGAGATCGCAGGAATTGGCCACTGCCGGGTGCTCGATGGCCGACAGGACAATCCGTCCAGAAGAAAAGCGCGCGGTCAGGGCCCGAATCGCCAGGTTGGCCGCTTCTGTGGCACCGCTGGTGAAGACGACCTCTCGTGGTTCTGCGCCCACCAGCCCCGCCACCTGGGCACGTGCCTTTTCCAGGAAGCCGGAAGCCTCTCTCCCCTCGCGATGGATGCTGGAAGGATTACCCGGGACCTGTTCCAGGACGGTGAGCATGGCCTGGACCGCTTCCGGCCGGACCGGGCTGGTGGCGTTGTGGTCTGCGTAGATGCGATGTGACTCGGATTCGGCCATGGAACCACCTCCAGGGGCTTTCCTTGTTTGTGAAATAATAGACAGAGACCATAGAATCAATAGAAAACGGAAGCGGATGCGTGGCTGGATGCTGCGTTCTGCCGATGGCTGGTCTTAGGATATTGCGCAGGGAAGGTTCTCATCTGGGGCTGTCCTTCCCGTTTGCCTTCCTAGACGTACGGTTATCCAATCTGTTAAAATACCCATCGACCATGGCGTTTGCGGAGCCTTCCCCATGGCTGTGGGTCAAAACGATATTTTCGTTGAGACTGGAGAGTGACGACACAAATGTTTGGTTGGATCATGCTTTTGGCAGGGGCTTTGCTCGCAGGCGCCGGTTTGCCCCTTGGCTTGAGGGAGCCTTTCGATGGCGCTCTGTGGGTCGGCGCGGGCATGGTTGTCGTGGGATTGATGGGCATGGGCATGGGGCTGTGGCGTCTGATGGGTATCCAGGAACCGACGCTGGAGGATGAGTCCGACGATGGGCCACGCAGGTTGGAACTGGGAGCCGACCAGGTATCTGCACTGGTCCTCCGTGTGGTGGAAGAGGCGTTGGAGATGTTGCGCCTTGCATCCACGAAGAAGGACATCGATGAGATCACACATCTGGTCCTGGGAGTGCAAACCGTGGCTTCCAGGCTGGGTGTCGAAAAAGAGTCACTGAGGGTGCGCGGCTCCCAGGCAAGGGATATATTGAGCTTGGCCAGGAAACTGGCTGCGGTCCACCGCAGGCTCTTGGATGCGGTAGGGCGGGATCCCGAAGATGCCGGCCCGACTTTGTCGGTGAGCCATCTACAAATCGGCCTGGCATCACAAACGCATCGGTTGGAGGCTTGTAGTGGAGGGTTGGTCCATCTCAGCCGACAGTTCGAAGACAGGCCGGCGTTGCGTGAGGGACTCAATTCCGCGGCTCAATCGGTGCGGATGTATTTGGCTTCCAAGGGGGTCAGGCTTGGCTCTTCACAAGAAGAAATCGCATTGGCGCCCACCGTGAGGCTCCCTGACATTCCATTGCTCGAACGGGTGCGTGCGGAACTGCAGGCCATCGAGAAGGAGCATTCAGCAGAGGGTGGCGTGGAATCTTCGGTCCTGGAATCTGCTCGGCATCGCCTCGAAAAGTTGGCCGAGGCGTCCATGCCCATGGGGACCCAGACGGTCCAGCCCATCGTTCAGGAAGTATCAATCAATT
>CAZIJS010000216.1:0-8021 GCA_964539505.1 uncultured Myxococcales bacterium
AATATCGCAATCGAGATCTCCTCTATGCCGCCTTGCTGGCCTCCGACAACGCAGCGGTTTCCGCATTGGGAAGGGCGGTGGGGCTTTCACCCGTCCAACTCACCGAGGCCATGAACAGGAGAGCCCGGGCCATGGGGTTGGGACACACGCATTTTGAAGATCCAGTGGGCATCGATCATGGAAACGTCTCCACCGCCTGGGAGCTGACCGCGATCCTTCAGGCGGTGATGCGCCAACCCATATTGCATCGGGTCACGACGACGCCGGAGCATTATCTCAGGGCTGTGTGGCCCAGGCGGCACCACGTCAACTATCTCAATACCAATCTTTTTCTTTTCCGCCGGCGCTTTCGGGTCCTGGCGGGTAAGACGGGATTCAACAGTGCAGCGGGCTATTGCCTGGCTGCAGCGGTGACAGAGCGGGGATGGCGCAGGCCCGTTCTCGGGGTGGTTTTGGGCTCTCGCCGAAAGTTATCCCGTTTTTCGGATTTTGCCAGGATTGCTGCGACCTTTTCTCGGTATGCACCTGGGCGTCGAAAAGCAGCTTCACGAGTTCGACCGCGTGTCAAGGTGAGGCACGCGGTGGCCTTGGGACGGCGGGGCCGGCGCTCTGGCCATGCGGTGGAAGGTCATCTCCGGCGATCGGTGTCTCCATCCAGGCCTCACAGGTTCGTTCGGATTCGCCGGGGGGCGGCAAGAACCAGACAGGGATGGATGGCGAGGCTTGGCCGACGGGGAAGTCACCATCGCATGAGAGCGAGGCGATGGAAACGTTTCGAGAGACATCGGGTGACGTTCAGATCGAGGGGCCGTTTTTCTCGTCGGCGAGTGCCTGGGCGAGGGAGGAGATTGCCCTCAGGTTCGACTCTGGCGGAAGGTCACTCGGACTGACTCCAATGACCAGGACCTGTCGGGGCCTGGCGTGTTTGTGCTTGGCGAATCGCTGCAAACTGGCCAAGACACGTCGAATTGGAAGAGCCGCATAGGATAGGTCCACGATCATGCGGGAAGCGCCTGTGCGGACTGCTTCCGTGAGCAGCCTGTCCAGGAGGTCCTCCCATGTTTCCGGCGGTGGATTCGCCACTGCGATGAGTGCCGGGAGATTTTCGTTGAGCCGAACGATGGGTGTGTATTGCGACAGAAGCTTGGCTCGCTCATCTTCCGTTTTTTCTCTCACCACGACGAAATAGGCTTCCATTGCCAAAGAGGCGATTTGGTCGAGGAGGCTGGGCCAGTCTGGACAAGGCCCGTTCAGACCGTCGATGGCGACAGTGGCCAGTTGAGAGAACAGAGTGACGACCCAGCCCGGTCCGACTCCAAGGGATGCCAGCCATCCAGCAATCACCGAGGCTGATTTGGATGTGTCCCGGAAAGCGGGATGGTTCGTGTCCCACGGCTGAGCCCAGAGGGCCTCTGACATGGCGTCGAGGAAGCGTCCCATGAGAACGCGCAGGTCGTCGCCTCGCAGGGCGAGCGGGGGGGGGAGACTCGGGAGATGGTTCCACCACAGAGACACAATGGTCGTCCGCTGTTCCGCAGGGGCGACGAGGTCCGCCCAGCGCTCACAGCTGACCTGGCGATGTAGATTGGTTGGGGGCATGAAATGGACGGTGAGAACAGCGGCTCTTAGAAGTGGGCCCGCCTCGAGATATGAGAGTGGCTTGGTCTAGTCGTCGTCTGCCGCCATACCTCCTCGCGCAGCGGGACGGGCAGGAGTACCGGCCGGGCGGGCTACCGCGCCGCCGGCTGCAGGACGGGCGGGTCTTGCTTCCTCTTCGTCGCCTTCATCGCCGCCCTTCTGGGAAGTTTTTGCCTGGCAGGCCTTGTCATTTGGATGCTGCACACAGAAGTCGCGGGAGTGACCTTTCTTTTTGGTGGCTTTCTTCTTGGTCTGGCAGCCGAGCACTCCCTTCCATGCGTCGATGGCACCGCTGCATCCACCTTTGGTGAACGCGGAGTACAACACAAGGATCACGATTAGCACTGCACCGACGATCGCGATAATTTTTGTGTTCTTGCTCATGGTTTCCTCCGTGTGGCTGTGTTCTGGAAGTCGACGACCGTGATAATAACTCTGTGACTTGTTGATGGCAATGATTTTGTGAGTTTTTGTCTCCCAACGTTTGAGGGATCGTGGGGAACTACTGAGACACTTGGTTGAGATTTCGTTCGATGAACTGAATGCGGCTGCTTTGGCTGGAGAAACCGCCAACGAACAGGTCGAGGATTCTCATGGTGCCGGCATCGATCGCGATGAAAAGGGGCACCGCAGGTTGTGGCGCGTAGGCAAACATACTTTCGAGAGGATCCGCCAAGGCGACCACGTCTTTCCAATTTTTTCCAGCCGCGTAATGCGTCACGAAATCACGTGTCACGGGATCACCGGCATTGTCTTCCATTTCGATGCCCACGAAGAGAACCTGTCCGGCGTACTGTTCTGCAAGCGCCTGGAGGCTCCCGGCCTCCGTTGCACAGACGGGTCACCACCCGGCTCCCGCTAGGATGATAATCAATTTGTGATCCGAAAAATAGAGGTCTCTCATGTCCACCAGGCCCTCGCCATGGCTGAGACGGTCGGCGGCCTGATTCGCTGCCAGAAACTGTTCGTTGCCCATGACACGGCCTACGCGCTTGCCATAGGGCGGGCAAGGGTAGTCACTTCCGCCGCAAATGGGCCGATCCCAGTCGTTGTCCGGGTAGTCCGGCCCGTCTGGCCCCGCCACTGGTGGATCGGCGACGCTGCAGCAGCCCAGGAGACAATTGTCGTCGGCCCTGGGGATGCATGCCCCTGTCTGGGGATCGCATTCGCCCTGGCATTCGAGATCTTGGTTTGCACAGGCCATACTGCATGCCGCGATGCTGTCTCCGTCGTGCTCGTAGGTGATGCAGGTGGTGCCGTCGGGACAAGGATCGGCAGAGTTGCAGTCTCCGGCTGGTTCTGCCATGCAAATTCCCTTGACGCACATTGCAGACCAATTGCCGAAGGGTTTGCAGTCACTGTCACAGGCACAGGCAGAGCCCAAGGTGCCGCCTCCCACAAACTGAGAGGGTCCGCTGTCGTCGCTGCAGGCCGTGGCAGACAGCCCGAGGAGAGCAGCGAACAACAAAATGATGGGTCGTTTCATGAGATGCTCCGTGTTGATGTCATAGCAAAAGGAATCGGCAAAATGCTCTCGTCAATGGAATCCAACCGTGTTTTTTTAAAGCCGTTTTTCGGCTGACCAAGCAAAAGACCAGTCAATTGGGTTTAGAGTTGACCAGCCTTGCGCAGGTCCGTATAGTCTAGGGACTTTGATTTTGCAGGTCAAGCAAAACTCTTTTTCCATCGGATCTTGGCCTGTTTTTTCGTTGGCGTATGCTGCCGGTCGGACGTTTCTGACATGAGGAGGATTTCGTTGTTTGCCTATCAAAAGAAAATCATCGTGGCAATGCTGTTGGGAGCATTGCTTTGGGGAACGGCTTGTTCCAATCCCGGGGAAAAGGTGGGGGCCGCTTGTGACAACAAGACCTCCTGCGACGGTGTCTGCCTGGCGGACCTTCCCGGGGGCATGTGCACGAAGAGCTGCGCCGACACGATGACCTGTTCCTCCGGGGAATGCACGAAGATTGCCGGAGGTTACTGGTGTCTTCCCACATGCCAGGACGATCAGGACTGCCGCCAGGCGGAAGGGTATCTGTGCATCGGCGGGGTCTGTCGAACGCCCCTCGGTCCAGGAGAGGTATGCAACAGACCCGAGGACTGTTCGAGTCAGTTTTCCTGCGTGCAGGGATATTGTGGTGCCCCATGCGCCAACGATTCTGGATGTCCTGCGGGGACCTTCTGCGCGGAGGAAAACGGCACCAAGGGATGCATTCCCAATGATTGCAGCAGCGGGGTCTGCACGAAACCATGCAGCAGACACTCCGATTGCGGCGAAGGAACCTATTGCGGAGGCGATGGTCATTGCGTCGTGGATGAGTGCGACGACCAGGGTGTCTGCAATCACCCTTGTGAGACCCAGACCGATTGCCCCACCGGCACGTATTGCACTGTGGTGGAAGGGGAAAATCACTGTGTGTTCGTGCCGGAAGACGGGGGCACAGGGACCTTGGGGCATTCTTGCGCCATCAATGACTGTGCGGCTGGGTATGTTTGTATCTCCAGTGGCAACGAAGATCCAAATTCGTACTGTACCACGACCTGCGACTCAGACTTCGATTGTGGCCCTAGGATGGTGTGCCGGGAGGCCATGGATGCCCAGGGGCAACTCGTCCATTATTGTCTGCGCAGGGATTTCTGTGAGCCCTGTGCGTCGGACGTCCAGTGTGGCTACAACAATGAGAAGTGCGTTGCAGCCGATCCTGCGGTGGGTGGAGACAGCTACTGCGCCACGGCCTGCAATCCCAGCCAGAGCGACACCTGCCCCACGGATGCGACGTGCAAGGAAGCCTTCTGGTGCGCCGCGACCGGCAAGTGGGTGGCGGATTGCTCCTGGTGCAGCGGTGAATGCGGGCAACTGGGTGCCCAGACCTACCAGTGTTTCAAGGACTACGGCGCTTGCACGGGTGACGGCAGCCTCTGTGCGCCTTGCTATCATTCCGGGCAGTGCGCTGCGGATGGAGCGTGCCTCACGTCCAGCCAGACCGGGGTGAGCTATTGTTCGGCTCCATGCGACGAACACAACCGCTGCCCGGATGAATTCTTCTGCGCGGATGTGACGGGCCTGGGGCCGCAATGCGTGCCCAGGACCGGGTCTTGTTCGGCCCCGTCGGGCGGCAGGGGGAGTTGTATGCCCTGTCAGTCGTTGATGGACTGTATCAGCGGCTCTTGCGTGGACGTGGGTGGCATCCAGGACTGCCTGCCGGAATGCACTCCCGGGAATCAGGATGAATGTGGGCCCTACATGGAATGTAAGCCTGTGACGGATATCCATCACCTCGATTGGAATCTCTGTGTGCCCATTGCTGGTGTCGATACCTGCACAAGGTGGGTACGATGTGACAGCCACTGTCCTGAGGGACCAGCGACTTGTGACGGCAGCGCTCCGGATTATTGCCGATGATTCAGAACCCAGGGGTCTCCATGGGCCCCTGGGACCTTCCTGAAATGAATTGCTGAACAATGGGGTCGGGGCTTGCCCTGAGTTCTGCCGGGCTGGCCACCACGTGGGCCCTGCCCTGGTAAATCATGGCGACTCTGTCAGCGATGGAAAAGATGCTCACCAGGTCGTGGGACACCACGATGGATGTCACCGACATCTCCCGGCTCAACTTGTAGATCAATTGGTCCACCCGCCTGGCGGATACTGGATCGAGACCCGTGGTGGGCTCATCGAAGAGCACGTATTCCGGGTCGAGGGTCAGGGTTCTGGCGATGGCGACCCTTTTGCGCATCCCATCGCCGAGTTGGGCCGGATAGGCATCGGCGTAGCGATCCATTCCCACGTCGGCGAGCAGTTCCATGGCGCGTGACCTGGCCTGGGATGGTTTCATTTTCTTGTGCTTGCGCAGCGGAAGCATCACGTTTTCCACGGCGCTCATGGAATCGAAGAGGGTGGAACTCTGAAACACCATGCCGCATCGTTTCCGGATGGGATAGTAGGCCTTTTCCTTGAGGTGCTGTACCGCCCTGCCATCCAGGAGGATCTCGCCGGAGTCCGGCTGCAGCAGCCCGACGATGTGCTTGATGGTCACGGACTTGCCCACGCCCGACGTCCCGATGACGAAGAAAACCTCTCCTTTTTGCACGGTGAAGGAGACACCACGCAGGACCTTCTTTTTGCCGAAGGATTTGTGGATGTCACGGAATTCGATGGTCATGGTGCACCGTCACATGCCCCGGGACTGCAGAAAATAGTACCCCAGGGAGGAAATGACGAAATCCAGGATGATCACTGCCAGGGAACTGTTGATCACTGCCCTGGTGGTGGCCTTGCCGACTCCTTCGGAGCCTCCTCGAGTCGTCAGACCGCAATAACCTGATACGATGGGGATGGCCGCACCGAAAGCAATGCTCTTGGTCAGCCCCACCACCGCATCGCCCACCGTCACTTTGTCGAAGTTGAAAAATGTGGTGGGATTGACGTGGTAAGACGCATAGGCCATGAGCGCGCCGGCCAGCACCGAAACCACGAGAGCGTAGAGGGAGAGCACCACGGTCATGCTCACCGACGCCAGGAATCGCGGCACCACGAGATAGTCCACCGGATCCACGCCGCACATGCGCAAGGCGTCGACCTGTTCGGTGACCATCATAGATCCTATCTCCGCAGCGATGCCGGCTCCGACACGCGTGGCCAGCATCATGGCGGTCAAAGACGGCACGAAGGCATGGACCATTCCTTTGATGAACTCGGAGCCCACCTGGGACATATCTCCCGTGATCTTTTCGATCTGGAGACAAACCTGGTAGACGAGCACCATGCCGAGAAACCCGATGGTGACGGTGACGAACAGGAGGGACTTGTTTCCCACCTGTTCCATCTGTCGAACCACCTCTCCCTTGGGGCGGCGTCCCACGAAACTGCCACGGATGCTCCTGGCGCCCACGGACAGGAGTGTGGCGGCAGCGGTGAGCATGGCGATGGTTCCTGCGCCGACGGACCTGGGCACTCGTATCCAGAATGGTTCTTCCTGGAGGGCACGCAAGGAGAGGTCTCGTTTTTCGGTCTGGTCCATGGGTCACGTCATCAGGAAAGTGAGAAAATAGTCTGAAATGACGATGCCGAGAGCCGAGGCCACCACGGCTGCATTCACGGCGCGGCCCACGCCCACGGCGCCACCTTTGACCGTGATGCCGAAGTGGCAGGATGTCAGGGCGATGATGCCTCCAAACACCGTTGCCTTGATGAGACCGTGGAACAGGTCCGTGAGGCCCAGCCATCCAAAACTCTGGAAAAAGACGCCGAATTCCACGTTGAGCAAGAGCTTTCCAAACAGCGCGGATCCGGCAATGGCCACCAGGTCCCCAATGACGGTCAAGGTGAGGAGCATGGCCATCATGGCCACCACCTTGGGTGCCACGAGATAGGAAATCGGGTCCATGGCCAGGGCTCTGAGCCCGTCGATCTGTTCGGTGACGGTCATGGTGCCCAGTTCCGCGGTGTTGTTCGAGCCCACCCTTCCTGAGAACATCAGGCCGATGAGGATGGGGCCGATTTCCCTCAGCACGGCGTATCCAGCTCCCCAACCTACCATGCTCGTGGCGCCGAACCGTTTTACGAAGACTCCTGCCTGCACCACCATGATTCCGCCAGTGAAAAATGCCGTGAGCGCTACGATGGGGACCGACTGGACACCCATTTGATAGAGGGCTCGAAGGAGTTGATCCCGGTCCATGCGGAGGGTCACGATGCGCCAGACAGAGGCTCCCAGGAGCACCACGATGCCGCCCAGGTGTTCTGCTGCTCCGACGACCCCAGAGCCCAATGCCGCCAGGGGGGCGGTCACAAGGCCCGAAAGGATTGCTCCTGTGCCTGTTGGTTTGTGGGATGCAGTTCGATCCATTGCCCCTCTTGGAGAGTCTGGCCGAAAAAGGCCGACCAAATCGACGTTTTTTCAGGGGGCCTTCAAAGCGGCCCTTGTAGGTCTCCTCGAATGAACTGATGTACCACAGGCTGGCTGCAGGCGTCTAGTTCCTGCTCTGGGCCGTGATAGAGCAGCCTTCCTTCGTGGAGCATGGCAAGGGTCTCTACGAAGCCTCTGAGGGCCACCACGTCGGAAGAGACCGCCAGGACGGTACTGCGGTTGTTTTGCTGCAGGTCCCTTAGCAGATCATATATCTTTGATGTGGTCACGGGATCCAGGCCGGCCGTGGGCTCATCGTAGATCACGATCTTGGGATTGGCGATGGTTGCCCTGGCGATCCCGACACGCTTTTTCATGCCTCCGGACAATTCAGAGGGCATCTTGTCTTCCGAGCCGCCCAATCCCACGTCCCGCAACCTGGCCAGAGCCCGACGCCGGAGTTCGTCCGGGGGCAGTCCTCCCACCCAGTAGACCGGGAAGGCTACGTTGTCGGCCACGGTCATGAATTCGAACAGG
>CAZIJS010000217.1:0-8016 GCA_964539505.1 uncultured Myxococcales bacterium
TCAGATTCGACACCTGCACCGGGCTGTGCCGTTCGGTGGTCGTCCCATCCCCAAGCTGGCCAAATCCGTTGTCTCCCCAGCACCAGGCCGTCCCGTCTCCCAACACCGCGCAGGCGTGATCCGTTCCGGCAGCAATGGCGAGCGTCCCACAATCCTGGGGACAGGTGGTATGCCCCTCGCCCCCCTCTGCCAGGCATCGTCCGTCCCCGCAGATTGGCGCACAATCAGAAGGTTCGCCGTCGCAAGTCCACCCAGCCTCCTCCTGACAGCTTCCATCACACCCGTCCCCATTCGCCAGATTCCCGTCGTCACATTGCTCCCCGGCAGCCTCGTTGACATGGCCATCTCCGCATTCCGGTACGGTGCAGTCCCGGTCGCAACTCGCTGTATCATGGATTCCGTTGTCGCAGTCTTCCCCGGCAGCTTCGTTGACATATCCATCTCCGCATTCGGGCAGGGTGCAGTCTGCGTCACAATCCGCCCTGTCCTGACCACCCCCGTCGCACTCTTCGCCAACAACCAAGTTGACGTATCCATCTCCGCATTCGGGCAGGGTGCAGTCTGCGTCACAATCCGCCCTGTCCTGACCACCCCCGTCGCACTCTTCACCTGGGTCCAGGTTGCCATTCCCACAGTTCGACTGACAAACGCTCGGCTCGCCTTTGCAATTCCACCCAGTCTCCACATGGCAGCTCCCATCGCAGCCGTCCCCAGAATCACTATTCCCGTCGTCGCATTCCTCTGCCCCATCCAATATCCCATCCCCGCATTCAGCCGCGATTGCGCACCCAGTCACATCGAACCGACAATCATCCCCACACCTCAACGCACCTTCCTCGAGCCCAAGCCCTTCGCAGGTCTGTCCTCCAATGTCATCCCCATCGCAATCTTCCCCATACTCTCGCTTCCCATTGCCGCATTCGGGCTGCTGCTGGCACCCACTCACATCGAACCGGCAACTCGACAAACACCCAAGGTACCCGGAACCAAGCCCAAGCGCCTGACAGTCCACTTGGCTCATTGCAGACCCATCGCACTCCTCGCCTCCAATCAACCGCCCGTCACCACACACCGGACTGCAGGTAGATGGGCCGCCTTCGCAATCCCACCCAGTCTCCACGAAACAGGCCCGGCTGCATCCGTCGCCGTTCTCCAGGTTTCCGTCGTCACACTCTTCGGTATCGGACAACAGCCCATCCCCACACACAGACCTCGAATCATTGAACTCGACGACACATCCACCGCCAATGACAGACAGCAACCCGGCCATCACCAACAGACTCCTGCGCAGAGAAGCAGTCCTGACCAATCCGCCCCTGCCGCATCCTGAATGGCTGCACCTGCCCACACACCCGATTCGTCGCGTCATCTCATCCTCCCGGCGGTACTCTCCTGCCCACCATTCTTCTCCAAATCTGTTCCGAGCCTCTGTTCCGAGCCAACGTCTGGCAAAGAAGCCATTTACCCAGGCCTCAGGGCAGCAACACGGGCACAGGGCTGTGCTGTTCGGTGGTGGTCCCGTCCCCGAGCTGGCCACTCGAGTTGCTTCCCCAACCCAGGGCCGACCCGTCCGACAACCAGACAAAGGTGTCCGACTTTCCCGCAAAAACATACGCAACGTCAGCCAGGTCCGCCACCTGTGCCGGACTGCTGCGTTCATCGGTGGTCCCGTCCCCCACCTCGCCGGAACTGTTCGCCCCCCAACACCAGACCGTCCCGTCCCACAGCAAAGCGCAGGTATGGGCATCGCCCGCAGAAACAGACTGGACATTCGTCAGGTTCGACACCTGCACGGGACTCGAACTATCCACTGTCGTCCCATCCCCGAGGGTACCGTGGGAGTTCGCCCCCCAACACCAAACCGTGTCGTCGGCCAGAACCGCGCAAGTATGGGAAGAACCTGCTGAAAGGGACCGGACATTCGCCAGGCCAGACACCTGCACCGGACTGTGCCGCTCCTCGCTGCTCCCGTCCCCCAGTTGCCCAAACCTGTTCCCCCCCCAGCACCAGGCCGTCTCGTCCGACAGCACCGCACAGACATGGCCGATTCCCACAGAGACAGATTGGACATTCGTCAGGTCTGCCACCTGCACGGGACTGTGCCGCTCCTCGACTGTGCCGTCGCCAAGCTGGCCGACGCTGTTGTCTCCCCAGCACCAGACCGTTCCGTCTGACGACAGAGCGCATGCGTTGAAATTTCCTGTCGCGACTGCCACGACATTCGTCAGGTTCGACACCTGCACCGGGCTGTTCCGATTCACGGTCGTCCCGTCCCCGAGTTGACCGAACTGATTCCATCCCCAGCACCAGACATGACCGTCGGCCAGCAGGGCGCATGTGCTATATATCCCCCCGGAAAGTCCCACCACGTTCGGAAGACTCGACACCTCCACAGGCGTCAGATGATTCGCGTTCGTCCCAATCCCCAATTGGCCAACCATATTGTTCCCCCAGCACCAAACCCGACCGTCGGGTCGCATCGCGCAGGAGTGTGACGTTCCCGCTGCAATGGCCATCCTGCAATCCTGGGGACAGGAGGCTGCATCTTCGCCACCAGCCACGAGACATCGTCCGTCCCCGCAGACAGGGCTGCACAGAGAGGGAGAGCCTGCGCAATCCCACCCCATCTCAACCTGGCAGGCACCGTCGCACCCGTCTCCCGCATCTCCGTCTCCGTCGTCACAGACCTCACCGGCAGCCTCGTTGACGTATCCGTCCCCGCATTCGGCCAAGGTGCAGTCCGAGTCGCAATCAGCCGTATCCTGGCCTTCCTCGTCACAGTCTTCGTTGGGGTCTACGATGCCGTTGCCACAAATTTCGTCGGACTGACAGTCCTCGCTGCATCCATCTCCCGACACACTGTTGCCGTCGTCACAGACCTCGCCGGCAGCCTCGTTGACGTATCCATCCCCGCATTCGGGCAGAGAGCAGTCAGGGTCACAATGCTCTGTCTCCCGGCCCTCGTCGCAGACCTCTCCCGCGGCCTCATTGACGTATCCATCCCCGCATTCGGCCAAGGTGCAGTCCGCATCGCAATCCGCCGTATCCTGGCCTCCTCCGTCACAGACTTCCCCAGCAGCCTCGTTGACGTATCCATCCCCGCATTCTACCGCAGTGCAATCCGCATCGCAGTCCGCTGTGTCACGGCCTCCACTGTCGCAGTCTTCTCCAGGGTCCACGATTCCGTTGCCACAGCTCGACTGACAGACACTGGGCTGGCCTTCGCATGTCCAGCCCACCTCGACCTGGCAGTTCTCGTCACAGCCGTCTCCGGCCTCCACGTTCCCATCGTCGCAGGCTTCGGCACCGGCCACCACCCCGTCCCCGCACGATGAAGCCGGCGCACCGCCATTCGATCCGCAGCCGCTTCCAAGGGCCAACAGCACGACGAACGGGACCGCCAGCCCCTGCTGCCGTCCTTGCATCCCGAACACAGTCGTACGCATGTCTCCCGCCAGGCCGTTACCCAGTAAATTCCATCTTCGAAACATCTCAACCTCCCGGCGGCCCCGTCTGTGCCGCCTTGCCACGCCAGCCCCCACCAACGAAAACCACGTCCTGCAATGTTCGCTTCGCCGGACAGACTCAGACGAGCACCAAACCTGCAGCATCCGCCTTACCGGCGGTTCCGAAAACATACCACTTCTTTGGTCCTCTTTTCAAACTCGCCTTGGAATCGGGCCTGGCCGCAGACCCAGACGGGCCGAGTGGAGACCGGTCGATTTTATGAGTCATCCAGGCGAAAACGCACGGGAATTCGCACCTCTTGAGCAAACTTCGGAAGGGGTTCGGCCCGATGCAGGGCCTGGATCGCCGCCTGGTCCAGCAAGGAACCGGCACTGCGCAGGATCCGAACGTTCCTTGCACGGCCCAGGCGATCGATATGAAAAGAGAGGAGGATGGCTCCTTCCAACCCGAGCCGCCGCGCCCTGACGGGATACACGAGAACCCGGCGAATGGCCCTGCGGATGCGTGCCGCCACAGCCGCCCTGTCCAGTCCGTTCCCGGCAGAGTTGCTGCGACCGGCCGGAGGCGCCGACCGCCCGGTCACAGGACCCGCCCGTCGGCCCGATGCAACCTGCACATGGGCCAATGCCGCAGACCTGCGTTCCCCGTTCCAAACCTCGTGAACGGCAACCAAATCTTTTGACGTCGCCTCCAAACGCTTCGGTGCCCCGTCCGGCATTTCGAGGGAACGCGTCTTCATCGCGACCCTGGCCCCGGCCACCTGCTCTTCCGAAGTCCTGCGGTGAATCCCTCTGGCTTTGCGCACCCGAGCCTCCCGAGATTCTCGCGGTGGCAGTCTCGAAGATGCCGCCCTGTGTCTCGGTGCCAAACTGCGGTGCGCCATGGGCCTCGACGACCTGGAACGGAATGGCCGATCCACGACGGGATGGCCATGAAACCTGGAAGGCGCAGGAACCGAGGTGAGCCCTGTCTTCCCCCGCCCCGGGATCTGGCGCAACCCGGCTCCTGGATGCCCCTGTGTAACGGGCTGGACTTCGAAAATCCGTGGAGAAGGTGTCGCGGAAACATCAACCGAGGCGTTGCGGATCAGCCAAAGGCCTGCAACAAAGACCAGTCCGTGCAGCAGGAATGATCCTGCAAACCAGGCGGCGGTCCGCCCGACGCGAATCAGCCTGCTTGGCATGGCTCTGTGCGTCCCGGTTCCCATGCAACCGCCTTCCTCGACAGGTCGTAGTGCGGCGCCTCGACGGGTGGCGGATGGCCCGTGACCCGACGGGAGGCAGCCTATCCAGTGCGGCGACTACGAGGACGCCGCGGTCTCACGCACCATGGCGGCGGCCTTGCGCAGCCGGTCAACCACTTTCTCCCGACCTACGATCAAGAGCACATCGAACAGGCCTGGGCCCACGGTCTGTCCGGTCACGGCGGCGCGCACGCCGTTGATGAGCAAACCGGCCTTGATACCCAGCTCCTCGCAAAGGGTTCTGAGTATCTGCTCGGTGGATTCCAAGTCAAAGGTTTCCGTCGCCTCGTAGCGCCTTGCCAACTCCGTAAAGGCCTGTTCGAGCACTGGATCCTTACGGATATTTTTGAGCGCCTTGGGCGCGAAGGGATACTCGTCGAAGAAATAGGCCAAGCCCAGGCGCGTGAAGTCCTCGAGGGTGTGATACCGCGACCGGATCAAATCAACCGTCCCAAGGAACCATTCCTTGTCCGCGGCGGCCCAGCGGTCCTGCCAGAGCCCTTGCCTGCGAAACCACCGCTCCACGTGAGGCACCAGCTCTTCGATGGGCAACTGCCGCAAATGAGCGGCATTGATCGCGAGGGCCTTGGGATCGGTGATGAACTTGGGGTCGTTCTTGCGGTAGTTGAACACCGAGTTCGCCTTGGACACACGGGACAGGTCGAAACGTTCGATGAGTTCTTCTGGATGGAGGTAGATTTCCCGATCGTCTCCCGAAGACCAGCCCAAAAGCGCCATGAAATTACAAAACGCCCAAGGGATGAATCCGTGGTCGCGATAGAACTCCACGGTCACCACTTCGCCGTGCCGTCTCTTCGATATCTTCGCCTTGGACGGATCCAGGGTCAGGGCCATGTGCGCGAACGTCGGAGTCTCCCAGCCCAAGGCCCGATAGAGGAGCACCTGCTTGGGGGTGTTCGCCAGCCCGTCGGCACCTCTGATGACATGCGTCATCCGGTCTCGATGGTCGTCGACCACGTTGGCCAGGATATAGAGGGGCAGACCGTTGGACCGAACGATGACGAAATCTTCGATCTCGGACAGGTCCACCTCGATATGGCCAAACACGAGGTCGTCGAAGGCGGACCTGCCCCCCTCTTCCTCGGGCACTTTGAACCGGATGACGAAGGGCTCGCCGGCTGCGGCCTTGGCATCGGACTCCTCCCGACTCAACCCCAGGCACTTTCGATTGTACTTGAAGGCCCTCTTTTCCGCCCTGGCCTCTGCGCGCTGTCTGTCGAGTTCTTCTTTCGTGCAGAAACAACGGTAGGCTGCCCCGCTCTCCAAGAGCTGCTGAGCGGCTGCCTTGTGTTCCTCGAGATAGTCACTTTGACGATAGGGGCCCTCGTCCCAGTCGATGCCCATCCAACGCAGGCCCTCCAGCAGGGCCTGCGCCGACTCCTCGGTGGAGCGCTCTGCGTCCGTATCCTCGATACGCAACACGAAGGTCCCGCCCTGTCTGCGCGCAAAGAGCCAATTATAGAGCGCTGTCCTGGCGCCCCCGATGTGCAAAAAACCCGTGGGTGAAGGAGCGAAGCGTACTCGAACCGTCATGGTGGTCTCCTGTGCTGAGCGATGATTTCTGATTGGGGCATACTCGAATGTCTGGCAGGGTCAAGCGGAAGCGGCACGAAACCGGAGAAACGAGCAGGCCGTCGGAAAGTTCCACCGACGGCCGGGCTCCGGACTACTTCCGTTTGAGGATCCTGAACTCCACGCGCCTGTTGCGCCGCCTGTTGCGCCGGGAGAAGTTTGGAACGAGCGGCCTGGTAGGACCATACCCCTTGGCAATGAGACGGTCCGCATCGACACCCTGGGAGATCAGGTAATCACGTACGGCATTGGCCCGATTCTGGGACAAGCGCATGTTGAAGGACCTCGAACCCCGGTTGTCGGTGTGGCCCTCGATGCGCACGAGCCGGATCTCGGGATGCTCGTTGAGCACCGCCGCCACCTGGTCGAGGAGTTGCTTGCCGTCTTCTGTCAGGTCGGCCTTGCCCGTGGCGAAGTGGACCTTCTTGCGGATACGCAGCTTGTGCCGCGTGATCACCACCAGCATACGCCTGGGCCGCGGAGTGAGCTTGAGTTCCAGCAGAGCCTTCTGACCCGCTTCGACCACCAACTGACTCACCCGGGTGAAATACTTGGCCGCATGACCCTGCACCTTGTACGTCCCGGGCTTGAGTTCTACCTGGAAGGCACCGTCGGTCACATCCAGTTTCTTGGTTTCGGGCCCGGTAAACTCCACGGTCCCAGACAGACTCTTGCCGTCATTCGATGCGAGAGTGCCGAGCACCTTGCCCACCTTCGGGGGCTCTGGTTCCAGGGTCACGTCCCCGGTCACGGTACCGCCGGCTTCGACATTGACCTCGATGCTGGCAGGTTTGTATCCCGCCTTGCGCACCTCGATGGTGACCTTGCCGGCATCGAACGGGAAGGACATGTAGGAGCCGTCCTCTGATGTGGCCACGTCGGACACGCCCTTGCCCACGAACGTCACGATGGCCTGGGCGATGGGAGCCGATGTCTTGGCATCCTTGACGACGCCACGAACCGTCCCCTTGGTCGGCTTGGGCTTGCGCACGATGTACTTGGTGATCTCCTTGACCTTCACGATGGTCTTGGTCACGGCATGGCCGCCGGGGGCGAACGCATAGCCGGCCTGCACGAAGAAATTCCAGGGAGGCTGGGCCGGCCCCATGGCAAAGCCCAGTTGGCTGAGAGCGACATCCACGCCCAGATCCACCAAGAGCCCGTCTACGGGCTTGAACCGAAGGCCGGCGGTCAACGTGGTGGCCAGCCTGCCGTCTACATTGTGGCTCTTGCCATCGTTGAACTCTCCCCACTGTTCGATATCGCTGTCGGCAGAGCCCACGCCGATGTCCATCCCCACCTCGGTGATGACCTCCGGGAAATACCGCAACCAGGCCGAATCCTTGAGCACCGATGCCAGATACGGGATGGTCGTGTTCAGGCCCAGTCCAAGATGGACACGGCTGCGATTGAGGCCCAGGGCGAACTGCTGGACGAGAAAGTAATGATGATACTCGGAACTGGCGTTGGGGTCCTTGTAGATGTCGGCATCCACCAGGGTCGAGGATCTGTCGTAGACGAATCCCACGTTCAGGTGGGCCGTGAGTGGAACCTTGGGATGGATCTTGCGAAAGTCTGTGCTCAGCAAAGCTTCCACGTCCAGGTTCGTGGCCCCAAAATCAGGCTTGGTGTCTCCGTGGGAAGTGAGAAACTTCACGCCGAGCTGCAGCCCCAGAGACAAATACTTGGTCACTGGATAGGCGCCCTTGACC
>CAZIJS010000218.1:0-7990 GCA_964539505.1 uncultured Myxococcales bacterium
GGGCGCCACGGACCTGGGCACCGGCTCGGACACGGTCCTGGCCCAGATCGCCGCCGAGGTACTCGGCGTGCGCACGAACCAGGTCGTGGTGACATCATCCGACACGGACGTGACGCCCTTCGATGTGGGTGCCTATGCATCGTCTACCACGTACCTGACCGGCATGGCCGTCAAGAAGGCCGCAGCCAAGGTCAAACGACAGATCCTGGACGTGGCAGCCAGGATGAAGCATGTCGAAGCCACCGATCTCGATATCGTGGCCGCGGCCGTCGTGGGAGCAGGCATCGACATCCCACTGTGGCAAATTGCCATCCACACCCTCTACGAGGAAGACCAGTTCCAGGTGGCGGCCGCAGCCAGTCACATCTCGCACAAGTCGCCACCGCCCTGTGCCGCACATTTCGCTGAGGTGGCGGTGGACACTGAGACCGGCCGCATCAAGGTTCTGCAGTACGTGGCGGCGGTGGACTGCGGGACCGCGATCAACCCGCAGCTCGCAGAAGGACAAACGGAAGGTGCCGTCCTCAACGGGATCAGCTATGCACTGACGGAGCGCTATCTTTTCGATTCCTCGGGAAGAATGAAAAACTCTTCATTCTCCAAGTACAAGATTTTCAGCACGGCCGATCTGCCGCGAATCGAAACGATCCTGGTCCCCACTTATGAGCCCACCGGACCCTACGGTGCAAAGAGCGTGTCGGAGATTTCCATCAACGGGCCGGCCCCGGCCATCGCCAATGCCGTCTACCACGCGGTGGGCGTTCGTCTGAGGACTTTGCCATTCACCCCTGAAAGGCTGCTCGAAGCGCTGGACGCAAAGGGTCGCGGGGAAGAAGCCTGAGAGGTTATGTCAAAAAACCGAGACAGGACGCTTCCAGACGATGTTTTCATCGTGTCCGATCTGCATCTCTGTTCAGGACTCCCCAAGGGCAGAGATCGCTATCCCCGACTCGAGGCGTTCTTCTATGACGACGTCTTCTCGCGCTTCATCGATAAGATCATGGAAGAGCAGATCCGACGTGCCAGACGGGCCTGTCTGATCCTGGGAGGAGACGTCTTCGACTTTTTGACCCTGACCGACCTGCCCAACAAGGCAGAGGCCCGGGAGATGGGCATCCAGGTCACCAGGGATGCCAGGCGTTTCGGCCTGCCCTCCACGCCGAGAAATACCGAGTGGAAACTCAGACGCATCGCCAAGGGACATCCAGTCTTCTTCCAGAGCCTGGGCCGTTTCGTCGCATCGGGCCATCGCATCGTCATCGTCTCGGGGAACCATGACGCTGAACTCTACTGGTCTCGGGTCCGTGAGACCGCCGCCGAATTGATCCTCACAGAGGCCGTCAAGATTCGGCCGGATATCAACCCCGCACAAGCGCGAGAGCGCATCGAGTTTCGACACTGGTTTTATCGCGAGAAAGGACGATTCTATTTCGAACACGGCAACCAGTACGAAGCCTCGAACAGCTTTCGCTACAACCTTTGTCCCTTACAGCCTTCGGGCAAAGGGAAACCATCGAAAATCCTGGATCCGCCCATCGGATCCCTCTTTGCACGCTACATCGTCAACGAGACCAGAAAACGCAGCCCCTACATCGTCAACATGGTTTCCCTGGAGCAATACATGGGAGCCATGGCCAGGATGAATCTGGTGGAGATGATCGGTGTTTTTGTGCGCAGGACGCCGTTTTTCGTCAAGGCGCTCCAGAAAGCAAAACTCTTCGAAGGGAATGCATGGCAGGAAATCCGGTCCCGGCACTGCCAAAACTTGGAACGACTCGCTCGGGAAGAAAACCTCCCGGCTTCTGCACTCAAAACAGTCCAACATCTCCGCGCCATGCCAGACGGCATGACCAAGTATCATCTGGCCTTGAGCATGCTCAAGCCCGTGCTCTACAAAATAGCCAAGTACGCAGTCTTCGCTCTGGCGGCGGTCTTCGTCTGGTTTGCGGTCTTCAGTCTCATCCAGAACACCCCCTGGATCGCAGATTCCTTCCTCGGAAAGGCATCCCTGACCGCACTGCTGGCCATGCTCACCGTTCTCTTCGCGCTGGTCTACCTGAACCGGGTGGCCAGTAAGATCCGTCAGGTCACCGTCGGCGTGACCCCGGAATTCTTCGAAAAAGGTCGTCTCATCGCCCGAACCATGGAAGTGCGGCACGTGATCATGGGCCACACGCACGTGGCGGACCTGAGGAGGTTTCCCAAGACCCGGGGCTACTACCTCAACACAGGCACATGGATCGCCACGAGCGGCCCGTCGGATCTTCTCTGGCCGAACAGCAGACGATACACGTTTGCAAGGCTGCAAGGCCAAGACATCGAACTGATGCGATGGAACGACCAGGCCGATCGCTTCGAAAAGGTGCCCTTCATCGAAGAATATCAGCTCAGTCCCATGGACGTGATCTTCCCAGACGATCCGGTGCGCACACAGCCCCCTGTTCAGGAGCAACCCACCCTGGACGAAATCCTGGATCATATCAGGGAAGAATGAGCCGACAGGCTGAGGGGCGCAAGAAGGCCTCTGACTCTCCGCTTGCCATCAAGTCAAATACGTCGCATCCGCCGCCACAGGAGGCCCAGGGCCAGGGCCACGAAGACCCACGAGAGATCCCTGTCGGATCGCCCCCCCAACCGGCAGCCGCAACCACGGCCCTCTCCAGGAGCAATATCTGAACCGGGACCAGCATCTCCGGCGCCCTGCTCCGCCACGATCGACAGCAGGTCGTGGCCCACCCCTTCCTGGTTGCCGGGATTGACCACGATGACATCCGTGGGCCCCAGGTCCGCCGTTTTGGCCACCACCACCCATGCCCGGACCTCTGTGTCACTCATGTAGGCCACCCGGTTCGCCACCACCTTGTCCTGCCCGAACTTGACCCCAAAGCCGCTTCCCAGGACAAAGTCCTTCCCACGGATGAGCAGTTCCGTCTCCTGGCTTCCCCTGGGCAGCTCACTGGGCATCACCTCTGTGACCGTGGGAACCGGAGCAGCCCAGTCGATGGAATACTGATAATCGCCGGCGACCTTGGCCGATGTGTCCGGATCATAGTCCTCGGGACCGAGCTGGCAGACCACGAGCACCAGTCGATCGCCCTGGTCGACCTGAACCTCGGCCTGGCCGGTTTCGTTGTCGTCGAGGTCGATGGTTGTGACCGCCGCATCGGCACCCATGTGCAGCTTCATGACTTCGGCGCTCCAAAGCAACGCTGGATCTCCGGAAAACCGGTATCGAAGCCGCAGTCCCGGCGTCTGGTCCACGTACAACTCGATATAGTTGCAGCCGTTTGGCATGGGCCTGTGTGCCTCTTGTGGAGCAGCATTCAGGACAGGAAGATTCGTTGTCCCGTAGCGGGTCTCCTTGGCCACCTCCGCTTGATACCAGCCGCCTGCATCTCGAACATGTCTGCCATCATCGTCACTGCTCGCAAAATACCGGTATCTGGCAAAAGTGCGCACCATCTCCTGGAATCCACCCTGAGAAGCGAGCATGTCGGAGAGCACATCGAAATAGTCGGGTTCATTGTAGGGCACGTCCTGCACCGACCCTTCCCAGACCCGGCGAATCCATCGGGGATCTTCATCGCCGTAGAGATACTCCATGGTGTAGAGCCACAGCGCTCCGCCGTATTCGTAGCCGTCACTGTTCAAGCGATTCATGTATTCCAGGGTCCGGTAGGGATACCGCTGGAAGTCTCTGAAGGTCCACATCGTATACGGCCAGCCGGCGGGAAAAACCTGGCTCATGATATACGTTGCAGTGTTTTCCCAAAAGGCGGTCACCTCGTAGGCATCCATGGCCGCCTGGCAGGCATGATTGAATTCGTGCGCCACCACGGCAGGCAGAAGCCAGTCGTCGTTGTTCGGACCGATGACGATGTAGGTGAAGGCATCACGATGTGCCGTGGCCGGGTTCTCTCTGTAAGGTGCCGTATACCCGCCAGCACCTGGGCCGGCGTCTTCGACGAAGACGCGAAAATACTCCAAACCTGGTTCGATGGGAGGCGCCCAAAATCCCCATTGGTCCACCTCCACCCGGTAGGCCTCCTCGATGGAATCCAGGACGGTCTGTGCCGTACTCTCCAGGGACGGGTCCCCATAACTGACCCGTACCGGAAACGGATCGGTGGCATCGATGGTGTATGCCAGATCCTGCCTGGGCATGAGGAGTCGCGAAACCTTACGGCGCCAGGAATCGTCCATTCTGGGCAAAGCTTTGAAAGCATCCACGAGTACGGGCGTAAAACAGCCGGCGCTACGTGATGCAGCCATGAAACGCCGCCGCCAATCGTCGGGCAGTTGGCTCGGATCCCGCAGGGCCGCCACCTTGAGAAACTGATGTTTTTGCCAGGAGATTTTCCCCGTCTCCAGAGCTTGGTCCATGGCGGAAAGGACCTGGGCCCTGGTCTCTCGAACCGACGAAGCGGCCCTGGGCACCGGTGCCGCCCGCACGAATCCCGACCCAAGGGAGACGAGACCAACCAACGACGCAAGAGCCCACCTCGTGACGGAAAAATAAGAATAGGACACGGCAATCACCTCCAGGGGGCCAAACGTACCTTGCGGCACGAACCGTAAAGGAATCTTTTCGAAGATAGGCCCTGGCTGGCGGCGGCGCAAGGACATTTCCCCCTGGTGTCGGCAAAGGACCCAGGGGGGTCGAGGTCGAGGAATCGCGACAGGCCTTGGTCCAACAATTCCCCATCGGCCACCAGCTATGGCATTCTTCAAAGGCACATCACCGCAGGATTCATGTCTCCTGGAGTTGGATGGGAGAGCTATGGAATGCAGGGAGAAAGCGTCCCGAACCGGAGCGAATTCCCAGGGCCACGACCAACGAATCGACGGACTCGACGGGTTTTAGACGACAGAGTCCTCGACGTTGCAAAGGATGCATGTCCCAAAAAGTCTTTTTGGTTCCCTGGAGGGATGCGATGCGCAGCGCCACGTCGGCCCCCTGCGCTTCGACGAGTTCAGGAGGCATCCTGGCCTGCAGTGCAGCCACGAGATCTTTGGAAAGGCTCCAGCGACACACCAGGGCCGAGCCCACCTGTTCCACAGAGAGCCCGTCCTCTGGCAAACCCGTCCCGCCTTGTTCCACAACTCTCCAGAGTCCTTCTGCAAAGAGCCCTCGCCTGGCCTGCAAGGCCTGTTGAAAAAAACCTTGCGCCTCATAGAGTCGCGCCATGGTCTCGCCAGCCAACTCCACCGAATCTCGCAAATCCTCCGCTGCTCTCTTTTCCGACTCCACAGTCATGGACAACCCTTCCTCCATCAAGGCAACGTGAGCAGTATCTCCCTGGTGCGGGCAACGTCGCGGTGGATCTCTTCCACGAGCGAGTCCACCGACTCGAATCTTCTTTCCGGCCGCAGACGTCGCACGAACTCGACCTTGATCCGCCGCCCGTAGAGATCCCCGTCCCAATCCAGGATATGCGCCTCCACCGTAACCTTTCCATCCGTACGGAACGTGGGCACCGACCCCACGTTCACCGCCGCGGGAAACTGGCCATCATCGAAGCAACACCAGGCCGCGTAGACGCCGGCCGCGGGAAGGAGTTCCTCCTCCACCGCCACGTTGGCGGTAGGAAAGCCGATGTCTCGTCCCCTGGCATCGCCATGCACCACCGACCCGCTCAAAACGAACGGCCGGCCCAACAAAAGAGATGCGGCATAGACTCGTCCTGCAAGAACGAAGGCGCGAACCTTGGTGGAACTGACCACGATACCTCCCACCGAATAGGGATCTGCCACGATGACGTCGAAACCGTGATCCTTTCCGAGAGAATGCAGCAACGACACCGATCCGCTCCGTCTGGCACCAAAAGTAAAGTCGTATCCCACCACCACCGCCCCCACGTGGAGGCCTTCCAGGAGCAGGTCGGTCACGAAACGCTCGGGCGGAAATCCCGCCAGCACCCGGTTGAACTCCACGACCAGGGAAAAGGCCGGCCCACTTTCGGAGATGAGTTCCAATTTCCCCTGGGACGTGGTGATCAATGCTGGGGCCAGGTCCGGAGCCAACACCTTGGCTGGGTGCGGTTCGAACGTCATGACACCCCAGGGCACATCGTTTTTGCGGGCCCAATCCTCGGCCAGTCTGAACAGCTCTCTGTGGCCGAGATGGACCCCGTCGAAATTGCCCAGGGCAACCACAGCTCCTGGTGCTGATGTCCCCACGGCATCGGGCGTACGATAGACTTCCATGACCCAATCTCCAATCTTCGACCAGCAGGTCCGCTCCAGACCAACAGATTTTTTTATGGGAACTATTGCACCGTCGGCGAACGGGACGCAAGCATGGCATCTCATCGTCTCGCTGACAATGACCTTGAACCCGGCCTATGCTCTCGATACTCTTGCCCATGTCATGGCGCAACCAAATCTCCTCGGAAAGACCCTGGACCGCTACCGGCTCATCGAACTCATCGGAGCCGGTGGCATGGGCTCGGTCTACCTCGCCGAACATGCACGTATCCACAAGAAGGTGGCCGTCAAGGTCCTCCATCCATACCTGGCAGATGCCTATCCTCAATCCGTGGCCAGGATGCTCAATGAAGCAAAAGCCGCTGCTGCGATAGGGCATCCAGGCATCGTGGATGTGCTCGACTACGGAGACACCGACGACGGTTTTCACTACATTGCCATGGAGTTGCTCGACGGCAAGGATCTCGGTGACCTACTCGATATCCTGGGCGGCCGACTCCCCAAGAACCTGGCCCTCCTCATCATGGGACAGGTCCTCGACGCTCTCCAGGCAGCCCACGACAAGGGCATCATCCACAGAGATCTCAAGCCGGACAACATCTTTATCCAGCGATTGCCCTTCGGTGGGCACGGAATCAAAATCCTCGATTTTGGCATCTCCAAGTTCACCATGGACCAAGACGCCCGGCTCACTGCAACGGGTGCAGTCATGGGCACTCCCACATACATGAGTCTGGAACAGGTCGAAGGGCGAACGGACCTGGACCTGCGAACCGACATCTATGCCGTGGGCGTCATCTTGTACCAGTGCCTGTCAGGGAGGCTGCCATACGAGGGAGACAATCCCAACCAGGTCATGGCAGCCATACTCCGTGACCAGCCTCCTTCTCTCTCGACCCTCGCGCCCGAGTTGCCACGCCCCCTCTGTAACGCGGTGATGCGAGCCATGGCCAAGGACCGCGAGTCCCGATTCGATCGGGCGGCAGATTTCTGGAGGGCTCTGGCTCCTCACATGGAATCAGACGACGACGAGGTCATCAACATCCTCGATGCGTTTCTTCCAAACGACCATAGGATCGCTGCCGGCGGCATTCTGCCAGGCGCCACCGTTCGGCCCGCGGCGCTCCCCGGCTTGTCTGCACCTCGTGCAATAGGACCTTCCGGCCCGGCATCGCATGAAATCTCTTCATCACCGGACGTTTCAGCGCGGCCAGACATCCCGGCCCCGTCGGACATCCCAGCTCCATCCAACATACCAGCCACGCCAAGCATCCCGGCCCCGTCAGACATCCCCGCCCCGCCGGACCATGACGCGTCACCCTCTCTCGATTCACCCAGGGCCCTTGCCGCTGCATCCTCCGCTTCCATGCGGCCAGTAGATGGCTCGCCCGAAGCGCCGCAAGACTCTTTGCGACATCTGGCCACCGACGCAACCATCCTGCCTCCCGGCCCATCCGGCGTGCAGAACCAACAATCCCATGCTGCATCTCCAGCCGACGGCGGCATTCCGCTGCCAGAAAACCCAAATCGAACACTTCCCCTGAAACCAGGCCCTCTGGGCAAGGGACCGGAATTCAAACCACCTCCACCCGACGAAACAAAAAGACCGCCGGCGCATCATGGCCCCGGCAAGCGCCCGGGCCTGTCGCGACGCACATGGTCTTTCCTTGTGATGGCAATCCTCCTGGCCGCAGGCATATCGATTATGTCCATTCGGGCCTGTCTGTCATCCAGGAAACCGGAGTCGGACAAAGCGCTCGTCTCCAAGAAAAAGCGACGGCCC
>CAZIJS010000219.1:0-7905 GCA_964539505.1 uncultured Myxococcales bacterium
GGGAGGACAGGACCAAGGAGGTGTTTGGTGACGCTGCGTAGGATGTCGAAACTCGTGATGTCTGTGTTGCTTCTTTGGGGCGGATGCCGGGGCAGGGCCGTTGCGCCGGATCCGTCGGGAGCCTGTCCCTTCGAATGGCGGAGCTATCCCTACGATCCTGCTGGGACCGAGATCCGGTTCCCCAGGGACGAAGGCGCCCACTATGTGACCGACTATTCGGTTTCCATGGAATGGTGGTATACGATTTTTCACCTTCAAAGTCTCGATGGGCGCCGTTTTTCCATCATGACGACTTTTTTCATGCCCCAGGCCGGCGCGGCCTTTCGCCCGTTCAATTTCATCGATGTGGAGGCGGGCGAGCGCAGCGACGGGGGAGAGTGGGGCAGTCTGGATGCTTCCGAGGAGTCTTTGGACCTCGTCTACCATTCTGACATTCCGGGAGAACCGGAGAGTTTCCTGCGGACCGAGCGTGATCCATCCGGGGATCTGATGCCCTTCCACTACCACGAGGTGGTCTCTTGGCGCGATCCGGAAGGTTCCGGTGAGACGCAGTCGCTCGACCTCCACATGGAGGCGCTGCGTCCGCCCCTGCTCGTGGGTGGAGATGGATACGTGACCATCGGCCAGAGCGGCGAGTCCTATTACTACTCTTTGACCGATATGAAAGTGACGGGCAGCATCGAGAAGAATGGACGGACCTGGCAGGTGGAGGGTATGGGCTGGATGGATCACCAGTGGGGGCCGTTCATGCTCAATCCCACGCCCATGACGAAGAACAGCTACGAGTGGATGGCGATCCAGCTCGACAACGGCCAACAGTACATGGTCAGTTCCATCTTCGATCGACAGGGACGATCCTATCGAGAGGAAGGTTTCGGATCGGTGGGGTGGATGGGGTCGGACTGCATTCAGGGGAGGACCCTGGACCAGGTCATCGAGCGGCTCGCCTATTGGCATTACGCTCCCAAGGATTTCTTCTTTGCGTCCAAGTGGCGCATTCAGGTGCCCGAGACGGACATGGATGTGCTGGTCACGCCGGTGGTCGAAGACCAGACAGTCGATTTTCTCGGTTCACCCTTCTACGAGGGCCGTGCCTTGGTGCAGGGCACAGTGGGGGGCAGCGCGGTCACTGGAATAGCCTTCGTGGAGATGACCCATCACTACGAGGCGCCTGCCGTGGAGGTGGTCTCGCCCTCCGAGGGCGACTTCGTGGGTTCCTCGGTGTCTGTCTCCTGGACCGTTTCGAATCGCGACGATGGCATGCCGCTTCGTTTCGTCGTCACCCTGGGCCCAGGTGAAAGTGGTGGAAACTGGGAGCCCATGACCCTCTGCGACGATGTGGATGGGACGAGCTGCATGGCAGATCTTTCAACCGTTCCCGTGGGCGATCCGGATGTGGTTCTTACGGTGACGGCTCGCTCAGTGGACGGGACAGTGACGGGGAGCGATTCGGTGACCCTGCACCTGGTCTGGGACTGACCAGGCGCCGTCGAACCGAGTTCTATTTTTCAGCCATGAAGGGGTATCTGTAATCCGTGGGGGGCACGAAGGTTTCCTTGATGGTCCTGGGAGACACCCAGCGGATCAGGTTGAGATAGGAACCCGCCTTGTCGTTGGTGCCCGACGCCCTGGCCCCTCCGAAGGGCTGCTGGCCCACCACGGCGCCCGTGGGCTTGTCGTTGATGTAGAAATTCCCCGCCGCATCGCGCAGCTTCTTCGACGCCAACGCCACTGCGTCCCTGTCTTTGGCAAAGATTGCGCCGGTGAGGGCATAGGGGGAGGTTTCGTTGCAGAGGTCCAGGGCCTTTTCGAACTCGTTGTCTTCGTAGACATAGACTGTCAGGACCGGCCCAAAAATCTCTTCCTCCATGGACTTGTAGTGCGGGTTGCTGGTTTCGATGACCGTGGGCTTGATGAAGTAGCCCTTGCTGTCGTCATATTCACCGCCCAGCACGACCTCGGCATCGGGTGCGGACTTGGCATGTTCGATGTAGGACACGATGGTCTGGAAGGCGACCTTGTCGATAACGGCTCCCATGAAGTTCGTAAAGTCGGTGACGTCACCAACCTTCATGTCCGCGATTCCCGCTGCCAGGCCTTCCTTGACTTTCGGCCACATGCTCTTCGGAATGTAAGCGCGCGAGGCGGCCGAGCACTTCTGGCCCTGGTATTCATAGGCCCCGCGCAGGAGTGCCGTGGTCACTGCGGCGGCATCCGCCGAGGGATGGACCACGACGAAATCCTTGCCGCCGGTTTCTCCCACGATTCTGGGATAGGCATGGTATTTCGAGATGTTTTCGCCGATGGTGCGCCACATACTCTGGAACGTTGCCGTGGACCCGGTAAAATGCACTCCCGCAAGCTCGGGATGCGTCAGAGCCGGCCGACCCACCTGGCCGCCGCTTCCAGGCACCATGTTGACGACTCCGGGAGGAAGTCCTGCTGCTTCCAAGAGCTTCATGATGTAGTAGGCCGTATAGACCGCGGTGGAAGCAGGCTTCCAGACCACGGTGCAACCCATCAGCGCAGGGGCCGTGGGCAGGTTGCCTGCGATGGATGCAAAGTTGAACGGGGTCACGGCGAACACGAATCCTTCCAAGGGCCTGTGGTCGAGTTGATTCCACATCCCTGGCGCAGAGTCGGGCTGCTCTGCGTAGACTTGCTGCATGTAGTAGGAATTGAACCGCCAGAAATCGATGAGTTCGCAGGCCGAATCAATCTCTGCCTGGTGCGCGGTCTTGCTCTGGCAGAGCATGGTTGCCGCGTTGAGCGTCTGCCTGTAGGGGCCGGCCAGCATCTGTGCGGCCCTCAGGAAGATCGCCGCACGTTCCTGCCAGGGTCTTTCGGCCCAGTCCTTGCGGGCCTTGCGGGCTGCGGCCACCGCCAGCTCCACCTGTTCGGCCTTGGCTTTGTGGTAGGTGCCCAGCAGCAGGTTCTTGTCGTGGGGGGCGCGGCATTCACCGAGGTCTCCGGTCCTGATCTCTTCACCGCCGATGATGATGGGGATTTCTATCTGGTTCGATGACAGCTCCTGCAGCTTGGCTTTGAGTTCGGCCTTTTCCGGAGAGCCGGGAGCATAGGATTTGACCGGTTCGTTGATTGGTTTCTCGATGAAAAATTGTCCGTTCATGGCCTGTCCTCCATGGCGCGGCGAGGCGCCGTCGAAGAAAGTTCGCTGAGAAGCTTTGCCGGCCCGTTCCGCCCGTTTTTATTCGCGACTCCCACGGGCTGGGAAGGGCGTTTCTTTGTTTGTGGAAGCTAGGACCGGGGCTCGGAATTGTCAACCGTGGTGGGGCCGGTCTGTGGAGCCGATGACACGAGGATCATGGAGACGCCTCAGGGCGCGTGGATGGAAAGAAGGGAGTCGTGCGGGCTGGCATGGAAAGAAGGGAGTCGTGCGGGCTGGCTTAGTAGCAGTCGCTTCCAGAGAGGAAATCGTCGCTGGCAGAGGTGAATTCGTCGTCACACCAGGCCGAGGCTGTTTCGTGGCCGTTTCTCACGCAGCCGTCGTGGTCGGTGCAATCCTTGGTGTAAGCCGTGTCCCCGCCGCATTCGTCGCCGCATCGCCCGAAGCAGTTGCCCACTTCGTAGGGATAGGTCCAGTGGTCCGGTTCACCGCAGGCCCAGGCGCTTCCTGTCCAGACCCAGGTGTCGCCGGAACAACTGTAGTGGTTTCCGAGCTGACCGATCTGGCTCGTGTCCGAGTCGTAGCGGTCGGTGCAGTGGCCGCCCACGCCCCACAGCCCGCCGTAGCAGCAGTCATGGGTGGCATAGGTGTACCAGTTCCAGTACGTGCAGGCACCGTCCCATGTGCCGCAGTAAGCGTAGGAGCAGAGGTACTGGATGGTGCGGCCCTCTTCTCCAAGGACGTCCCTGGTCAGATCCAGGGTGGAGGGGTGTTCCGCCCAGAGACCCACGGCTTTGCGCAGCGCCTTGGCCGCGGGGGGAATGTCCTTGCCGAGCTGGTCATTGAGCGCCCGGTATGCTGCCAGGAGCAGGGTTCGGTCTTCACTGGTCATCTGGGTGTCTTGGCCGTTGTCCGAGGCAAAGCCGTCCAGGCTGGCAGCCACACCTTCGTTCCAGTCCAGCAGACCGTCGAGGACCATTTCGTTGACCTCCACCGTGATGTCGAAGACCATGGGTTCGGATTCCACGGCACTCAGTTTCACGAGGTCACCGTTCTGTACGAAGGTGCCTTCGACATCCTGGTCGTTGACGGTGAGAGTGAGGCCTTCGGTCTGTCGGTCCGGGGCAGCCTGGCAGCCTGCAGTGAAGAGCAGCAATGTTGCGAGGTAAGAAATTTTGGTGCGATACATGATTCCCTCCGTTGGTGGCTTCGACGTTTCTTGTTTCCCGCGGTGGGAATACTCATGCAAAAGAATTGCCAGCCAGTTTGTGTTTTGGATGTCATTGAAATCACGGGGTGTTGTGGCGCATGTTCGATCTGGATGATGTGCCCGATGTTCGGATTCGTTGTTCAAAGTATAGATTTTGAACAGGCAGGTATCGAGGATCGTCGTCGAAAAAAGAAGGCGCGCCCAAAGGGCGCGCCGCAGTGAGGAAGGGGCTTTGGATGATGGCTCAGTAACAGTCGTTTCCTGACAAGTAGTCGTCACTGGCCGAGGTGAACTCGTCGTCACACCAGAGTGACGCCGTGTCGTGGCCGTTTCTCACGCAGCCGTCGTGGTCGGTGCAGTCCTTGGTATAGGCTGTGTCCCCGCCGCATTCGTCACCGCATCGGCCATAGCAATTGCCCACTTCGTAGGGATAGTTCCAATGGTCTGGTTCGCCGCAGGCCCAGCCGTTGCTGGTCCAGACCCAGGTGTCGCCAGAGCAGCCATAGTGGTTTCCGAGCTGTACGATCTGGCTCGTGTCCGAATCGTAGCGGTCCGTGCCCCAGCAATCGTGGGTGGCATAGCTGTACCAGTTCCAGTATGAGCAGGAACCCTCCCAGGTGCCGCAATAGGCATAGGAGCAGAGGTATTGGATGGTGCGCCCTTCTTCGCCAATCACGTCTCTGGTCAGCGCCACGGTGGAAGGATTGTCCGCCCAGAGCCCCACGGCCTTGCGCAGGGCCTTGGCCGCTGGCGGGATGTCTTTGCCGAGCTGCTCGTTGAAGGCTCTGTACGCTGCCAGGAGCAGAGCGCGGTCCTCTCCGGTGATTTGGGTGTCCTGGCCGTTGTCCGAGGCAAAGCCGTCCAGGCTGGCCGCCACGCCCTCGTTCCAGTCCAACAGGCCGTCGAGGACCATTCCGTTGACCTCGACGGTGATGTCGAAGACCAGAGGTTCGGACTCCAGGACACTCAGTTTCACCAGGTTGCCGTTCTGCAGGAACGTGCCCTGGACGCTGTGGTCATTGACCTGGAGGTTCAGACCCTCGGTGTGGGTGGCGGATGCATCCTGGCAAGCGGCATAGAGCACCACGAGTCCTGCAATCCAAAGTTTGTTGCGCCGCATTCTCGACCTCCGGGAAAGACAGGTTCCAGTTGTTTCAATTTTTACATTAATTAGTATGCAACGGTCGTGCCTCAGGAGCGTGAGTTGCTAACTCATGGAAATGTCGAAACTTTTCACTCTGTCTGTTCTGAGTCGTCTTCCCGGGAACTGTTCAATGTTTACATCTTGAACAGTGCGTAGGATGAAATACAAAGGAATTTGCTTTCGATGCCTCCCTCCCCTTGCCATGGAGGATGTCCCAAGGTTCGGTGGGAGGAAGACGCGCTTTTGTGTCCGCCGGCTTGTCTCGGTGGGATGGTTGGGGTATAGGTTCGAGGATCTGAGAGGTTGTGGATTTGGTCGCTGGTGGAGAATTTCGACGCATTGAGAGAGGTGTTGCGCATGGACATCGAGGCGACTGGGAAACAGGGTGCAGGGACTGCGGGTGTTTTTGTGCGAGCAAAGATGCATGCGACGGCGGCTTGTGTGGTGGTGGGGGCGCTGGTCGTGGGAGGGTGTGCTCTGTCCAGGGCCGACAGACAGACCTGCACGACGCAAAAGAAGGGAGCAGTGAAAGTCATGGCCAAGAGGAACGACAAGGACAACAAGACCGTGGTGGAATTGCCGGACCGCAAGGACATCGAGGCGCGCTACAAGTGGGACCCATCGGTCATTTTTTCGGACAAGAAGGCCTGGGAACGGGAAAAACAGGCCCTGCGCAAAGACATCCCCACGTTGCAGGCTTGTCGCGGCAAGCTGGGGCGTTCTGCCAAGGAACTCAAGGACTGTCTGGACAAGATATTCGCGATGACAAAGAGAATCGAGTATCTCGATGCGTACGCTTCGAGGCTGCTCGACACCGACATCCGCCAGTCCAGCCCACAGGCCATGGTTTCGGACGCCGAAAAACTCTATGCCGACTTCAAGGCTGCGACTGCCTACGTGGATCCGGAACTGTTGTCTCTGCCTGAGGCGACGCTGCGGAAATTGGCGTCGAATCGACTCCTGGCAGATTATGATCGATATCTTCTCAAGCTCATCCGGCTCAAGAAACACGTGCTCTCCCAGCCGGAAGAGTCTGTCCTGGCCCAGACCACGCCGCTTGCCTATTCGGCCTACCATATCTACAAAACGTTTGCGAACGCAGAGATGGAGTTTCCCCTGTTCACCGATCACGAGGGCCGCAGCGTGCGTCTTTCCCAGGCCATGTACGCGAAGTATCGCAAGTCGCCTTATCGGGGAGAGCGCAAGGAAGTCTTCGAGAAGTTTTGGCACACTTTCGGAAAGTATCGGGGCACTTTTTCCCAGATGCTCACATCCCAGGTCAAATACTACGAATTCAAAGCCAAGGCGCGTCGCTACAAAAATGCCCTGGCTGCATCGCTGGTGCCCAACGCCATCCCGCCGGAATTCTACGGCAAGCTCATCGGCAACGTGACGGCGCACCTGGGTTCTTTCCACAGGTACCTGGAAGTGCGAAAAAAGCTCCTGGGCATCGAAGGACCTCAATATTACTACGACATCTATCCGCTGGGTGCGGCGGGCAGCCAGAGAAAGTACGATTTCGACGAGGCCAGGGCCACGATCAAGGCCGCGCTGCGCCCCTTGGGCCGGGCCTACGCCAAGAAGCTCAACGCGGCCCTGGCAGAGGGGTCTGGCTGGTTGGATGTCTTTCCCAACAAGGGAAAGCGCTCGGGAGCGTATTCCTCGTCGGTCTACGGGGTCCATCCCCTGGTTTTGCTCAACTACACCGGAGACTTCAACAGCATGTCCACCTTGGCCCACGAGTTGGGGCATGCCATCCACAGTGCGTTTTCAGACGAAGCCCAACCCTATCCTAAGTCGGACTACGCCTTGTTCAATGCGGAAGTGGCCTCGATCTTCAACGAGACGTTGCTCATCGAGTATCTGTTGCACAAAGAAAAGGACCCGGCACAGCGTCGGTTCCTGCTGGCCGCTTACCTGGATTCTTTCCGCGGGACGGTGTTTCGTCAGACAATGTTTGCGGAGTTCGAGTGGGAGGTCTACAAGCGCATGGAAGCCAGAAAGCCCGTGACCGCCGATGCCCTGGACCGTCTCTATTTGAAACTCCTGAGGAAATATCACGGCCATAGCAAGGGCGTGATGAAAATCCAGCCCATCTACGCTGCCGAGTGGGCCTACATCCCCCATTTCTACTACAATTTCTATGTCTACCAGTACGTCAGCGGCTTCATCGCTGCCACGGCCCTGGCCCACCGGGTGCTCACCGAGGGCAACGTGGCTGCACGCCGATACATCGACAAGATGCTCAAGGCGGGAAGTTCGGCGGATCCCCTCGACATTTTGAAAAACGCCGGTGTGGACATGCTCTCTGCCGAGCCCTATGACTTGGCGGCCAAGATTTTCGACGAGAGGGTGACCGAATTGGCGAAGTTGGCTGGTTCTTCTCAGTGACCCGACAGACAGTCGGGACCTGAAAGGCGCTGG
>CAZIJS010000220.1:0-7826 GCA_964539505.1 uncultured Myxococcales bacterium
GTATGGGCTGTGATCCGATGCAGCATCCCAGCCATTGTATTGCATGTATCGCGTATGGATAGGGACAGCAGGGAGTCTCACCGAGAGGTTTCAGAGGGGCGCAAACAGGTATCGATGGAAAGTTGTGCTGGTGGTGGCGCTTTACCGGGCCGGTGATATACTCCGGCCCATGGCATATCGAGGCATGAGACATCCTGTGGCGGGAATGGCCCTGGTCGGCCTTGGGAGCATGGTCCTCTCCGGCATGGTCTGGGCCCTGTCGGGCCCGGCGTCGGGAGCCGGGCAGGGCCTGCCGGAGCGGGACGCAGGCAGGATCCGGGGCCAGGTGCGTTTCCACGGCAGCCCAGGGAAAGACCGACCCAAGACCACCGCCGAGCCGGAACGGCAGGCTCGGCCCGGCAGGTCGGACAAAGACGCGCCGGTCCCTGGTTCCACCAACGCTGCTCGGACTGCCACGTCTTCGCAGAAGGGAGTCGTGGCTCTCCTGGCTCCCCCAACACCCAAGGGGAAAGTGGTGGCCGTCAGTCTCAGGGGCGATCCTGCGTCCTGGCCGCAGCAGTTGAAGGGGGCGCTCGACGGCCTTGGGCGCGATGACCTGCTCATGGTCCGGATGCGATCCCTCGGGGGCGCGCTGCGGCCTGTCCTGGAAGCATCGGGCTTGCTCGAAAACGCGCCCTGCCGGACCCTGGCTTTTTTGGATGGTCCCGTGCTTGGGACATCGATGCTCGTGGCGGTCTCTGTCGAGGCTCTGGTCATGGCACCCAGTGCCAGGATTGGTGCCTCCGATGCGACCCAGTTTCAGGCGGGAAGCCTCACCGGCCGCGAGAAAAAGCAATTGCTCGATGCGTTGGAAGCCGTGGCGAGGCGGCGCAAGCGGCCCTTCGACCTGCTGGCGGCGGCAGTGGACCGCACCAGGTCGCTGGATTTGGATGCCAAGCCGCTTTCAGTGGGGGCCAGGGGCCAGGTCCAGGGCGCAGACAAGGGCGAGTTTTTGTCCCTTGGGGCCAAGGCCGCCAGGGAATTGGGCCTGGCAGAGGCCCTGGCCTCCACCTTGGACGAGATCCGGAGGCTGGTTGGGGTGGCAGACCGCGACATGCTCTTCGACGGCAAGATCTACGGTCCCTTGGACCGCCGGGGCCTGTCCGGAGGGCGGATTCCAAGGGCCAAACCGGTAGACCCCGTCTCCCTGGTGGCTGGTGCATCCAAGGTGTACTTGGTTCCCATCCACGGCACCATCGACCTGGGGCTCGCGCCTTTCGTCAAGCGTGTCCTCGACTCGGTGGGCCCCAAAGACGTGGTGGTGCTCGACCTGGACACCTTCGGCGGGCGGGTGGACGCGGCGGTCAAGATCCGCGATGCCCTGTTGTCCACCAAGGCAAAGACCATTGCCTTCGTCGACCGGCGGGCCATCAGTGCCGGGGCGCTCATTTCTCTGGCCTGTGACCTCATCGTCATGACACCTGGTGCCTCCATGGGGGCTGCCACCCCGGTGCAGATCAGCGGCGGCAAGATGAAGCCCACCGACGAAAAAGTGGTCTCCTACATGCGCAAGGAGATGAAATCCACTGCCGAGGCCAAGGGTCGCAGGGGAGACATCGCCGAGGCCATGGTGGACCGGTCGGTGGAGGTCGAGGACCTGCCCGTCCGGATCAAGGACAAGATTTCGGGGCTGCGCAAGGGCAAGCTGCTCACCATGACCACCGACGAAGCCTTGACTCTGGGCATGGCGGATTTCGAAGCAGTGGATTTCCACGATCTCCTCAAACAGCTTCGTCTCGAAGGCCTGTCTGTGGTCCGACCCAAGGTCAACTGGGCCGAGAAGGTCGCCCGGTTTCTCACCGACCCCATCGTGTCGGGGCTTCTGCTCACCATCGGCATGTTGGGCCTGCTCATCGAACTCTACACCCCAGGCTTCGGTGTGGCGGGTATCCTCGGGCTGTTGTGCCTGGTGCTGTTTTTCTTCGGGCACATGATCGCAGACCTGGCTGGTTGGGGACACGTGATCCTCTTTGCCGTGGGGTTGGTGCTCCTGGGGTTGGAGATCTTCGTGATCCCAGGATTTGGGATCGCGGGCATCTCGGGCATCCTGCTCATTTTGATCAGTCTCGTGCTGGCCCTGTCGGGCCTCCATAGCCTGCCGTTTCGGGTGGCCTGGAATCTCGGCTACCTGACCAGGGCCCTGGCACTGGTGTTCGGGAGCATCGCCGTCACGGCCCTGCTCGGCTATGCGGCCATCCGGGCCATGCCCAAGTCGAAGCTCTTGTCTCCCATGTTCCTCAAGCCCCAGCCCGTCGGGACCGCCGAAGAAACCGACCTGGCGCCGGAAGCGCTCCATGCCCGGGCCAGCACCGATCTGCCCTCCCCTGGCGCCAAGGGGCGGGCCGTCACGTTGCTGCGGCCGGCGGGCAAGGTGCGGTTCGGCCGCAGGACGTACTCAGCCATGGCCGAAGGGGACTATGTCGAGAAGGGGAAGGATGTGGAGGTGGTGCGTCACGAGGCCGGGCGCCTGGTGGTGCGCTCCCTGGCCATGGGAGGACATGGTGACAAAGACGCTTCGGCCGGGCCTGACGGACAGGGCGCCGAGGCAAGCGACAGGCGAGAAGAAAAAGCATGACGGCGCTTATCTTGTTGTTGGTCCTGGTGGGCTTTTTGCTCCTGGCGGTGGAGGTGCTCGTGATCCCGGGATTCGGTCTGGCCGGCATCCTGGGGATTGCGGCTCTGGCCGCAGGCGGGATCTTGAGCTGGACAACCTATGGCCCGCTGTGGGGACTGACGGTGGTGTCTGGAGCGGTCCTGGGCAGCTTTGCCCTCCTGTGGCTCGTGGCCAAGACCAAGGTGGGCCGGTCCATTGCACTGGATGCCAGGATCGAGGGCACCACGGCCGATGAGTCCCTCGACAAGCTCGTGGGACAGACCGGCGAGGCGCTGTCCATTTTGCGGCCATCCGGCCAGGCGCTCATCCGAGGCGACAAGTACGCGGTCCTCACCGACGGACAGTTCCTGGAAAAAGGCCGCCGGGTCGTGGTGGTGCGGGTGGATGCAGGCAAGCTCGTGGTCGAGCCGGTGGAAGACGAGGCAGAGGGCGCAGTCGGCGACAGCCGTGGCGGCCGGGCCGAAACGGATGACGCCGGCGACGGAAAGGATGGCAAGAACCTGGGCGAGGAAGGCACAAGCCCTGGTGCGGGATTGGGTTGATACCAACGAGGACAGACGGGCAGCGGCCTGTCGAACGACTGAGGAGGAGGCGATGACTTCTGTGACGACGGTGATGGCCAACGGGATGGCGGGTTGGCAAAACTATGATTTCTCCCTGGGTGACACCACCACCGTGGCGGTGATCGTGGCAGGGGGCCTGGTGGTGTTGCTCCTGTTCCTGCTGCTCTGGCTCGTGCCCATGCGCCTGTGGTTGGCCGCCCGGTTCGCCAACGCGGACGTGACCATCCGTCAGCTCGTGGGGATGCGCTTTCGAGGCGTCGAGCCCATCGAGATCGTCGAGCCCAGGATCAGCGCCGTGGCAGCCGATCTGGACATCGAGGTACAAAAGCTCGAGTCTCTCTACCTGGCGCTCAAGGCCAAGGGACTGCCCCTCAAGGGCGCGGTGCCCAGGGTGGTCACCGCGGTGATCAGTGCCCGTAAGGCCAAGATCGACCTGGACTTCGACCTGGCCGCGGGCATCGCCCTGGCGGGCCGCGACATCCTGGAAGCCGTGGAGATGACCGTCCTGCCCAAGATCATCACCACCCCCAAGGTGACTGCCGTGGCCAAGGACGGCATCGAGCTGACCGCCGTGGCACGGATCACCGTGCGGGCCAACATTCGCCAGCTCGTGGGAGGAGCAGGCGAGGAGACCGTGATCGCCAGGGTTGGTGAGAGCGTGGTCTCCACCATCGGGTCGGCCGAGACCTATGCCGAAGTGTTGGAGAACCCCGATCGCATTTCCGCCGCGGTCCTGGAGAAGGGCCTGGATTCTGAAACCATGTTTACCATCGTGTCCATCGATATCCAGGACGTGGACGTGGGTCGCAACATCGGCGCAAACCTCCAGACCGACCAGGCCGAGGCCGACAAGAAGGTCTACCAGGCCAAGGCCGAGGCCAGGCGGGCCATGGCCGTGGCCGAGGAGCAGGAATGGCGCGCCAAGACCCAGCAGATGCGCGCCAAGGTCGTCGAGGCTGACTCCAAGGTGCCTCTGGCCCTGGCCGAGGCCCTGCGCAGCGGCAATCTGGGCGTCATGGACTACTACTATCTCAAGAACGTGGTGGCCGACACCGAGATGCGCAAGGGCATCGCGGACGTGACGGGCAAGCCAGGGGAGGATGACGATCCGAACAAGGGGGTGCCCAAGTGAGGAGGCCACCGTTCGATCCTCCGGGCCCGCCTGCAGAGCGGGCCGACGGGACCGGCGCGGCCATCCTGCGGCCTGGGTCCGGGAAGAGGGTCATGGTCCGGCTCTTGGACCGGAATCTTGCTTGGCGTTTCCTGCTGGCCGAGGCCATCGGGTCGTCCCCTTTGGTGCCGCCCTCATCGGGCTTCCTGGCGGTGCGCCGGGCCAGGCGAAGGCCCCCTGGGCGGACCAAGGCATCGCCCCGCAAGCCCGACGACGAGTCGTGACGAGACCGGTATGGTGAGGCATGGATGAATCCACCGTGCAGATCCTGGCCATCGTGGTGGCGATTCTGTTTTGGATCGTGGATGTCCTGACCCGTCTGCGCAAGCGCTCTGCGCAGGACCGCCAGCCCGAAGGACACGGCCAGCCCCAAGGAGGCCGCCAGATCCAAGGAAGCCGCCAGCCCAAGGGAACATCCCAGGAATTCTCCCGGGAGACGTCTCGGCCGGCCCCGTCGCAGTCCCATCGCATTCCCGGAGAGCCAGCGGCGAGCACCGCGACCCCTGGGGCCGTGAGTGCCGCTGCCGGTGCAAAGGGCGGCCCGAGGGCCAGGGCCCGCGAGGCCGAGGGCCGGCTCTGGCGAGAGCGGGTGCGCGCCAAGCAGGCCAGGGAGCAACGTGGGCGGGCTGTGGATCTACAGGACGGCATCTGGGATCTGTCCAAGCGGCTCCAGGCGATGGAAGAGAGGACCGGCCAGGCCATGGCGGGCGCGGTTTCCATTCTCAGGGACCAGTTGGAGGGCATCGAGCGCGACGCCGTCCCAGGTGTCGATGGGTCGGAGCTGGAACGGCTCACATCCGCGTTGCGGGTCATCGAGACAGCCGCCAGGGGAATCCAGGTGCTCTCCGATGCCCGGACAGACTCGCACAATCACTGGCTCGTCGTTTCGGACCAGGTGATCGCCGGACTCATTGCCGCCTTGCCCGGCCTTGGCGGCGGACCTGCTGTGACGTTGCGAAGGATCGATGCCTCCTGGCAGGACCCCTTGCGTGAAGTGGGGCTTTGTCCCGTCGTCATGCCAGATGCCTGGACGCAAGATCTCGCTTCCTGGCCCCATGCCATCCAAGAGGCCTTGCGTGACCTGCTGAGCGCCTCGCCCCTTGGGCACGAGATGTTCGACCGGGTGGGTCTGAGCGAAACCTGGGTGGTGCCCTATTCCGAACCTGCCTACCTCTCGTCGGCCCAGGTCGTGGGTATCTATGGCCCCTGGCTTGCTGCCTTGACTGCCGACATCCTCGCAATCCTGCTCTGGGGTCCGGCCTGGGCTCGCGTCGTGACCAGGAATCTGGCCGCCGAGATCCAGGATCCCTTCCTGGTCTGGGCCAGACCCTCCGGGCTGCACATCGACAGGCATCCGCCTGCCTATCTGCGGCTCTGGGCTCTGGCTGCCGCCCTGGACCGGCTGGGCCGAGGCAGCGATGCAGATGCGGTCCGCCGCCAGGTGAGCCGTTGGGCTGAGCCCGCCGAGGCCTTGCTTCGTCTTCCCACCAGGCGGGGCACCCACTATGCCGTGGAGATGCGTCCTTTCCTGGATGCGGGCAAGGCGCTGGTGGAGTTTCTCTGGGATGAGCCCTTTCCCGCCCTGGGCGAGCGCAGCCTGGCGGACCTGGCGCAATCCTCCCGTTGGACGGAACAGGGCAGCCTGGCAAGGGCGCTTCGTCATGGCACCGCCCTGGGCGGTGGAAGGGATGCCCTGCTCCTGGTGGGGGCGGCGCTCGAAGCGTGGATCCAGGCGGAGTTCGACCCCCGGGTCTCGGCAGGCCTGGCGGAAAGATCGCTGCGTTTCCTGGCCCCCAGGAAGACTCCGTCTCGCAGCGCCGCGACGACACAACCCACCGCCTCGGGGGCGACGGGAGGCGTCACGCAGGACTTGCTGGTCGAGGCGGCGGTGCTCGGCACGCTCCTGGGGCCTCCCGCCTGGGCCTCTCAGGCTGGTTGGTCCCGCATCTGGTCGCACAGACCGGTTCGCAGGCTGGGGCGGAGCAGGGGGCGGCTGTAGGCAAGTTTCAGGGAGACTCCATGACGCAACGGTTGGCACCCATCCGCATCCCGGGCCTGGTGGTGGACCCGCCGGTCATGTTGGCACCCTTGGCCTCTCTGACCACGCCCGCCATGCGCATTCTCGCTGAAGAGGCCGGCTGTGGCCTGACCTTTACCGAGATGGTCAGTGCCCCAGGCCTGCTTCGGTCCCAGGGCAAGTCCCAGGGCAAGGTGCGCAAACTCCTGGCTCCCTCGACAGCCGGGCGCCCGTTCGGGATCCAACTCGTCGGGGCCGGGCTGGAAGACATGGAGCAGGCCGCCCGTATGGCCGTCCAGGCCGGCGCCTCGGTGATCGACATCAACATGGGCTGTCCCGCCAGGAAGGTTCTCAAAGCCGGGGCGGGTGCCGCCTTGATGCAGGACCCCGACCAGGCCTGCCGCATCGTCGAGGCGGTCAGGCGCGGGGCCGGGGACGTTCCCGTCACCGCCAAGATCCGGACCGGCTGGGACGAGGCCTCGGTGAACGCGCCGGAGCTGTCCAGGGCCCTGGAACGGTCCGGCGTCGCCTGGATCACGGTGCATGGCCGCACCAGGCGTCAGGTCTTTTCCGGACCCGTGGATCTCGAAACCATCGGCGCGGTGGTCGCGTCCGTTTCCGTACCGGTCATCGGCAACGGGGGCATCCTGGACCGGGAGTTTGCCGAGCAGATGCTGGCCGAGACATCCGTGGCCGGTATTATGGTGGCCAGGGGCGCCCTGGGCAACCCCTGGATCTTTGCCGACCTTGCGGCCTGGGTCGCGGGACTTCCTGCTCCGCCGCCACCCAGTCCGGCAGACCGGGCGCGGATCATGGAGCGACATCTGGACCTCTACTTGCGCGAGGAAGATCCGGAACGCACCATCCGCGAGATGCGAAAGCACCTGGCATGGTATGCCAAGGGAATCGCCGGCGCCGCCCATTTTCGAGCCCGCCTGTTTGCCATCGAAGACATCGACGAACTGCGCCGCCACATCCAAAGCTTTGCCCGGATGTCTCCAGTGTGAAGGCCCGCCTGCCCGATCCCTGTCCCACCACCAGCTCCGTTCGTTGTGAAAGGTCGCCTCCCCCCGACGGGTCATCCAAGGCCACTGCTTCCCACCTTGGAGCCAAGCAAGGCCCATGACGGGGCAGCCATCCTGCGCCGCCATCCCACGCCGTCATCCCACGCCCGCCATTCCACGCAGCCATCCCACGCTGCCATGCCACGCCGCCATCCCACGCTGTCGTCCCACAATCCCGTCCCAGCGGTGTAGACCATGCAACCCTGACGACTGACGAGATCTCTGGTTTGCACCTGAAAATGGACTAGATACAATAGAAGGAAAAGCGGGACGAGGCAGCAAGAGAGAGCCACAGGGAAGCTACGGCAGCGACTGGAGTTGGCCGGCCTACGTCGAGACCTGGGCGCACCGAGCCTAC
>CAZIJS010000221.1:0-7800 GCA_964539505.1 uncultured Myxococcales bacterium
CGGGGCGGACTGGCTCGTGGACGGGGCCTCGGCCCTGGCCCAGTCCTTCGGGGTCCGCCCCTTCGTCATCGGGCTGACCGTGGTGGCTTTCGGGACCTCCAGTCCCGAGCTGGTGGTCTCCGTGGTCGCTTCCGTCCAGGGGAAGTCGCCCCTGGTCCTGGGCAATATCTTGGGAAGCAACCTGTCCAACGTGGGACTCATTTTGGGGCTGTCGGCCATCATCGTCCCGTTGGCCATCACGGTCTCCACGCTCAAGGCCGAGGTCCCGGCCCTCATCCTGGTGTCCCTGGGGTTCTACGGCCTGGCTGCCGACGGGGTGATCGGTAGAGGGGATGGGGCCATCTTGCTGGGGGTGCTGGCGGCCGGCGGATACTGGTACTGGCGCAGGGCAAGGCTCGAGCGGGACGTGGTGCATCTGGCCGAGGAGGCAGCCAGGATGCAGGGCGGCCTGACGGAACAGGCGCCCGCAACCGATGAGAAAGGAGGTCGCACCACGGCCTGGTCGCTCTTCTGGGTGGCCCTGGGTTTGGTGGCCTTGGTGGCGGGCGCAGAGGCCCTGGTGCGAGGGGCGGTTTCCTTGGCCCGGAGAGCAGGTGTGGGCGAAGAGATCATTGGATTCACGCTCGTGGCGCTGGGAACATCCCTTCCTGAGTTGGCAACTTCGGTGGTGGCAGCGGTGCGTCGCGAGACCGACATGTGCGTGGGCAATATCGTGGGCTCGAACATCATGAACATTCTGGCCATCGGCGGGGTTGCGGCCACGATCCGGCCCGTTCCGGTCACGTCGCGGCAGCTCATGTTCGACTTTCCCGCCGTGGTGGGACTCTCGGCCATCTTGTTGCCGCTGATGCGCACCGGATGGAGATTGAGTCGTCTCGAGGGGCTGTTTCTCGTGCTCTTCTATTTTGCCTACATGGCCCTTCTGTTCACCGGGCACCTGGGCAGTATCGCCCCGGTCTGATGTCGCAGGGGAGGAGGATGCAGGATGCCTGATGTCACTGAGTGGCTGCATCGGTGGAGCGCAGACGTCCGTGGGAGTTTTCCGCTTCATTCTGCAATCGGCAGGCGACTTGTGGCCCTCGGCCTCTTGCTTGGGGCGTTTGGTGCTGGATTCGTCGTTTCCGGATGCAGACAGGAGAAAGGGGGCGGGCAATCCGCCGCTGGTGATTCCAGAAGGCTGCAATCCCCTTGCGGCGAACTGGAATTGTCTGCTCCCCTATCCTTCAGGCGGCCGGATCCAGAACTTTTGTGACGGCCCCTGCGATCCGGAATAAGGGCCGGCAGGCCCGGGTTCCGGACGGCTGGGATCCGGCATCACGTCGTGGGTTCGGTGGCCTGGTCCCTCCTATCTGTCCGCCAGTCCCGTGGGGATGGGCATGAAGGGACAGGGCATGGGTGGCTGTCGGCCCGGGGATCGGGCCTGCCTGGGGCCGGGCCTGTTGCGGACCGGACGCGATTTGACCGCACCGATTGGAATCGATGCCATGCGACGGACGAGACGGGCGAAACGCGCCATGCGATGCCTGGCAGGGGCCAGGACGGCCTCGGACCAGCCGCTGGTGGCCAGGTTGTCGAGTTGCTTGTCGTAGACCCTGATGGCCAATTTCATGGCAGAGCGGAGATTGCGCTTGAGGCGGACCGCGTAGCGCCTGCGCACTCGGGCGGCAGGCAGGGTCTTCCAGCGCTTCTGCTTGCCGTCGTAGTAGAGTACCGGCCGGAAGGGGGGCAGAGGGGCGCGCATCACGGCCCAGAAGTATTTTTCGAACATGGCTGCGAGACGTTCCAGGGCCAGGGCGGACCAGCCTGCTTGCCCATGATCGAGAACCTTGAAATACCGGATCCGAGCCTCTGTGAAGAGATCCGATTTCCGCAGTATCGCCCGTTCGAGGCGACGGGGCGGCAACTCGAGGGCCAGGGCTTCCATGCGGGCTTCGGCAACCCTGGCATACCACAGGGCGCAACGCGCCGCCCTGGATGCGAGACTCTTCGGCGATGCCGACAGGCGCGCCAGTTCCAGGGCCCGTTCCAGGACCCTGTCGGCTTCGTCGAATTCCTTCCTGCGAATGTGTATCCTTGCCGCGGCACAGGCTGCGTCGAGAAAATGCCGGTCGTCTGTGTCCTGACGGTGGAAGAGCGCGTCGAGGATGGCGAGTCCTCGCTTGGGCCGGCCCGACCAGGCCAGGCAGAGGGCCAGGCGGATGGTGGCATCCAGCCGTTCTGACCGGTCCGGGCTGTGTCTGCGGACCAGGGCATAGTGCCGTGCCGCGGTTCGAAACCGCCCGGCGCGTTCCAGGGCCACGGCCTGGTTGTAGTGGGCGGACCATCGGCCGGCCCATCTGGGAAAGAGGCGGGGGATACGGCCGAAGACCAGGGCCGCCTTTGTATACTCGTGGGCCTTGAGCAGCGCCAGTCCCTTTTCGAACAGGTCTCTGGGGACCAGGACGCGGTTGCTGCGTGCGTCGATACGGACGGGATCCAGTTCTGCGGGCCTGGGCATTTTGCGGTGGCGGGCCGTTGGGCCTGGTGTGGACGACGCTGGAGGCCGGGCAGTGGCTGGATTCGTGGAGGGGCTGCAGGCCCAGGTCCAGACCATGGTCCCCCAGGAGATCACCATCGAAGCAAGGATACCGGCTGATTTTTTCATGAGGCCATTTTTGCGGCGATTGGGCCACTTTGACAAGTCTGCGGCCTGAGACTAAAACCGAGGCGAATCTTGGTTGTAGCCATGAGCAAGGAAGGTGGACCATGTGGCGGATCTCCTTTCGCGGAGGGCACCTGGGGCGGAAATCCCGGGCGGCATGGGCGATTTTTGTTTTTGGGGGCATGGCAATGTTGCCGGCCTGCGGGAAGAAGCTCGACTGCGATGCCTTCTCCAAGAAGGCAAAGACCTGTTCGGTGGAACTCTACCTGGCGCTGTCCGGTCCCGAGACGGCATTCATCGAGCGCATGGTGGACAATGGGCCTGGTCTGGACGATGCGTCGAGGCATGCTTTGGACCGGGCCTGGAGAGAGCAGCGCGCGAAACTTGCAGGGAAGCTGGCAGACCGGCTTGCATCGAAATGTCGCAAGGATCACGGCCGCTACAAGCAGTCTGAGTCCCTCCAGGCCTGCCTGTCCAAGAAGAATTGCAAGGAGTTTGCCGCCTGTTGCGCCGAGGCGCTCGGCATCGAGAAGAAGAGTCTGCAGACCACCGGCGGAACAGTCCAGGGCAAGGGTCGGTGATGGAGGCTGTGGTCATGGGCCGGCGGGCCCTGGTCTTCATGTCGGTGACGGCGGTCCTGGGCATGGCCGGCTGCCGGCAGCATGGGGGAGAAGGAAGCCGGTGCGATTCTCGGAAGGATTGTGCGCATGGTTTGACCTGCAGTGCCTCCGGGACCTGCTATCGGCCATTGGACTGCGATCGTCTTGCTGCCAGGTTTCTGGCCTGTGGAGAGGCCTTCGAGCAAATCACGATGAGCCCGCTCGATGCACCTGGAAAAAAAGCGGGGCGAACCAAGGAAATATCGACAAAATCGAGGGCTTTCGGGGAAGCGCTGGCACGGGATCTGGGCATGCTTTGTCGGCTGGACTGGGCGGACCACTTTGCCGAGACATCCAGCACCTTGGCCGTGGCGCGTTCCCGAGGACAAGATCCCCAGGCCCGCCGGTGGCGTCGCTGCCTGGCCGAGCCATCCTGTGACGACTTTGCACACTGTGCTCTGGAACTGGCGCGCTGGCCGATCCTGCAAGACATCTTGCCGCCTGGGTTTCCCTGGTCTCGTCGATGAGGTTGCCTAGATGCTGTGGGGGCGAGGAGAGACGCTCCAGCCGGGAGGCAGGCCGTCTTCGGACTCCGGGGGCTCGGCCAGCCCCTGTTCCTTTGCGATTTGCTGGGTCAGCAGATAGATCATGACATACTCTTCCGCTGTTTTCTTGGGGCCGGGAAGATTGCGCACGAGCCTGTGTGAGGCCATGGTCTGGCGTTCTCTGAACGTGAAGAAGATGTCTTCGGCCCGGTGCGTGGTGCGGTGGAGGCGGCTCATGGGCACATTGAAAATCCGGGCGACGTCCTCGGCATCCAGGGCCTTGACGCCGTGTTCCCGCATGTAGCGCCGCATGACTTCGAGTTCTTCGTAGGTGGCGTTGAACATGAATTCCAGCAGGGCCGTTCGTTCGTCTTCTCCCACGTCGTCGCGGCAGAAGTAGGAAATGAACTCAGGGTCGCAGCCTGCCTGTGCCAGGCAAAACAGCTCGGCCACACCAGCCAGCGTGCCGTAGTTGACGGTGATGGAGGACTTGGCGCGCCAGATGGAAGCCAGCACCTTGAAAAAGGCCTGCACGGCCTGGATTTCGCGCCGTTCCCACAGACCGGTCACCACGGAGGCGGCTTTTCGACGGAGTTCTTCGTCGTTGCGCTCGTCGCTGGCGATGGACATCAGGAGGTCTTCTGCGATGATGGTGCAGACCGAATCCCGCATGATCTCTTCGACGTCCTGATCCAGGTCGTCGATGTCCGGGTCGTCCTCCATGAATTCTTCCACGATGACCCCGAGCATGCGGCAGAAGTTGAACTTGGCCATGGCGTAGCCACGGCCCAACACGGCCCTGGTGGGAATGTAGGCCTCGGTGACGTAGGGGTTGACGTGGGAGAGCGTCTCGACGAGCGTATCGAAGTTTCGGTAGCGGTTGCCGAGGGTCTGGGCTTCCAGGACCGAGGGAAACCGATCGATGGCCCGCCAGAGTTCCTTGAGCCTTGCCAGCCCATCAAGAATGGCCCTGCGCCCTTCCTGTGCCTTGCCTTCCCGGGACTCGAGCTTTTCCAGCAGACGGATGACCAGGTCGGCTTCTGGTTCGTGGAGCACGCTCCAGCCGTTGACTCGTCCTGGGTCTCGCTTTTTGGCCGTTTGCTCTTCCACCGAGCTTCCTTTCATCGCCCCGGTGGGACCCGCAGTGATTACATCCTGAACTGCCGGTTCCGTGGTTGCCTGGTTGTCTCGACTCAGCCGAGACGAGCCGCCGCTCGTTGTCTCCTCATGAGGACTCCAGCCACCATTTTTTGGCTTATTGTGATTTTGTCACGAAGCAGCATGGTGCGCAACTGGAAAAATCCACGATAGTTTCAATTGGCCTATTGCCATAGGGTCCTTTGTGCGTCTTTTCCGACAGCAATGTTTGTGCCTCAACCCTGTCCCGATGCAGAACGATGAGATGCTCAGTCGCATGTCAGGTTCTCTCCGGGCTGGGCTGGATCCACTTGGAAACAGTCGATGCGCGTGGCATCGGGCACCGACAGAGCTTCCAGGCGCATGGTATCGCCGCTGACGTCCCCACGGACGAAATGGTATGCCGACAGGCCCACGATCCGTTGGGCGCCCGTGCTGTCGTATTCCGGGTGGGCATCCACGTCGTAGAGCGGGGCGCCGCCTCCAGCCGTGATCACGAAGTGGATGCCTTGCCCGAAGAAATGCTCGTAGCCATGATTGTGCCCAGAGAAGACCACCTGCACGCCTGTTTCCTGGCAAAGCGGCACGAGCCATGATCGCAGGTCCAGATCGGGCGGGTGGTTGCTGAACGTGTAGAGCGGGGGATGGATCACCACCACCTTGAGGACAGCCCGTGAAGCCCTCAGGTCTTCTTCCAGCCAGGCGCGGTTCGGGTCCCACTGGTCTTCGTAGACATCCGCGACAGCCAGGTGGAGCGAGCCCACGTCGTACGAATAGTGGAGGTCGGAGTCGGAACTGGACGAGGGCGGCGCTTTGAAGAAGGCCTGGAACTTGGTGCGCCCCAGGGTGAGTTCATGGTTCCCGAAGACCGCGAGCAACGGTGTGTGGGAGATGAGTGGCGCTTCGATGCGGAAAAAATCCAGCCACTGATTCTCGCTGTCTCCCATGGTCACCAGGTCGCCGCTGTTGACGGCGAACAGGGAGGCGGGAACCTCGCGGACCATGGTGGCGATGACCTGGGCGTGGGTATCGTTGTCCGTGCGGGTGTCTCCGAAGACGAGGAACGAAAAGGGCGCTGAATCGTTCTGGACCAGGAAGCTTGCGTCCTGGGTGGGCTGCGGAGCAGAGAGGACCCGGTAGTGGATGGTCTGGCCTGGTTGGAGCCCTGTGAGCCGTACTTCGTGCATCCAGCCCGAGAGCGGGTTGCCCGAGATGAGTTCGTCGGGATTGTCCGGCTCTTGTTGGAACGTGCGTCCCTGGGCCTTCGATCCGTATGCATCGGTGGGTCCGAACTCCACCCGGCTGCCCGAGCGCAGGTCCGTATACCACATGACCGTGACGGTGCCCTGGCCTGGTGCCTGTAGATAGGGGCCTGCCAGGATGGTGGTTCGACCGTCCAGGGCCGGATCGCCGGCCTGGTCCTCCGAATCGTCGCTGCAGGCAGCGGTTGTCCAACTCATTGCAAGCACGAGCAGCGTCGCGACGAGCCGCCCCCACCGCCCCGGGATCGTTGCCTGGACCAGGCCGATGTTTCGAAGGCCGCTGCCGAGACGGCCCATGTCGAAAAGCCCGGCGGTGCGAACGCCGAAGGTTTCTGGGTGATTCGTGGGGTGCCGGGACATGGGAAGAACTCCTGTTGCATGCGGGATGATCCGAGTTACACATTGGAGGATACCTCGGACCATCGGAGTATCCATCGGAGTATCCATCAGTCGAAGGAATATGTCGATCCAAAGGAAAACGGGCCTTCGATTGATATCGAAGGCCCGTGCCTTGGTGCGAAAGAGGGGAGTCGAACCCCTACAGGCTTGCGCCCACAGGAACCTGAATCCTGCGCGTCTACCAGTTCCGCCACTTTCGCGCCGTTTTCTGGGGGCAGATGATAGCGTCGATCCCTTTGCTGTCAAATCGTTTTTCCACTCTCGTATCGTTTTGAGCGTTCGTCGTGTGTTTTTTGGCGATTGGTGGCCTGCGGGCCGGCAAGTTCCCTGCGCTGTGCGATCCAAGGCGATAGGCCTTGATCTTTTTTGGGCTCCTCTGGCACACTGTCCTTCGATTCACGTCCTGTTCTTCCAAGGGTCCGGCCGGCAGGCCGGATCGCCCGATCGATTCTCGCCGGGGCCGGTGGAGTCTCAGGAGGAAATTGCCATGATCGAAGTCGAGAGCGGGTGGAAGGTTGGCTGGTGTCTGTCGAAGCGGCGCGTTTTGTGGCGCCGCGCAGAGCTGTTGTCCATGGCGCTTGTCCTGGCGGCCTGGTCCTGGTCGGGATGTCACCGCGACAGCGGGCATGGACCTCGGGCTGGAGCCGAGATGGCTCGTTTCCGCCGGGAACTCAAGTCGGCGCCCTTCAACGCGCAGACCGCCGAAGTCTTGGCCAAGCTCGACAACTACGCCCACCGGGCAGAGGGCGACGATGCCTTGGATGCCTGGTTTCTCCTCGGCCGGACTCGTTTCGACTGGTTTTTGACCGCGGTGCTGAGGCGCGACGACCGGGTCTTCGGCAGGCTCGTGGCCCATCTTCGTCATGGAGTCCTCTCATGCAACAAGGTGACCCAACTCAGTCCGCTCTGCCGAAGTCGACTCCGCTCTGCTCTGGCCGCTCCATTCAAGAAGGTCGTCCAACTCGAAAGCAGTGGCGGCCATGGATACTCCGAGTCGGCGCGTGAGTTTTTGTCGCTCATCGATTTTCTGGTGGACCGGACCATGTCCCAGTTGCCTGCCAAGCTGGTGGGAGTGCGCAGCCCGGCCGGCACGAGGGTCAGAATCTTTCTGGCCTGCCGGGCCGAGCCGCCCGGGCGCGACGGCGATGCTTCCCGGTGGGTCCCCCAACGGTGGGAGCGCATGTTGCCGTTTCCCTGCCGCCTGCCCCGCACTGTTC
>CAZIJS010000222.1:0-7765 GCA_964539505.1 uncultured Myxococcales bacterium
AATGAGCAGGCCGGGTTCGATCTCCTCGGGCGGCAGCGTTTCGGGAATGCAGCTACTGTCAGGAATGGAATAGTCCGGCCTGCCGTCGGGCAGGACCCATCGGTCCCTGGCCGCGTCCACCAGGCGGTCTGGGCGGCCGTCGGGACGGACGAACCGGTCCATTGCCGCATCCAGGTCGTTTGCCGAGTCGTCCGAGCAGGCCGGCGGGAAAAGGAGCAGGGCCGGCAGGGCCAGGGTCACCCAGCACAGGGGGCTGTGACAGGAGGTTGGATGACCTGCGCATGCTCGACGTGTCGGTTGGCTGTGCCTTTTCATCGCGTCCCTCCATAGCGCACCAGGGACAGACCCTCTGTTGGTCTCGTCATTGCCCTGGCGGGACCTGGACGGTGGTGCAGTCCTCGGTCTGCTGGTCGCAGGGCAGGACGTGACAGGAGTCATCGAGCACACCGGCCTCCACGAGGTTCCACAGGTAGAAGACAGCGCGAGAATACTGCGTTGGAGATCGCCTGCTGAGAATGATCCACTGGCAGGTGGGCCGCAAGATGCCGACGTCGTCGGGCTGGCGCGTCAGGGTGCGCTGGATCCCGGTATCTCTGTCCAGGAGCACCGCGTCGAAGGGAGGATTGGGATACCTGGCCCCCGAGCGGCTGTAGTCCCGGAAGACCACGAGGTGGCCTGCCCGGCCCACACCCGCGCGGGCAAAGCCCTGGTCGGCGCCCGGATCGGTGAGGACCTCGTCGTGGCCGGTGACGAAATCGTGGGACCAGACGTCGTAGTCGCCGAACTGGGTGCCCTCGTCCCAGTAGAGGTAGCGCTCCGACAGGTCCACCAGGAAATGGTAGTTGGAGACCCGGTTCATGGCGATGGTGCGGTTGGCCTCGATGTCGTGGTAAAAGACGTCCCATGCATTGCCGGACTCGGCGACCCAGGCTACATACCTGGAGCTGAGCGCCTTGCCGCTCAAGGAGCGCTCCTGGTAGCCCACCAGGATCCGATCCTCGCCGGTGACCCTGTCGTAGAGCCTGGTGTCGACTTCATCGATGTCTTCAGGAATATCCTGGCTGGAGATATACAGGACCTGCCTGCCGTTGAAGTCCAAGGGAATTTTGAACCAGTTTCCGTCCATCAGCAGGCTCGATGTGCCTGTCGTGATGTCGTAGAGAAACAGCCTCAATCGGTTTTTGTTTCCTGGATCGTCGGAAAAGGGAGGCCAGGCATAGGTGTCGTCCATGTAGACGATGGTATCGTTCCAGATGTATCCGTACGATTGGTTTCTCAGGCCGGAGACGATCAGGCTTTCGGTCATGGTGCGCAGGTCGAAAAGAAAGGTGTCGGCAAACTCGGAGGTCGAGAAGGGACAGCGCTTCTCTGCGTAGACCACGTATGTTTCCGACAGGTCCAGGCTGTCCATGGAGTACTCTCCGGTGGGGGGCATGCGAATGAGCAGGCCGGGTTCGATCTCCTCGGGCGGCAGCGTTTCGGGAATGCAGCTACTGTCAGGAATGGAATAGTCCGGCCTGCCGTCGGGCAGGACCCATCGGTCCCTGGCCGCGTCCACCAGGCGGTCTGGGCGGCCGTCGGGACGGACGAACCGGTCCATTGCCGCATCCAGGTCGTTTGCCGAGTCGTCCGAGCAGGCCGGCGGGAAAAGGAGCAGGGCCGGCAGGGCCAGGGTCACCCAGCACAGGGGGCTGTGACAGGAGGTTGGATGACCTGCGCATGCTCGACGTGTCGGTTGGCTGTGCCTTTTCATCGCGTCCCTCCATAGCGCACCAGGGACAGGCCGTGGGCTTGCTGTCTTACTTGGCTCACGCCGGCAAACCGGGACAACAGCGGTCCAGCGTCTTGTGCGGTCAGGGTGGATGATCCGGTGACGCGGCCGGTTTCATCCAGGTCGAAGGTCTCGACCTGGTCTGGCGCCCGGCATCGGCCTGTCAGCATGCAGACCAGGTCTCGCGGAAAGGTCAACTCAGCCGCGATCAGGGTGCTGCCATGGGCCAGCAGGCGCACCGGCGTGGCCTCGGTATCGAATCGGTCCACTTCCTCCAGACCGTCGGCCCTGCGGGTCAGGACGTGGACAAGCCCCATGGCCTCTGCGGCCAGGACAAACCGGCCCAGCAGGGCCAACGAAACCACGGGCGAGGCGGTGGCGAATCGTTCGAGCAGCAGGGGGGACCTCGGGTCACGGACATCAATCGCAAGCAGGCCTGCGAAGCCGGCCGCCGCGTAGATGGTATTGCCCTGGGCTGCCAGGTCCCGTATCCATCCAGAAAAGGCGAGATGGCCCAGGTTTACGGGATGCGAGGGGTTGGAGCCGTCGAGCATGACCAGGTCTCCCAGGGCCGGGCCGCGGCCCGCCGCCAGCCATCTGCCGACCTTTTCTATGTTCCAGGTTCTGCGCATCCGAAGCCGACCAAGTCGGTGGGGTGGGCCATTGTCGCCAAGGTCCACCGCCTCGACTCCCTGGCGGCAGGCCAGCCAGGCGGTATTGTCTCTCAGCGTCATGTCTCTGACCTGCCAGTTCGTTCGAAACCTGTCCTGGCTCGTTGGCTCTGCCTGGCGGACGGTCGAACGGTAGGGCAGTGGCTCGGTTGCCGTTTCGTCGGCCAGTCCGATTTCGACCTGGTACCACTGACCTGCCAGTGCGGGCCAGACAACGGCCGACCCTCTGGACCGGGCCAGGACCTGTCCCAGGCTGTCTCGTACCCGGAGGTCGAGCGGCGCACTGGCATCGGTGGTCACCCGGGCCAGGAGCACCTGGACAGATGGCTCGTTGTCCGCATGATACCAAGTGCGCCCGGGCATCCCAGGTTCCACGGTGCCCTGCCCCTCTTGAAGGGGCATCTCGGCCACCAGCCGGCTGCCTGATCTGCCCGTTTCAGGATCGACGTAGCCCAAAGTAATCCTGCCTCCTGCCAGACCCAGGTCCTGGCCCGTGACCCACAGGCGTTTGGCGCGGCTATCGTAGAGTGCAAAAAAGCGCGAGGGCTCCGAGGTGCCTGATCCTGCAGGCGGTACGTTGCCCAGGAAGTGACAGGCACCGCTTATCAGATCCACCGACCAGGCGTCGTCGAGCAGGGCTCCGTTTTCGTTTCTGCCTGCATAGAGGTAAAGTCGCCGGCCCTCGGCGTCCAGGGCCAGGGCGGGATGGGCCCTGGGTTCAAAGCAGTCGTCTGCCAGGTCCACCGACCATCGGCCGTGGGTCCGCGGGTCATAGATCCACAGCCCTGCTCGTCGCGTTGCAGCGCCTGGTTCGCCAGATGCCAGGCCGCCGGCAAACAGGAGCCGACCGTGCTTCTGGTCAGCCGCCATTTCGTAGGCCCTGATGTCGTCGAGAAATTCCAGCTCGTCGTGGATGTGCCAGCCGCCACTTTGCGCCAGGACCGCCGTGACCACGGTGCCTCGATGCTCCATGCCCGAACTGTCCCGGACCGTGCCCACCAGGACCAGGCTGTCCATCGCCGCAAGATGAGCAAGATGGCTGTTTTCCACCAACGGGAGCGCAGCGTCCGGTCCGTGGAGATCCTGCCAACTCGTCCAGGTCCCATCCCCGAGGGGACCGAGCCACAGGCGCGGGCCTGTCCCGGGTTCGCCCACCGCTGGACTGCCTGCGGACGGGGCAGCCAGGGCCGGGTCGTACAGAGCCAGGGCCGGTCGCGATCCCCGGCCGAGTCCCAATTCGTCCATGTCCAGCAGCACCGCAGCGATTCGGGATCGTCTGAGCACTTCCCGGTTTACTTCTTCGCTGTGCCAGGTCTCAAGACCCGAGGCATGGAGATCGGATCGCGACAGGAACATGAGCGCCGCATCATCGGGGTCTGCGCCGGGCAGCAGAACCCAGGCGGAGGGGCGCTCGACGAGCCTGGCGTCATCGCGATAGGCGCCCCCCGGCAGGATCCACAGCGGCCACTGGTCCCAATTGAAGACTGTACGCACGCAACTGACGGGCTGGTCGGGATGACCGAGTCGGTTGCCGTCCCAGAGAACGTCGTTTATCACCGAGTCGTCGTGCTTTGGGTACCAACTGTCATCCGACAGGTCGCTGCCTGCCGCCGGGTCGGGAAAGGCCACGCGGATGCGCACGTTTCGGCCCGCCAGATCCATGGCCGGCCGGCTCGTGGGGTTGAGACTCTCCTCTGCGGTGGGTGCCACGAGCCCCTTGAAGCCAGGCCAATACCATGTCACAGACAGGTGGTCGTCATTGGGGTTGAATGTGACGTCCTTGTAGCGGCAGTAGGTGCCCTGCGGAAAATACGGTGAGTTGGGTCCCAGGCGCGCGGCCAGCTCCTGTTCGCTCGACTGCTGACAGCCGGTCACAGGTGGCCAGACCAGTGTGTAGTTTCCATCCAGGTCGGGCCGACGGCTTTCGCCCTGGGGACAGATGAACTTCTTGCAGACGTTCTCAAGAACACCAGGGTCGCAGGCGCAGGCCCCGATGCTCGTGGGCCTGGTCTGGGTCGCTCCATCGGCTGCTGTAGTAAAGTCGATGAACACCTTGGGGTCGGGCACCCGGCACACCTGTTCGATGATTCCCTGGCCGGACAGGACCTGAGAGTATTCCTGGGTCGTCACTCGAAGCGAGGTCACCGAGGCGGACCCTTCGCAGCGATCGCCCAGACCGTCCCCGTCGCTGTCCTCCTGGTCCGGGTTGTGATACTGGTCTTGACATTGCCTTGTCAGCTCGAAGATGTGGGCCATATCATGTGAATTGCTCAAGGAGCCTGTTGTGAGAAGGTCTTCGATGACCGCACAGGGCCTGGTTGTGGTGTCAATACAATTGTCTGGAACGTCTTCGGTGCAGTTTTCCAAGCAGCGGCGGAGCAAGGATTGGAAAGAGTTGTCTGGGGTGTCGTACTGCAACCGGCAGACATCATTGCATTGTCCTCGCTCGCCGAGGTCCACCGGCCCGTCGCAGCGACCGTCCTGGTCTACATCCTGCTTGAGGTGGGGATTGAACGGGTTACAGTCCACGTTGTCTGGCACGCCGTCCTGGTCCATGTCCAGGCCGAAGCCGCACTGGTCCTCAGGCCAGTCGGAGGAGGTGAATTTCTTCAACAGCTCGTCGGCGCAGTTGGGCCACGACGCCGGGTCCCCGCAACTTTCGTCGTCATGTCCGTAGCCGCCGCAAAAGCAGCCATGTTGTGCGTCCCACAGAAATTCGTTCTGAAATCCGAAGTCCCAGTCGCCGATGATACCGTATACATCGCGTGGCGGTTCGTGCAAGTCAAAGATTGGAAAAGGCACGGTCGTGTGGTCCAAAGACCCCACGCTGCCTTGTCCAGTATAGTAGGATGCCGTCGTGTCGGTCGGGATGAAGACGTACGCTGGATCCGGCGGTGTGTGCAAAGCCGATGACCGGAGATGCAGTTCCCCAATATTTCCCGTGTAGATTCGTTGGTGGCTGCTGTAACTGTTCCATGTAGCAAGCGTTTTGGCACTTTCGAACCCGCATGGATCGGACGCAGGGCAGTCTGCGCCGCTGTCTTGCACGCGGCCACCTGGCATTCCGTAGACAGACCAACCCTGCCAGCCCTCATCACAGTCTTCCTTGCGGCCGCCATGCCGGGTATCTTCGCAGATGCTCTTTGTGGGGTACAGGCCGTGCTTGCCTTTCGATACGTGGACCGCAAAGTGCCTCGTCTGTGTTTTTGACGACCACTGTGACTTGTTGTCCAGAGCACTCAAGCCATCCTGCAAGTTCCATGTGCTTGTACGCCAATGCACTTTGACCAGATGCCAGGTTTGATAGGAAGGTCCGGAGGCGGATACCTCGAAGCCCATGGTTTCGCTGTCGCCGTTGTGGCCCCCACCATGCAGGCGGCCGTGGTCCTTGCGAAACAGGAACACGAGTTTGTATTTCATCTTCAGACCACCGCCGGTCCTGTCCACGGGTCTTGCCTGGTACAGGATGACCAGGCCTGTTGCGTCCTGGGTCTCTTCCCCGTCATCGAACAGCAGGTAGGGCCGGAAGGCCCAGGCCAGCTCGGCCTCGACCCGGTCGTTGATGCCGTCCCAGTCCAGGTCGAAAATTCCGCACATGGTGCGTACTGGGGTGTCGGCCGGAAGCTGCCAGCCGTAGGTGCCATGCGCATGTCCCTGGAATGGCCAGGAAATCGGGCCTTGTTGGGCCATGGCGCGACCACCGACCAGGGTTACCAGGAGGGCCGCGATCCAGCCGAGGCGTCGTCTGGTCGCCGGCATCCTCCTTGCTTGTCTTGTCTTGTCTTGTCTTGTCTTGTCTTGTCTGCCACCCGACAAGCCTTTCCTGTTCCTGAAGTTACCCATTGCGACCCTCCTTGCCCTAATTACGATGCAAGTCTTGCCTTATGGTGCGCTTTTTGTGCCCTTGGCCCATTGTCTGGAAATCCTATGAATCGAGATTGCCACCTCGAAAGATGGATTGTCAAGGATCGACACTGATGCGCTGATGCGCTGATGCGCTGATGCGCAGGATTGATCCATCATTGGAGGATTGATCCATCATTGGAGAGTCTGAGGGGGAAGGAAGGAGGGAAGCGGGGCCGTGACGGATGGGACAACGGATGTGAGGGCAGCGTGAGGATCGCCTGGTCTGGCGGATTCGCGACCACAAAGCCTACAGGGCCCGGGCCACCTTCCATGCAGACTGGACCGCGCCGAAGATCTGGCCCAGGTCCGAGGCGTCGCCCACAATGTGGACTTCCAGACCTGCTTGGCGCAGGGCGTCAGACAGGCTGTCGTCCGACCTGGTGCCCACGGCCACCACCACCGAATCAAAGGGGCCGATGGTCCTGGTGCCCGAGGGGTCTTTGACCTTGGCCATGGAGCCCTCGATGGCCTCCACCAGGGTCTCGGTGAGGATTGTGATGGGGAGCTTGGGCAGCCGCAGCATGGTGATTTTTCTCATGATGGGTTCCATGTCGCGGGCGATGTCACCCAGCATTTCCACCACCGTGACCTCGTGGCCCTGCTCTGCGAGGAATTCGGCGGTTTCGATCCCCACCAGGCCGCCGCCGATGACCAGGACCTTGTGGCCCGGTTTCACTTTCTTGGTGAGCACGTCCTCTCCGGTGAGGGGATGGTCCATGCCGGGAATTTTCGGGATGGCTGGGACCGCGCCCGTGGCCACCACCACCACCTCTGGTTTGTCCGCCAGGATCCGGTCCACCTGGGCCTCCTCGCCCGTGCGGATGGCGGCACCGCTTTGCCGGGCGATCCGGATGAGCGAGTCGAGGGTGCGCTTCATGGCCTGTTTGCCCGGGGCCAGGTGCGCCAGGGCGAACTGCCCACCCAGGGTTTCTTCGTTTCTTTCCAGGAGAGTCACCCGGTGGCCCCGTTCCGCCGCGGTCCTGGCAGCGGTCAGGCCGGCGGGGCCGCCGCCCACCACGAGAACGGACTTGGGCTCTGTGGCCGGCTGGACCGGCTCGCCCTCCAGGCCCAGCTCCGGGTTGACGATGCATTGGATCCCCGCGCCGGACTTGACGCCCATGAGACAGCCCTGGAGGCAGCCGCCGCATTGGAGCACCAGTTCCGGGTGGCTGTCCTTCATTTTCCTGGGCAGGTCCGGGTCTGCCACCAGGGGGCGACCCAGGGCCACCAGGTCCGCCCATCCGTTGCCGATGACCTGCTCGATTTCCGCTGGATCACCCATGCGGCCGGCTGCCACCACCGGGATCTGCACGGCGCTTCGGATCTCGCGCGCCAGCTTGGCGTTCGCCCCGGGAGGCATGGCCATGTGCTGGTAGTACCAGGGCGGAGAGTCACATGCCGACCCACTTACCACGTG
>CAZIJS010000223.1:0-7710 GCA_964539505.1 uncultured Myxococcales bacterium
TCCCAGGCTTGGCTCCTGGCGCGTCTGGGCCTTCCGTCGCGTGGTGGGCATGGCTGCCACCACCAAGATTCGAGGAGCCAGCACCGACTTCGGTATGCGCACCGACGTGTTCTTCCTCCTCACCAGGAAGGGTTCCTGACAAAACACTTCCAATCTGACGGGGGAGGAATCAAGGAACGTCATGAGGCAAGCAGAGAACCTTACCTATCTTGGAAACATCTGGCAACCACTCCCGACAACGAAGCCGTGGCGCCCGACGAAAACGTCGCTGCATTCAATGCTCACAGGAGAAAAGACCAATGACTTCCAGCAATCCCAACAACCAGGCACAAGCCAGTCAGACAGCGAACCAGGCACCCCTTGCCCCAGCCGGTTCCCACCGATATGTCTCAGCCATGCTTCTCGCTGCCCTGCTCGTGATCACCTCGGGGCTCCTCTTCACTCTGGACTCCCCATCCATGCCCTCCCTGGGCATGCTGGTCCTGGGCGCCTTGGCGGCCCTGGCCGCATTCTTCACAGGCGGGAAACGTCCCAGGCGAGGCATTTGGCTGGGCATCCTGGCCGCAGCTCTCACCATGGCGGCCGGCGTTTGGGGGCCTCTGTCCACGGAACGGTTGTTCCATGAGGGCTCCCTGCCCAGGATCTATTTCATGGGACTCGATGCCATGAGCGTCCCCCTGCTTGGAGCACTTGCCGCACTGGCCGTGAGCCTCTTTCTTGGCGCGCCCGCCCTGGCAGGTGCGGGCCGCAAGACTGCTCCCATTCTTGCCACCGTGGGAGTGGCGCTCTTCGCGGTTCTCTGGGTCTTACCCCAACCATCGAGCCGGTTCGTGCCGGTGGATACCCAGCGAGGCGCAGTCGACGACCTGGTCGTGATGGATGCCCGAGGCGACACAATCGTTCCCCTGGTATTCAAGACGGCTGACGGCCCGGTTGTGCCGATCCTGGGCTGGACCGACTACAAGAACAACGCACTCGCAACGGCGCTCATGCCGGTCAACCCCGGCCCGGTGCAATACCTCGGCCCCGAATCGGATCAATACAGCAAGGCATTGCGCCGCATCCAGGAAAGTCGCCTGGCGGGCGCCCGACTCCACCCCATCGCCTTTTGGACTTGGCTTGCAGTGCTCTTGGCCGGCTTCGTCCTGGTGGCCATGCTCTGGATCAGAAAATATGCCGCGGCCAGATACCTTGGCATCACCGCAGCCGTCCTGGTGGCCTACGTGCCCGTCGCCAACCTGGTCCTGGCTGCCAAGAGTTTTTCGTCCGGACTCTTCGATGTTTCTCTGACGTCACTCCTGGCACCAGCCTTCCTGGACTTGGCCGCACTGGCCGCACTCGTCGTCCTGCTCAAGCGGCCCACCGGCTCCTCCTAAAGCCGTCAACCCGCGGCACCGGCCCATCATGAACGGACCCACCCGGCCCACTGCCTCCCGACAACCTGTTTTCCGCGCGCGTCGAATTCCCGACACCCGAAACAGTTTCCGACTCGATTCAAGGGGTCGAAATCAAGCCAGCGAGAAGAAACGTGTGGTACAAGGCGCCGGCCACGGCAAAAGAAATGGTGGGAGTACCCAACCACCCGAAGAGGATCTTCCAAAGCGTCTTGGTCTGCACCGTCTGCACGCCCTTGACCACTCCAATGCCCAACACCCCACCAACCACGGCCTGGCTCGTGGACACGGGCACCCCGACGTAGGCAAACAGGTGCACCGTGGCCGCCTCGGAGAGCACCACGACAAAGGCAGAAAACGCATCCAGTTTCACGAGACTGCGCCCCACGGTCATCATCACGTTGCGTGAAAAGGTCATCACCCCGAGGCCGATGGCCAACGCGCCGATGACAGAGGCCTGCAGGGGCGTGAGCATGTCGTCTCCCACGAACACGCCTGTGACGTTGGCCACGTTGTTGGCTCCCAGGGCGTAGGCACCGTAGGATCCAGCCAGAATCAGGCCGATACGTAGGTACCGGTCGTGGGCAAAAAGATTGAAATCCAGGACGTTCATGAGCTTGCCCACGAGAAAGTAGAGCACAATGGCCATGAGCATGGCACCGATGGGGGTGGCCACCCAGCAGAGCAGAACCTTTTCCAACGGGCCGTATTCCAACCTGCCGGTGGTCAACCCCACCATGACCAGGGCACCCACCACGGCCTGGCTGGTGGACACGGGAAGTCTCAAATAGGTCATCAGCGTCACGGTGACTGCCGCGGCAAAGCTCACCACGAAGGCCACGTTCAGATTCCCCGCAGAACTCATCTCGTTGTAGGTGTGCATCCCCTCGGGGCCCTGGAGAACCGAGCCGATGAGAACGAAAAACGCACAAAGAATCGCCGCGGTCCTGAACCGGACCATGCGCGAGGCAACCGCTGTCCCAAACACGTTGGCCGCGTCGTTGGACCCAAGGGACCACCCCAGAAAAACACCGGAACTCACCTGCCACATCAGTGACCCATCCCCTCCTCTCGACAAGCAGCAAGCCGTTTGTCTGGCGACACAACAAAACCGCCGGTAACTCGCGAAAGTTTGCAGGATCCAAAACAGCTTGTCAAATCGGCCATCGGAAACCGATTCGTGGATCGGCATTGCAGCGGCTGCGCTGGAGGAGAGACCAAGCACAGTCCCCCACCCCACAGACACCCCTCTCTTCACGCTCTGCCATCGCCTCCCTGCACCGACTCAGTGATCGAACGAGTTTCTGGTCGTGGCCGGTCATGCCCTCAAAAAGACCAGGGTCACGCCGTCGCCCCCCTCGCCGCGGCGGCCTGGGCGCATGCTCTGGACCAACTTGTGGGACCGCAGAAAGTCCCGCAGGGCCCGCTTGAGTGCGCCGGTGCCATGCCCGTGGATGACCAGGACGGCCCGCTGCCCGTCGCGCAGGCAGCGATCCAGCAGCGCATCCATCCGGTCGAGGGCCTCATCCACCCGCAATCCCCTCAAGTCCACCTCTTCGGCCTCGGCCCGCACCAGAAAGTCTGCATCCGACGCATCGGCCTGCGGCGCCGCGCTCTTCTGCAAAGGACTCGTCCTGGCCGCTCTCTCGCCCGATTCCCTGCGGCGGTCCCGCCCCTCCTTTTCGGGAAGGAGCAAATCCGCGATCCGGGCGGTGACCTGGACTCCCCCCACCGACACCTTTGCCTTTCCCCGGCCATCCAGGGAGACCACCTCTCCCTTGGCCCGCATGGGGACCACCACCACCACGGTGCCCTTTTGCACCTCGCCTGGTCCCGGCTTTCGCCCCCTCATGTCCGCCGGAGGCGGGGCCAAGGCCCGGAGCTTGTCGGCCTTGTCGCCGGCCCTGCGCTCCATCTCTTGGATGATCTGCTCCGAAGGGGCGTCCTGCTTGCGGAGCTGCTTTCTGAGTCGTTCCAGGTCCGCCCGCAGGGATGTCAGTTCGGCCACCGCCTCGTCGTGAGCCTTTCGGCGGAGCAGATCGAGTTCCTGAGAGAGCCTCCTGCGGATCTCGGCGGCCTTGTCGCGCTCCTGTCTGGCCCTGGCCAACTCTTCTTCCAGTCGAGCCGCCTTGTCGGCAAGCTCGGCCCTGCGCTGTTCCACCTCTGCGAGCAGACCGTCGAGTTTGAGCTGCTGGCCACCGAGCAGTTCCGATGCCCGCTCCAGGACCGACTCGGGCAACCCGATACTCCTGGCCGTCTCCAGGGCCGAGGATCGACCCATGGCATCCATCTCGATCCGGTAGGTGGGGCGATTGTCCGCAGGAAGATATCCCATGGCCGCATTGCGGAACCGCTGATCGGTGGCCGCCAGTGCCTTGAGCGACGTGTAGTGCGTGGTGACCACCACCGAGCAGCCCAGCTCGGCCAGCGCCTCCAGGATGGCCTGGGCCAGCGCGGCTCCCTGGGTGGGCTCGGTGCCCACCGCCACCTCGTCGAGGAGCACGAGACTGTCGGCACCGGCACTGCGCAAAATCCCGTCGATGGTCTTCATGTGCGCCGTAAACGTGGAAAGCCCGGCCGACAGGTCCTGATCGTCGCCCATGGTGGTCAGGACCGAATCATAGAGAGGCACCCTCGATCCTTCCCGGCAGGGCACATGCAGCCCGGACCTGGCCATGAGCACCACCAGTCCCATGGTCTTGAGCGCAACCGTCTTCCCACCGGCGTTGGGCCCGGTGATCACCAGACCGCCCCCCTTGGGCAGGACAAAGGTGTTTGGCACCACCTCGTCTCCAGCCAGCACCATGAGCGGATGACGCGCCTCCAGGAGTTCGAGGCCCTCGTCTTCGGTCAAAGAAACGGGACGGCCGTCCATGTCCTGGGCCAGGAGCGATGCAGCAGCCAGGGCGTCGAGCCGGGCCAGGATGTCCAGGTTGGCCCGGATGGCGGGCAACTCTTCTCGGACCAGGCCCGAAAGCTCGGCAAACACGCGCATCTCTTCGAGTTCCACGTCCGCCAACGCCATCTTGAGCTTGTTGCCCTGTTCGGTGATCTCGGCGGGCTCGACGAACAGGGTCAGCCCCGTCTGCGACCTGCCATGGACGATCCCCCGAAACAGGTGCTGCATCTCCACCTTGACCGGCAGCACGTAGCGTTCCTCGCGCAGGGTGTAGTACTTGTCCTGGAGCACCTTGACCATGTCGGGCCGCTCCATGATCTCCTTGAGTCGATCGATGATCCGTTCACGGATGGCCCGGGCCCGGGCTCTCAGCGATCCCAGCTCTGAGCCGGCCTCGTCGCGCAGCGTGCCGTCCGGGCCGAAGCTGTCTGCAATGGGCCCCCAGATATCCGTGAGGGGTCTGAGCGCCGACAGCCTCCTTGCCAGCCTGGGCGCCCTGTCGGCCATTTGCGCGGACTTACGGCGCAGCCTGGATCCGAAAGCCAGCACCGAGGCGACCTTTCGAAGCCCCTCTGAGTCCAGCACACCTTCCTTGGCAACCACGGCCAGAGGCCCTTCCAGGTCGAGATCCGCTTCCACCACCAGGGCCTTGCCGTCGTCGGCCAGGGCCCGAAGCTCCTGGATCTCGGCACTCAGATCGGCGGCAGTCTGGGGGGAGACCTCCACGCGCCAGGACCGGGCCAGGGCAGCGCCCTGCTCGGTGACACAGCGCGCAGCCAGGTGCTCGCGCAGATGGCCCCACTCCAGGTCGGAAAGGGCCTTGTTGGAAAAGGATCCTTCGAACATCCTGTCTGCCATGCATGCTCCTCCTGCTCGAGTCTCACCGGGATCGGACCATGTCGACGACGGTGGGACCATCTCGACGACGGTGGGACCATCTCGACGACAACGACCTCGACGACAACGACCTAAACGACCTTGCCTCTCTCTCACCACCACCGCGACCCAGGCCCGATCCCGGCAGGCAGCCTCTGCCAGACGCGTCCCTGGCACATACCACCTCGCGCCGGCTTGGCAAGTCTCCAAATGGGCCAGGGCGGTCGCAAAGTCAGGGCCGGCCCCTCGAACCGTTGGCGTCTCGCCCGTTGAAGGATCGCCAAGCGGGATATGCGTCCTGTCGGCGACCTGCGCCGAGTTGGAGCTTGCCTCGCAGCCCGAGCCGTTGGCCCCTCCCTGACATTCCCCCCCTGCCAAATGGGCGGTGGCTCTCTCCGGTCAAGGAGGCATACAAACCCCTTGGATCGGACTGAAAGCGCAGAGGCGACGACGGGATCGGCCCCCCAGACAGGACCACGTGGCAGGCATGAAGCGGTGCGTCGAGGGGGGCCATTCCCCCAAGACATGATCTCAGACCTCACTGCGCCTTACTTGAGCAGGCCCTGACGAAGGTACCCGCCACGGCCCGTGGGCCAGACGAGACAGTTGGTCGAAGAGCCAGGCAGGTCCCAGATCTGGACGCCACCATCTCCCCCACCCAACGTGTCTTTCAGGGAAATGATCAGCTCGAGCTGACCGTCTCCGTCCAGGTCGTCGATGGTGGGTGCCGACATGGAGCCCCGGCCGGCAATCTCCACTTTGAACAGCTCGGCACCGTTGTTGTTCAAAATGATAAGATGCGCCGGGATGTCGGGTTCACGGGGCTGGCCGGACACATAGGTGGTAAACAGGATTTCGGGCACCCCGTCTCCATTGAGGTCTGCAATGAGGGCCTCGCCTGCCCCGGTGAAGGGGCTTTTCTGCGTGGAGAAGACGTAGGACCACAGCTCGTCACCTGTGTGGGAATAGGCGTGGAGCGCCCCATCGTATCCTGGCACCAGGATTTCGGGCTCGGGATCCTCGTTGATGTTCCCCAACGACGGGCTGGGCATGGTGTGGACGATGTTTTGGCCGAAATCCCCCGAATAGTTGAGGGGCTCGCCCAGGTCCTTGGGCCACTGCCACCCATCGGGCCTGCTGGCATCGGGATTGAGCACCCAGAGGGTCACGCCCTGGTTTTCGGTGCTCGTGGTGTGTTCGTGGTCGCCGGCCAGCACGATTTCCAGGTTTCCGTCTCCGTCGATGTCTCCAAAAGCCGGGGGGCTGTACGTAAACTCGGAGCGGTCTCCCGTGCCCCAGCCCTGCTCGGCTAAACTCAAATCATGGTAGGCCTCCACCGCCGTGACCACGGCATCGGAAAACTCCGCAGCCGCGGGAAACGGGCTGCCGTCCTCCTTGAAGATGCCAAACCCGATGGCGTCATACGTCGAGATCACGTCGAGATACCCGTCGCCGTCCAGGTCCGCCAGGCCGATGTTCTGGTTGTAGCCGCCGAAATCCCAACAAGGCTCGGCAGGCTCGGGGGGATCGCAGATGTCGTGATCCACCTCGGGCCAGCCGCTGCGAAGACTCCCGTCCAGCTCGTAGACCGCAGTGGTCGGCCCCTCCGAGGTCTTGTTGACCACGATCTCGAAACTGCCGTCTCCGTCCAGGTCTCCTGCGGTGATGGAACGCACCTCGTCTCTGCCGCCGAAGTGCTGGGGCCATCCGGGCATGAGGTTCCCGTCGGCATCGTAGACCGCCACGTTCTTGTTGCTGTCGCTGTCCGCGTCACTGCCCACGGCGATTTCGAGACGTCCGTCTCCGTCGAAATCTCCCACCACCGGCGAGGCCCACATGCGGCTCGACCCGTGGTCGTCCGGGTCCGATGCCTCGTGGTTCCAGGCAGCGCGCCAGCGAAGCGAACCGTCCTGGTTCCAGACATACAGAACCGAATGGCGCGCCGCCACGATTTCCTTGTTGCCGTCCCCGTCCAGGTCCGCCACCGCCGGGGAAGCCAGCCAGTTTTCGTCCCAGCTCGCAGGAAGGGTCATGCGCAACGTGGGCTCCTGGACCGGCCCGGAAGAGCCGCCCGAAGCAGCCTCGCATGCCTTGGCCATATCCTTCTCACAGGCGCCGCCCTGACCAGGATGCCAGCCGGCGGCGCATTGGCCACAGTGCTCTCCCACGTATCCTTCGTTGCAGGTGCAGAGCACTTCTCCCGAGCTGTCGTCGCAGATGCCGCCACCAGCAGATTCGTTGCAGGTATCCTCCTCGCAACGCGCCGGCCTGGGGCGCTGTTTCTCACAGCCCGTCGCAGTCCCAAGCCAGGCCGCGGCCACAAGTCCGAAGAGGAACCATTGCCGCTGCTTGGGCCACGTCGCTTCGCCCCACGTGGGCAACCACCTGTCCAGACTTCTCTGACCGACCCGTTTCCCAATCCTCATGGGCACCTCCAGGCATGACTCCATCCCACACAAACACCTTGGAGATTTTGTCAGAACCGGACCTCGCTGTCCACTCCAGCTCGACAATCCCGACACCCTCGACAGCCTCGACACC
>CAZIJS010000224.1:0-5030 GCA_964539505.1 uncultured Myxococcales bacterium
CACTGCCCGTTTCCACCCCGGCCCCTGCCCCAACACCAAGCACAGCGCCTGCGCCCGCTCCAGCTCCTGCCCCGACTCCCAGCGCACTGCCCGTTTCCACCCCGGCCCCTGCCCCAACACCAAGCACAGCGCCTGCGCCCGCTCCAGCTCCTGCCCCGACTCCCAGCGCACTGCCCGTTTCCACCCCGGCCCCTGCCCCAACACCAAGCACAGCGCCTGCGCCTGCTCCAGCTCCTGCCCCGACTCCCAGCGCACTGCCCGTTTCCACTCCAGCTCCTGCCCCGACTCCCAGCGCACTGCCCGTTTGCGCTCCAGCGGCTGCCGCGCCCAACGCTGAGGCAGAATCACGCTGGACATCCTGCTTGTGGTCCGAGGCCGCCCCTCTGCCCTGTGCCAACCTCTGGTTCGGCCTTGCTCCCGTCTCTGCCTTCACTTTCCGGGAGAGTTCGGCCAGCCCCAGCAACCCGTCGAGCAGTTCACGAACCGCGTCCGGGCCGGGCATGCCATCCACCAGGCCCCATTTGATGGTGATCGCAGATGGCGTGAGCGTGATAAACTCCGTCCCTGCATTGAAACTGTGCTGCAAGACCGCCTTGGTCCTGGACTGACTCAAAAAGCGCCTGGCACCCTCTTCGTCAGAAAAATCGAAGATGAAGACATCGTCGAGTTCCGGGTCTCCCACAATCACGTCCTTGAGAGACCCCATGTGCGCCAAAGTCTCCAACTGGGCCGTCTGCCACCGGATGCTCCCGAAGAGGCCGCAGGGCGCCACCAGACTCACTTTGAAGGTCTGATTGAGGATTTCCACCAACATAGTCATGTAATGCCCACGGTGCTGTCCTACCAGCGTGACCGAGTGACCACGAACCTGCTCGATCTTGAGGTCCAGCCCCTTGATGAGGTCCCCAAATTGCCGCGATACCGAGCCCCGCTTCAGCCAGGCCCCCCAGCCAGGGAAAAAGAGCAGGACAAAAATCACGATCCCGAAAATTTCCCAAAACTCCATGCGCGCTTCCTCCTCGAATCCGCCGACGCCCCCTTCCCGTCGTCTCCCTACCAAAGGACGACCCCCGGGGGTCGATGACACAGTGGACATCCCGGCCAAGCGATTGATCTTCCGAGAAACCCAGAAGCAGAGACAGCAGGGACCGGCATCTGGCCACCATGGGCTGCCGACGACGACTTCTCACCACAGCAGTCGACCAAGAAGCAGCCTAGGCCGCCAGCCAATCCGGGTCAAGCCCCTCCCAGCAAGCGAGCCCCCCTTGCCGCACTCATTCCAACTTGTCGTCGGCCGATCCCTCGGCACCGAACTCCGCCCAACCACTGCACAAACCCGCACAAACCCACGCCGCACCAGGTGTCCGGCCAAGGCCCGGCCCGACTCTCGTCCCCATCCTGATCCGACCGGAGTTTTCAGCGACGTTCCCCCCACTTCTTCAAATAAACCGCCAGCCACCGGCGACTGACTCGGATCCCGCGCTCGGAAAGCTTGCGCACCGACTTGGACAAATTCCCGTCACAAGCCCGGTACACAGCCAGGATCACTGGCTTGTGTTCCTCGTAGACCGACCTGCGTCCATTTTTCCTGTCGGCCTCTGCACCATCGTCCTGGGCCCAGGTCTTTTCGCGCAGCTTGCGCGCCACCACTGGATTGTTCCGCTCCATCGAGCCAAGCACCGAATCGAGCGCATGCCCGGCGGACCAACCCAGGACCAATTTGGCACAGACCGCATTGGCAATCCGGATGAGCTTTCGCACATTGTCCTGGCGATAGCCTGCCGATGTCACGGCTTCCATGTGCCACGTCTTGAGTTCTCCCTGCACCAACCCCATGTCTATGCCCATACCGCGGGCTGCATCAGCGAGCTGGTAGAGGAAAATCTCGGGAATGTCGGGCCGTCGTTCTTCCAGGCCCGGCACGCAGACCTGCTGGAGCCGGTTGACCAGATCGAAGGCAATCATGCCCTTTTCGATGGCATCTCCAACCGGAATATTGACCGTGCACACGAGACGTAGTGCCACCTTCCTGCCTGGCCCCACGTCCCCGACACGACGGTGGATCCCGTCTTCTACGAACCGCAGCAACGACCGCTGCACACCGATACTGAGTTCATGCACCTCGTCGAGGTGCAATATCCCCCCTTCCGCCTCCTCGATGAGCCCCTTTCGTGCTCCCACTCCTGAAAAGACACCGGACAACACGCCGAACAGCGTGGATCGAGCCTCCTCCTCGTTCGCAAAGGCCGCACAGTTCTGGCTGATCAGCTTGATCCCCTTTCTGCGGCGTCTCGACCCGTGGGCTCTCCTGCCCTGTCTGCGCGACGCAGACAACGAAGGAGACGCAGGAGACGCAGGCGACCCAGGCGACCCAGGCGACCCAGGCGACCCAGACCATTCATACTCGCTCTCGCTCCCCAAAGACGATGCCGCATGACCCTTGGCCCCCGATCCATCACGCATACGCGATGACAGCCGCCTGTCGGCTGACTCCCCCTGGTTTTGCAACGATATCGCTCCCCCCATGTCCCAGGACCTCACCCCCTCCTCCTGCTGGGACTTTCGCCCCTCATCGTGCCGCGACTTTCGCCCATCTTCATGCCGGGACTTCCCCCCCTCATCGTGCGGAGATCTCACCCGATCCTCGTGCGGCGATCTCGCCCGATCAACGTGCGGCGATCTCATCCTGTCGTCGTACGGGGACCCGAGCCCCTCTTTATGGGACGAGCCGCCGTTGATGACCCCCGCGATCTGGGCAATGGCTCCAACCAGGAGTTCCTTGCCCGTGCCAGACTCTCCAGACACCAGGATATGCGCGCCAGACGCCGCTGCTTCCGCAGCCTGTTCCAAAAGCCCCGGTCCATAGTAGCGGCCCACCAGGCCCAAGCGTCGCGCCGCATCCCATCCGCCGGAGGGCAGCCCATCGAAGAGACAGAGGACGAAAATCTGCCGACCGCATCGCACCACGTCCCCAGGCTCGATGGCCCTTGGGCCCGTCACTGAAACCCCGTTGAGAAACGTGCCGTTCGTGCTGTGGAGATCTTCCACCCAGGCCTTGCCGTCTGCGACAAACAGCCTGGCATGCAGTCGAGACAGTTGGTCGTCCGATGGAAAGCTCCAGGTGGCTTCACCTCCCCTGCCGATGATCAGGTCGCTGTCAGTCAGGTGCCTTCGATGAAGATAAGTCCGGTCCAGTCGCCCACCTTCCCCGTCGAACCCTATCCATTGCGCCAGCCCGCCGGGCTGCCCGGCCGCGCCATGAACGGCATCCGCTCCAGGTCCATCCATGCCTGTCCGTTCATCAGATATCCGAAGGGCACCCCGACCATCTCGACCAGGCCGTCCCGTCCCCCTCCGGCCCTTCGACCTCACAGGAGGCGCTTGCCCCGGTTCCGAAGCATTTCGGCTTTCCAAGCCAAAATCAGCCAAGGGCAGCGGCCAGGCCAGACAGAGCCAGGCCTGCGCAGTGGACAGGTCTGGATGACTACTGTCATGCAGTGGAGTGTTCATTCCCTCCAACTCGAAAACCGACCGACCCTGAAAACATCGCCACAAGCAATGGAAACATCACAGTATTTGACCGACAAAACCCGCTGTCCAACACAGACGCCGAAGGCATTTTCAGCCCTCGGTCCCGCTTTTAGTACGTATGTTGGTCCTGTTTCAATAAGAAATGCCCCCCCGACTCATCCTGCCAGTCCATGCGACCGCAGGAAAGTATCAACCCTACAGCCGGACGAAAAACCGTTCCTTGGGCAAGCAGCCGGAGGAGCAAAACCCGTGCCTTCAAAAATCCCCTGTAAAAACGGCGCGAAGAAGGGACGAGATGGTACCCTTCTGGTCCAACTGAGACGTTGTCGCCGGATTTCCCTGTTACCTATCCGCAAAACACAGGCCTCACCAGTTACCCCGTTGTTACCCGCCAAAGCATATTTGATACCCTGAGAGCACGATGTGTTACCTTTTGCCCGACTACTCAAAATCCAGGCGAAAAATCAGCTATCGCCCCAGCGGCAGGCCCAATTTCCATGCACATTTGACCAACGGTGTGCTGAATCCGCCCTCAACCAGAATGGGAAATTCTAATTGTCGTTGATGCTGGATTTTAGGTGAGGGCTGACAACTCGATTGCACAACTTCGCAAGCGTAAGATGACACACTGACTGCATACGCGATGCAAGTCACCGGGTTTCAAAGATTGCCTCGAGTGTGTATTCCCCAAACCCGCATGTACCGCTGTTGCGTGGTGAAGGCTGTATACCGGATACCCCCTCGAAAACACCCATGTTGGCAATTTCTGCCTGTTCAGGGCATGAAAATGTTGCCCGAATGAATCCCCAGGGCGATGAGTGCGTTGCCATGGTCACCCATTCCCCATCTCCATCGGCCCATCGATTTGCGATCGTCCCATAATCAATATTCGTCACACTTACGTGGCCATAGTAACAATGAACTAGAAGATGTAGTGCGTATACTGAATCACTATTCGGATAGTTAGCAAAACCATCTGGTCCGATCTGCCAAGCCGTTATCCGAATACCGGCACAACTACCAGCACCTGTCTCAATATCCCATCGAAACCAATCTTGGTCAGACGGCTGGTGAATAGTCAAATTGTTGATGGGATCATCCCGACGACCAGCGCTGCATGCATTGTTCCATGTTCCCATGTAATGAGCAGCGGCAACTGTTGGATCCTCGTTAGGTTCATATTGGTCTGGTGCCGGCATACCCCAACAATAGTCACAGTCCGTGTCATTACAGCCCGGGCCACTACATCCCTGTCCATTGCATCTCGGATCTGAAACAGAGCATCCGCAATCGCAATCACTGTCGTCATACCAGCCAAGATCGCATGTCCAACCAGGACAGCAATCCCTCTGGCAGGAGGAACAGGTTTCGTTTCCGTTGCACTGACCGTCGCCGCAATAGACATTGGATACACACTGCCCGCTGGAATTGCAGGATTCGTTGCTGGCACAGGACCCGCAGGATCCGCCGCACCCGTCCGGACCACATTCCTTTCCTGA
>CAZIJS010000224.1:5130-7703 GCA_964539505.1 uncultured Myxococcales bacterium
TGGCACAGGACCCGCAGGATCCGCCGCACCCGTCCGGACCACATTCCTTTCCTGAACAGTTCGGCGTACAACACTGCCCTTCAGAACAGCGCTGTGACGAAGAACACGTGCGACATGTATTGCCATTCGTTCCGCAATACGAATTTGATGTGCCCCATCGACACACATCACCACTGTCGCAGCACCCTGAGCAGGTCCCGCAGTCAGACGGACAGCTACATTCGGTTTCATTGCTGTCGCAGGTTCTATCCCCGCAGTAGTGCTGCTGCGACCCGCAATCCGATGGACAGTTGGAGGAATTCTCGCCTGGATCACAGGTTCCATTGCCGCAAGATCCCGAACCACAGTCCTGAGGACAGTTCGAAGAGTCCTCGCAATTGGGATGACAGAAACCATCACCGCAGGTGGCGATACCGATGCAGCAGTCCTCTCGGCAATTCACCTGGTTCTCTCCGCACGAACTATCGCAGGTTCCATCGCCACAACTACAATGGTTCGGATCGCAGTCCTGAGGACAAGTCGATGCAGTCTCACCACATCTCGTGTTGCATGATCCATTTCCACAGGTTTCCTGCTGGTAACAAGTGGGATCACAGTCCTGAGGACAAGTCGATGTGGTCTCTCCGCAGTTGACATCACAGGCGCCGTTTCCGCATTTGCTTGGGCATGTGAGATCACAGTCTTGGGGACATGAGGCTGCGTTCTCAGACTGCTCACAGACGCCATTTCCACAAACTGCAGGTTTGCTATTGTCATCCGAACAGGCCGTTGCATAACCAACTAAAAACAGCGCAAACAGCTGCAAGCACCGCCAACTGCGACTTTTCTGCAACCAACTTCCTGTGCCGGTTGGGTCTGTTTCGTGGATTTTCATGTTTCGTTGCATCGGTGAGCCTCCTTTCATGGCTTTGTTTTTCATGTGCCCTTGTACTCGCTGTCTGCTTTGGTCGTCCGTCCGCGGAGACACCTGTGCAAATCGCATTCCTGCTTTGGATGGATGAGGAGAGTTAGCGAATAGACTGTGATTCTCAATGGTTTCGAGAAATGCATAGCAAAATGGCAACCTGTGCGTCCTCGATTCGCGCCCCTGTTCGGTCCCTAAATTGAAACCCACCGACGAATGCTGACACCCATCCTGGTTTTCTGTGGCACGAAAAAGCACCAAAGTGAGACGTCACTGTCCCTGTCCGTCCCTCCATGACCACTCAAAAACCAGACAGGGAAAACAAGCACTGAGCATTTCCGGACTGCCTCGTCCGGCTGCGCCGAGGATCGGCAACGTCGAGGAACAACAGGGTCGCAGGGACGCAATTGTCCTTCAACAATAGGGAAAGCCCGAAAAACACTCGACGGTCACAATACGACCATCGTATCACCCACCAACTCGTGTGATCGCAGCAACAAGAACTGCTAACATCGCAAACCAGTATTGTAGGATTCTGGAATCACCACCTCACAAGTGTATAGAAGAATATGGGTCGCGTATCAGAGTGCGCGATGTTTACAGAAACTCAGACACGCTGTCTGTCAAATTGTCGATTGTCCATGCTTCAAAATCCATGGACCTGCAAGATTCCAGGTCGACAGTCCTCCAAACTCGCGTCATGGCACAATCCCGCGCCCCGCGCCCCGCGCTCCCGCGCTCTCACGTTGGCTTGACAGGCAAATTTCCACTGTGATATCAATAGATGATTCAGTGTAAACAACATGGAGGAAAAGACGTGGCCACAAGCAAGACCGGTCCCCTGACACTGGTTTTCCTGGTGATCTCTTTGTTCGCCTCATCCTGTTTCAAGTTGCAGTTTCATTTCGGATTTCCAGACCCAGCTCCATCTGTCTCCAACTCGGTTCAACGATGCCTCTGGGAAAATCGCATCGTGGCCCGCGAGTCTAGCACTGTGTTGCCACCGGGCTACACCCCGTCAGGGAACTCTCGTCGCCCAGGCATCGTCGGAAATCCCGTGAACCAAACGGCCACAGGCCTCATTTTCTACCGAGGAAGGACCCGGCTGACAGCAAAGCAAGTTTTGGCCATCCTCTCCGACAAGGAACTGGAGCGCACCTACTCCAGGCGGTACCAAGAATACGAACGCGTTCGCCGACACGACAGAAAAATCGCCATTTGGGGCCTAGGCGTGTTTGGTGGTCTTCTTGCGAGTGGAACTGCCCTCCTGACCTATGGTTCGGTTACATACGATGACAAAATCGCAGGAAAAGTGTCCTTATGGACTGGCCTCGGCCTCATGTCTGGAAGTCTCGTGGCCGAGTTCTTGGGCGTCTGGTACGGCGCGGGTGCCTCGCGAAACAAACGATGGGGAACCGTGTATCGAACTTTGTTCATGGCCCCGGGACTGCGGCCTAGACTCCAACGAGCCATCGATGCGTACAACGCGGACGTGGAGGCCAGATGTGGAGGCAAACCTGTAACCAGCCCAACCCAGGATACCCAGCGACAAACAGCTCCCCGCCAGGCCCGGACAGCCCCTGCCCAGCCGCAAACACCCGCTGGCCAGCCCATGCCACCCACCAGCCAGCCCAAAACACGCGCTGGCCAGCCCATGCCACCCACCAGC
>CAZIJS010000225.1:0-7700 GCA_964539505.1 uncultured Myxococcales bacterium
CCTATGAGAGGCGGAGGAATGTTTTGGAGGACCGCCTGGGTATCCAGGCAGCGAAAGACCATGGTGACCCGGCAGTGGCGACTGGGTATTACAGTGGCCGCGAGGACGTCTCGGGACAGACTTTTGCAGGATTTCTGGATTCGGATGCGCCGAGCTTCATGTCCGAATGGGGCCTGGCCATGGAAATGCAGGATTTCCACAAGGTCATGGCTTTCGTGCCCGAGGATGAGCGACGAAAGCACGTGGTGCTCATGGGATTTTCTTTGGGGGCGCCGGTGGCATCGCAGTATGCCGCCTGGGACTTCGACGGTCGAAAGGGCGCCGACGACATCGCGGCTCTGGTGATGCTCGACGGAGGCGGTCTCAAGCCTTCCCTGAGCGAAGAAGAGTACCATCAATCCGGTTGTTACGACTCTCTTGGGCTCCGCGTGGGCCTGGACGAATTGCGGGCCTCTGGACCCTATTTCCAGGATTTCGGTCTGGGTGCAGGCCTCTGGCCGGCGCTCGAGATTCTCGGGATGGAGGCATCGGGCGAGTTCGGAGATCCGACCCAGGAACTCGAGGATCCGTATTTGAGTGACCTGATGGCAGTGTTCCTGGACAAGCCTGGGCTCCATTTCACGAAGCGCGCGGCCCTTGGGGTGTTGATCGATGAAAGCTCCTCGCCGGTGCTGGTGATGCGTGCCGGGATTGGGCGAGTCACGGGGGGGGCTGTGGAGTCTTATGTCAATTATTCGGTGGGCCAGGTGCTGGAACGCCCCTCGGATGTCTCGGCGCTCTATTCCTGGTTGGACTATGACCAGGTGAGGCCCGAGGAGTTGTCTTCTTTGCAGGAGACGGGAAAGATTCTCTATTCTGGCGCCACGGGCGGGTTCGAGTGGTATGCGCCCGTACGGTTGAACCTGGATGTCTGCGCCGTGGACGGCCTGGATGTCCGGGAATCCCAGGATGACTACCGCTGGAACCTGGGTCTCCGTGTGACCCGCAACGCGGAAATGGACGCCCCGGTGTTCTATTTCTTCGCCGAGTACGGTGAAGTCCGAGACTTTGGATTCGTGGAGGCGTACCGAGACAGTCTGCCTCCCGTGGGCCTGGACAGACCGAATGCCGGGGCCGAGCGCGATCCTTCACTGCCGGTTTCCCAGAGCGGATTCGTGCTCGTCAGGGCTCCTGGGTATCATCACATGGACGCCATTTTGGCAGCCCAGGATGCGGGGCAGGAGTATCTCTACGAACCCCTGCTCGAGTTTATCTTGGCCAACACCGAGGGGACGGTGGATGCCACATTGCCTTGAGACTGGGCATTGGGAGCAGGATCTGAGACAGGGGGCAGAGTCTACCTCATTGTTGTGACGCCTCCAGCAGTGTAGTGGTCGGTGACTTTTTCCAAAAGCCGAGTTTTCGGGCTTGTTGACTCCACTAAGTCGGGGGGCTAGATTGACCAACGCAGAGTCTGGTCCCCCTGTGGGGTTCATGCGAAAGGAGATACACAAATGACGGAAGGTAACGAGACGACCATCGCCCTGGTGGCGAAGGCATTGGAGATGGAAGAGAGAGGCAAAGCATTTTACCAGGATGCCTTGGAGAAATGTTCGAATCCCCTGGGGCGGGACATTTTTCAGAAGCTCAAGGCCGACGAAGACGTCCACGTGGCGCGGATCAAGGCGATTCACGAGAGTTTGACAGGCGGGCATGGCTGGTCGGACGATTGGAAGACTATGGGACTCGACGGTGGGGACGTCAAACAAGTGTTTCGGGATCTGGCAGCCAAGTACCAAACCGAGATCCATGCGAGCACCGATGACATCCAGGCTGTGGAAATGGGGATGGATTTCGAGCAGAAGGCAGTCGATTTCTACAGGGCCGAGTTGGAGCGGGCCACAGACGCCATGGAACGTGAATTTGCCGAACTCATGGTTCAGGAGGAACGGAGCCACTATTCGGCCTTGTCGGATATCAAGTTCTACCTGGAAAATCCAGAGGCCTGGTTCGAACAGCACGAGCGCAGTCAGCTCGACGGCGCATAGGCATGATGTCTCGTAGAGTGATGAAAAGTCACATCAACCATGGAGGAGATTGATGGATCTGAGCACATACAGTCTCGAAGACGTCGTCTTGACGGCGGTGAGAGCCGAGGTGGAGGCTCAAAAAATCTATCGCAGCCTGGCAGGCAGAGTGAAGAACATGATGATGAAGGACAGGCTGGAGTTTTTGGCCGAGGAAGAAAAAAAACACGCGGAGTTTTTCCGTTCTTTGTACGAAAAACAGTTTCCCGGGAAAGAGTTGGTGGTCCCCCAAAAGACCATCGTTCCGCTTCCAGACATCACGGCGGACGTGGAACGGGCGCCCATGTCCGACGTGTTCGAGCAGGCCATGGCCGCCGAGGTTGCGGCTGAGGAATTCTATCTGGCCATGGCCGATCGGTTTCCGGAAGACGAGGAGGAAAACCAGGATCCCTACGCCCTGACGAGCGGCCGAATTCGGAAGATGCTGCTCTACGTTGCTTCGATGGAGAGGGTGCATCACGATCTCTTGTCGGTGGAACGCGACAAGATGGTAGAATTCGAGTCCCAGGATGTCTGGTGGGACATGATTCATGTAGGACCCTGAGAGTCGGAGGCTCCCACTGATTGTCACGTTGCCCATGTTGTATCGAGTTTTGGGAGCGGCGACTGGTGCCTCGTTCCGTGATTGCCATTTGTTCTTGTGATGGCAATTTGCGCCTTTCCTGAAGGGGGGAAGATGCGATAAACTGCTGGGGCAGACTGGATGAAGTGTGTCGGTTCGAATTGGTTTTTTCGTAGAGGTGTTTCTGTCGAAGGAGAGACGCTTTGGTGGGGCGGTTCGCTGTTGGTGAGAACAAGCGCTTTTTTCGGGCCCGTCGTGAGGGTGGTTCCATGTCCCGACTGATCGCGAAAATTTCGGCCATATCGGGATTTCTGGCAACCATGCTGGTTGCGACGACGATTGATGCAGCCGGGAGGAACCGGACATCCAAGTTGGAGCGGCGCGCATCCATTTTGATTCGGAAACAGGCCTTTGCCAAGGCAGTGGTCCTGTACGAAGACGTTGCGGTGAGAAAGCCGCATGTCGCCGCCAGGGTGCTCGGGCCCCTCTACGCAGCCCTTGGGTGGAACGATCGTTCATTCCAGTTCTATTCCAAGATGGTCGAACGCTTTCCGCAGAGGGCCTGGTACTGGTACTGTCTCGGATATGCCGCAAGGGCGTTGAAACGATGGCCCAGGGCCATCCGGGCCTATCGTTACGTGGTTCGGCTGGCACCCAGGGATCCCAGTGCCTGGTACGGGTTGGCCTTGAGTCTGCTCGGGGCTGGCCGCCGAAAGGAGGCGAGCCAGGCAGTCGAGAAATACGTCTCATCTGAGAAGAGGGCCTGGGCCAAGCCCTGGGTGGCCAAGGCGAAGCGACTCTTGGCCGACATTGGTGGAAATTTCCGAACTCGACCCGCGTCGTCTGGTCGCCCGGCGGTCCGGGTTGCTCCCAGGAAGACAGGCCATCGTCTGGGGGCATGGGCCGACCGGACCAAGGCTCTGGTTGCTGTCGCAGCGGTGGTTCGGGCCACGGAGCGGGGAAGACTCGACGAGGCTGAGAAACTCGGGTGGCAGGCTCTTCGGCGCTATCCAAGGTTCGGCAAGGTCTACCTGGCCTTGAGCATGGTGATGGAGAAACGGCATGACTGGCGGCGGGCCATGGGCATCTTGCGACTCGGACTGCGGCGGATCGATTCCTTCCCTGCCGGACGAGTGGGATTGGCGAGGATCGCATGGGATCATGGACTGAGAGACGAAGCCATGCTAAACCTTGCCGCGTTCGCCAGAGAGCCATCCCATGACGTCCTCGTTCTCGACGAGGCGGCGAAGTTGGCAGGCGCCTTGGGGCGTACGGATTGGCAGAGACGATTTTTGTCGTTGAAAGCAGAGCAAGGACACCCAAAAAAAAGGGCGGGGGCGCAGGGCAGGGTGAAGACTTTGCCTGGGAGGATTGGCGGTGCGCCAAAAGCACAGCTAGCGGTTTTTGTCGCAGAGGCGAAAAGGATGATGGCGCAGGGCCGGTGTCGGGACGCGGTGCGGCGTATCGAGCCTGCTGTCCTGTCCCACCCACATCAGTATGAACTCCTGGTCCTTTCCGCCGAAGCGCTTCTCTGTGCAAGGGGGGACATGCATCGAGCCTTGAGACGTTCTCTGGCAGCTTCCCGAATTGCACCGGACCGATTTTCTGCCTGGCGTACCGCTGGGTTGGCTGCACTGCGTCTGCGAGGACGAAAGGCGGCCAGGACGTACCTTGCTCGATACGTCGAGTTGGCTCAAAACGTTGCTTCGGAGCGTTCCAAGGTTGCTTTCGTCAAAGCGCTGTTACAAAACCTGCGGGAGAGTCCATGATATGTCGACGTTGCCAAGGACGTTGTGATGTTTGAAGGGTTGTTCAAGATTGGGCGATCGGTGTTTCTGGCGGCCCGTGACGAGATCGAGCGTCGCGGTGTCATGGTCGGAGACTTGCGCTACAAAGAATTTTTTCGCAGTTTGCCCATCGGCCTCTATCGGAGCACGGTGGACGGCAGGTTCCTGGATGTCAACGGGACGTTGACGAAGATGCTGGGATACGCATCCGAGGACGAGCTCATGCAGATCCCGGTGGCCGACGTCTACTGGGACGAAAGTGAGCGGAGAAATTGGGCCAGGCTTCTCGGGGAACGGGGCGTGGTTCATGATTTCGAGACGAGGCTCAGACGCAAGGACGGCAGTGAAATCTGGGTTCGTGAGAACTGTCGGGCAGTGCGCTCTCGCAGTGGTCATGTCGTATTTTACGAGGGGAGTGTCGAGGATATCACCGAGAGGCGAAGGGCCGAACAGGCGTTGATGGAGAGCGAAGAGCGGTACCGTTCATTGATCGAGCGGCAGGGCGAGGGGTTGGCGCTGGTGGATCCAGAGGAACGCATCGTTTTCTGTAACGAAGTGACCGGTGAGATTTTTGGCGATGCTCCTGGGAACCTCGTGGGCCGACATCTCGGGGATTTCGTGGATTTGGAAGGGTATCGAATCTTGCAGGAGGAGACCGAGCGTCGGCGTCGTGGAGAGCGATCCACCTACCGTCTTACGATTATGCGGCCGGACGGGACGATGCGTCGGGTCCAGGTGACATCCACACCCTGGACGGATTCCAAGGGGCGATTTGCCGGTGCCTTCGGCATCATGCGGGACGTGACTGAGGAGGAGCGGGCCATCGAGGCCCTTCGTCGCAGCGAAGAGAAGTTTCGGGCGGTGGTGACCCAGAGTGCGGATGCCATTTTTCTCGTTGATACCGAGACGTTGAAGGTCATCGAGGCCAATCCGGCCTTGAGCCGGTTGCTCGGCTATCGAGAAGAAGAACTCGAGGAATTGACGCTGTTCGACTTCGTGGCGCATGATCAGAAAGACATTCTGGAGAAAATCGAACAGGTACGCTCTGAGGGAAATGCCTATCTCGGGGAGCGCATCTACCGCTGCAGGGATGGTTCGGAAGTGGCAGTCGAGGTCACGGTGAGCATCATTCATTACGCGGACCGGGAGGTGATGGCGGTGGTGTCCCGGGACGTGACCGAGCGCAAGCGGGCGGAGGAGACGATTCGGAGAAACGAGGACCAGATTCGCCGGATGCAGATGCTCGAACTCGTGGGACGACTCGCCGGTGGTGTGGCCCATGATTTCAATAACGTGATGGCAGGTATCCTGGGCTACTGCCAGCTTTTGCTCAGGAAGGACAAGTCTCTCACGCCGGATGTGCGTAAAGCCGTCGAGGGAATCCAGTCGACAGCAGAGAGAGCCGCGGGTCTGACGAGACAGCTCTTGGCATTCAGTCGCAGGCAGACCATGCGTGCCGCCATAGTGGACTTGTCAGAATTGGTGGATGGTCTCATGGATTTGTTCGTCCGCCTGGTGGGAGAAAATATTACCATCGAGACGGATTACGGACCCGGCCTTCATCGGGTCCTGGTGGACCCGGGACAATTCGAGCAGGTGGTCTTGAATCTCGTGTTGAACGCCAAGGATGCCATGCCGGACGGAGGGACCATCCGGATTCGGCTCTGGTCCGAGACGTTGTCTGAGGAGGATGCGGACAAGGTTCCCATGGCGAAGCCTGGAGACTATGTATGCCTGGACGTTTCCGACGAGGGGATGGGCATTCCGGAAGAGCAGGTGGAGCGCATTTTCGAACCGTTTTTTACCACCAAGGAGCAAGGGAAAGGGACGGGGCTCGGTCTTTCCACTGTGTATGGAATCGTGCAGCAACACGGTGGATGGGTGGACGTGAAGAGCTTGGTGGGTGCGGGAACCAGGTTCGTCGTGCATCTGCCCAGAGGACTGGCCGATGCCCTTGCAGACAACTCGAACGATGGAAAGGAGGGCCTGTCCTCCGATACGGATGGCCGGGCGGCCCTGTCTCGGCCCATTGTTTCATCTGGAGACAGGGTGGAATCGGAGAAAGGGGCCAGGACCTGGGTGCTCGTGGCAGACCCTCAGGAGGACGAGCGTTCCCGCCTGGTTTCCTGGCTCAGGGAGAAGGGGTTTGCCGTGGTCGAAGCAGCCGATGGTCGGGAGGCGGAGAGCTGCGTGGAGACTTTGTCTTCGGACATAGACGTGATCATCGCAGACAGGACCCTTCCTCAGATTGATCGGCTGTTGGACTCTCTGGGCGGCGATCTGGCGGTTTCGCGTCTCGTGCTGGCATCATGGGAGCCACGTCGCGAGGAGGATGTTGCGGAGGGTTCGTCGGTGGTGGGAAAACCGTACCGCAAGCAGCACATCATCGAACTCATCGAGGGGCTTTTGTCCACGGAGGGATCGAGGGAGACAACCTCCGAAAGAAAGGGGGATGCGCCGTTTGGTGACTCCATGTCCCATCGCGTTTCTTGACGAACTCGGGCGAGCGGCTAGGCTCGACAGAAGATGAGTGGCACCGAGGCGGACGAGCCGTTGTCTGCCCGTTGGATCGTTTGTGAGAAAGACCATGCGTCCCACAAGGAAGAGATATTCGAGAAGGCACGCCACCAGGCGGACCATCGTGTTGCCAAGGCGCCTTCAGGCCCCAAGGCGCGGGATTTCTTCCAAGACCAAGGTAAAGTTGGTCGTGGGAGGAGTTCTCGGGGCCATGGTGGTCGTGAATCTCTATGTTTTCGTTTGGAGCAAGCGGTCTTTCCTCCATGTCCGAAAGCAGGCCGCGCTTTCTGCAATCCCCTCTTCGGCGGGACGTGAATCGTCGCTGCGCAAGAGCGGAAAATCCCTTGCGAATCTTCGCATCCCCGACAAATTGATGGGAAGACAGAAATCCCCTGGGGCTCTCGATGGCATGGAAGAGGAGAGCCGGGTTCTTTCGGGGAGACTGCGCCGAGGGGACAGTCTCTACTCTGCATTCCAGCGTATCGGCCTGTCCCGACGCCTTGCGGACCGGGTCGTGGGGGCCATGGGCGGTGTCTACAATTTTCGACGGGCAAGACCTGGTCAGTCATTCGTGGTGCGAGTGTCGGGAGACGGGAAGCAGATTCTCGAGTTCGAATTCAAGGCAGGCATCAGAAAGTCCTATTTGCTTGAAAGAGAAGGCGACAGGCTGGTGGCCCGCAAACTCGTCAAACCCCTGGAACGACACCTCGTGCTCCTTGGACTCCGAACGAAGAATGCGCTCTATCCAACGCTGCGTGCCGCCGGGGA
>CAZIJS010000226.1:0-7573 GCA_964539505.1 uncultured Myxococcales bacterium
TCCAGGCGCTTTCCCCGGATGAAGAGGCGCTTGACCGTGGCCTCCTCTCCCACGAGGGCTACGACGATGTCTCCGGAACGGGCCGTGGGCTGGCGCCGCACCATGACGAGGTCGCCGGGCAGGATGCCGGCCCCGGTCATGCTCTCGCCCTGGACGCGCAGGGCGAAGTGCTCTGCCTCCCGGTTTCGGGTCTGGAGCGGGACATAGCCATCTGGAACCTGGTCGGCCCTGGTGAGTGCGCCGGCCTGGACGCGACCGAGCACCGGGACCATGAGGGCCTTGCTGCCAGTCGAGCCTGCAAGGCCGTAGCCCCTGGCTTTGCCAGGCAGCTTGACAAGGCGTCCTTCACGAACGAGGCTTTCGAGATGGTGCCTGGCAGTTTGCACGGCTGCGAAGCCGAAGGCCTGCTGCACCTCGCGGACCGTGGGAGGCATTCCGGCGAGGATACGGTTTTTGACGAACTGGAAGATACGGTCTCTGGTTTTTACCGGCGGGGTTGGGCCCATGAGTTTGCTCCTTGTTTAAGACAAATGTCTGAGTTATTTTATGACAGACATTTGTCTGTTTTGCAAGGGGGAAATGAATCACTCGAGGGAGAAAAAAATGACTGAACGGAACGCGGAAAAAAGAGATGTCAGGGAAAAAGAGCAGAGGAGAGGGCTGACCGTGAGAGTTCGTTTCTGGCTTGTGCTCTTGATTGCCATGACGACGACGGGCATGTCCTGGGGCTGGTTGGGATGCTCAGACGACCACAGCCATGCGGTGGGCGACGCTGCCATGGATGCCGGCCTGGATGCGAGCAGCGACGCGGCTTTCCAGGACGGGAGAACCCAGGACTCCATGGTCACCGACTCCATGGTCACCGATTCCATGGTCACAGACGGCGGCTTTGTGCCCGTTGTCTGCCATGCGAGCAGTACCCCGGACTGTTCCAGCCTGTCCCAATTTTTGCCCGTGGTCACCCATTGGCACGAGGGCCAGTTCCAGTACCTGGGCACAGACCAGGTGGACATGTGGAATCCGAGTCCCATGCCGGATCAGTCCGGATACCATCCCGGTTCCTGCTATCCGTATTACCGTCTCGGGATCCCAGACTACGAGCATTATTTTGCCGATCGGTACAGCTTCGTGGTCATTCCAAACGACGAGGCCGACAGCACGCTGACGAATGCATGCCAGGCCACGGGGGTGCCGGTGGAGCTTCTGCCTCCCGCCCCCTGGCACAACAATTATCCCGTGGTGCGAGATCCCGAGTCGGACAGTTGCCGGGTCCAGGTGGTGCATGCATCCATCGTGGATGGCTCACTGGTGACGGTGATCCTGCCTCCCAACTGGAGTGACGCGGCCCCCGAGGGGACCTATCCCATCTTGATGAACAGTTTCTATGATCAGAACGATTCCCTGTTCCACGTGCATGGCCCTGCATTGATGCAACTCGTTGCCCGCAGCGGCCTGGATGGCAAGCGGGGCGTCATCGGCCTGCTCACCGACGGCAGCGGGGCCCTGGCCAGCAGGAGTTTCGATGCCATGGCCGACGAACAGGCGGCCGAGGCCATCGCATGGGTTGCTCGACGGTTCCACGGCAATCCATACGAGGTGGTGACCTTCGGCGGATCCCGCGGGGGCTATACCGCCATGGCCATTGCCAGCAATCCATCGGGCCACGACTACCGGACCATCCTTGCGGTGGCAGTGGCCGCTCCCTCCATCCTGGGACAGCAGGCATACCTGGCCAGCCCAACCTATCCCGGAATGATGATGGTGACCGCCACGGACACGGGTCTCGCCGATGCCTGGAAGGCTGGTTGGACCTATCCGGCCTGCGCGGGCAGACCACATCTGACCGGGTTGTCCGGCAGGGCCGCGTTGTTGTATGTCCTCACCGGAACCAGCGATTTTTCCGTGGCGGATGCGGACCGCAGCCTCACCTCGCCTGCCGCGGTCCAGGGGCTCTTGGACGCCGGCACCCAGGTGTACCTGGAAGTGACCGGGCACGACTTCATCGTTCCCTACCATCTCCAGGTGGAATACGGCGCGACCCTCATCCAGGCCGGCGTGCCCGTGGAAGCGCACGTCTTGTTGAGAAATGGACACATGCCCAGGGGCATCCATTGGTGGACCGTTGTCCAGGCTGCGGCGGAACGCCTCGTTGCACCGGGATATCAGCCCACCGGGCCCAATGATCCCATTCCGGATTTGGTCACGCCCTCGGTGCACTATTGGATCATCGACAGACAGACGGCAGCTTACCAGGAGATCACCCCGGCTTCCTATCCCTTCACCTTCGAGGGGCCCTACAAGGTGGCGCCGGGAGAGTCCTACCCGTTCGTGTTCGTGGGTCAGGTGGGCACCGACTTCACATTGACCATCACGCGCAACGGATCCACGGTGCAAACAATCTCCGATTCGTTGCGGGATTCGGGCGTCAAGGTCATCTGGCAAGACAGCCCTCCCGGACCTGCCGGTGGGCCGTATGTCTATAATCTGAGCATTCGCAAACCCAACGAGACATGGGAGACCATTCCGAACACGAACAGTCCCAGTGGGGATCGCGCCGAGCTCTATGTGCTCGACAGCGAACCCGTCCAAGACGGGGTGGCGGCGAACACCACGTTCGCCCCGCCCAGGCCGCCGGTGGCCCAGGGCACCAACTGGGGGATCTCGGAATATTGATGTCTTTTCGTTCTGGAACTCAAATCTGGTGGGTGGGATCGGTGTATTGGGCCAGGTCTCCGCCCCCCACTTCGTAGAGCGCATCCCGGCCCGCCATCCAGAAATGATGGAGTGCGCCGAAGCCCATGCCCTCCACGTCCTTTTGTTGCGGCTGGTCGTATTCGAAGAGATTGACCTGGTGCCAGCGTCCCTGGTCGTCTTCCTCGTACTGCGCGATGTAGTCCGACGTCATGTCCGACAGGTAGACATAGGGGATGCCGCTGTGGGGGTCTACCACCACTTCCATGCCGTCACCATGAGTGCCTGCCAGGTTGGGGTAGATGAATTCCAGGGACCATTCCCCGGTGGCCGGGTCGTACTGGAGCACGTCTCGGTCACCCGTGGCGCCGAACCAGAGGTCGCGCACTTCGTCGTAGCCCAGGACCTGGATGCCATAGGTGGGCGCCCAGTCCATGTGGGGGGGAGGGGGCACCACCTGGGTCGTGGCCCCGGTGGCGATGTCGTAGCTCCAGATGCCGTCGCCCGGGTTGCCGCCCTTGAGCCAGTAGAGGACATCGTCCGTTGCGTAGATTTCGTTGATGTGCTGGCCGCCGATGGCAACGGAATAATGGGTCACGAACGTGAGCTGTCGTTCTTCGATGGGGCCGGGATTGTCCGGGTTGTCCGGGTGCTGATTGGGTTCGAGCTTTCCATCCCCGTCGCTGTCGAGCAACGTGACCTGGTAGACGTCGATGCCTGGGTCGGATGTCATCATGCCCCGATTGACGAAGATCAGGTCCCCGAGAGAATCCACGTCCCAGACGCATTGGTTGCATTGGATCGGTGCGTTGGCTTGGGTAAAGTAGGCAAACTGGTAGTAGACCCCCGTTGTGTCCGGGGGGGCGTCTCCCACCGGATCGGGATGGCCACATCGGCCCGCATCGGCATCACAGATTTCTCCTGCCGGGAAATCGCAGTGATCCTGTTCGCTCCAGGATTGGCCGTCGTTGGAACAGACCTGCAGGGAGTTGCCGCGGCAGCGATACTGTCCTGGTTCGCAGAGCAGGCAGACTCCATTTCGACACAACCCGCTGGCACAGTCGTCGTCCCCGGAGCAGCCGGCCCCTTCCGGGCAGGGGGCGCAGGTCCCACCGCAGTCGATGTCGGTTTCGTCTTGATTGCGGATGCCGTCCTGGCAGGTTTCGGGCGTGACGCAGGCCGGCTGTCCGTTCGCATCGTCACAGACCTGGGAATTGGCGGCACAGTCCTGTTGGAGGTTCCATGTGTAGCATCCAGCGCTGTCGTCGGCACAGATTTCGAGTCGAGACCCGCTGCAGCGCAGGGCGCCCGGGACGTCACATGCGTCGTGGCATGTGCCGCCGTCTCCACCGTTGACCGCCGCATCCACCAGGGAGTCTCCAGAATCGCTCGTTCCACCGTCACCGCTGTTTCTTGTCGTCGCGTCGTCGCCACAGGCCCATTGGAGAAAAACGAGCGGGAGGGAGAAAACGAGGAAAATGCTTCGGATGGTTGGGGACGTCGTGGTTCTCATGGTTCTTCTCCCGATGAAAACAGATGGTTTGTCATGACCGCATTGTCTTTTGTTGCTATGCAGGTCCTGTCATACACCGAGACAAAGGGTATCATAAAAATGTGCCCCTCGATACGGCTGGGCTCGATGCATGGTTGGAGTTTTGATATGTCAAGTATTTACAAAGGTCAGATATTGCGGATAAACTGGATGAAAATGCGTGCGAGGCACGCATGGTGTCACTCCAGGGGGGCGGAAAGGAAGTCTGGTGATGGTCAATAAATTTTTTGCATTGCTTTTGGTGATGGGAGTCGCAGTGGCTTCGGGCTGTGGAGATGACAATCCATCTGGTGGAGGCGCTCAGGATGCAGCCCTGGACAGTGGCGCAGATGCGCATTGGGATGGTGGGCCCGGTCTGGACGCCCAGGGTGATGGTGGGCCCGGTCTGGACGCCCAGGGTGATGGTGGACAGGATCTGGACGCCCAGCCGTCTCCCGATGGTGGAACATGCACTTCGGACGATGATTGCGCCGCCCTTGCCGGTCCCTGCCAGACGGCGTCTTGTGATGAGAACACGGGAACCTGCCAGGTGGAAGCGGTGGCCGACGAGACGCCCTGCGACGACGGCGAGGCCTGCACCAAGGATGATGTCTGCACCAACGGGGAATGTGCAGGAACGCCTTATGATTGCGACGACGGACTGGATTGTACCGACGATGTCTGCAACGGAGAAGGCTGCGACCATACCATGCAGCCTGGATTCTGTGCCATCGACGGGGCATGCTACAGCGATGGAGCCACAAACCCCAACAACGAGTGTGAGGTCTGCGATTCGAGTCAGCCCGGCGTGTGGTCGGGCAAGGCTCTGGGTACGCATTGCACTGAGGGTGACGGACCATGCACCCAGGGGCAATGCGATGACAGTGGCCGTTGCAGTCCCGTCAATGTCGAAAATTTCACGGATTGTGACGATGGGGTGGCGGAGACTTTCGGGGACTGGTGCTATGAGGGCCGCTGCAGTGGGTTCGAGCAACGGATCCTGCCCAGCGATTCATGCTATGACGAGGACAAGTTCGTCGCTGCAACCACCGCCTCGGCCACTGGGATCCACGCGGTCTACCTGACGGGGGTCGCTGGTATCTTCTCCGATTGCCTGGCCACGGCGTACGTAGAAACTCTTGATGCCGGTACGGCTTTCGACGGCCAATCACTCGGTACTATGCACGGGTCAGCGGTCGCTCTTTGGGGAGACAACCTGACGGTGGGCCAGACCCTGTTCTCCAAGGTGGGTTCGACATGGACGTCCGACAACACCAACGGCACCCTTCGAAAAGCATGGAACGGCGTCTCGAATAATTGGCAGACCCGATGGGTGGGGCTGCGGATGATAGACGTGACCAAATTTCTGGGCGTCGGTTTTCGGACCGACGGCACGCCCCTGGCGCGTACCTGCCTCTATCTCTGCCAATCCTCGTGTGACTGGTATTGCGGGAACAATTCCATCGACGCGCAGTCGGACGTGTTTCTGACAGACATTGCCGTGGTGGCGGGCGGCGGGGTCTTTCTTGGAGGGTATCGCACGTCGACGACATCCAACCTGCTGCCCATCGTGGATTTTGAACGGAACGGAGCTCAAAGTTGGAGAGAATTGGATCAAGCCGGCCAGGGGGTGGGATCCTCTATCAAAGATTTCATTGGAGTCGGAGACCATGTCCTGGGCGTGGGCCCGGAGGGGATGATGGTCTGGGGCCCTGCCCAGAATTTCGAACAGGTTTGTGCCGATACCTTTGATGGCTACGATTTGTTGCAGGCCCTGGAGTTCGAAGGACGGCTGTTCGTGCTTTACACGAAGGAGCTCTCAGGCACACAGGGCGGAGGCCGTGTTTTTGGGGTGGCCCACACGACTGCGGATGCCGACGACTGCGATGCCTGGGTTTTCCACGACATCATGACGTATCTCGACGTGGGGCCAGCAGGGCCGGGAAATTTCACCGGGGATCCAGACACGTGGGACTATGATTACCGGGTCTTCGCCGTGGATGACCACGAGATGTATCTCCTTGGCAGTTGGTGGGATGAGGACAGTTCCCACCGGGCCAAGTCCTTCCTGCGCTGGTCCATCCCGTGACGCCCGCCGGGCGGTCCCTTGTTTGTGATTCCTTTCGCGTCTTTCCACGTCATCATCCCTGTTGTTCTTGACCAAGCAGACCTCGCGGGGCTACTCTGGCCAGACGTGGGCATGTGGGCTTGCCCTAAACCCGAGTCCTGGCAAGGCGGGCGGGCATCACGGCAGGCTTTGGGAGCGGCATCATGGCGACAGACGATTCCAGGAAATCTGACGTGGCAGGAGCAAGCGGGCAGGCGCGTGATTCTGGAATCCGCATTCCAGGCGAATCCGGTGGGGCAGGCAGGAGGAAAGGGCGCGTCTCCTCGGTGACCTGGCTGAGCACGGGGTTCATCCAGACCAAGGAGCGTTTCCTGGTTCCCGGCGGCAGCATGGACGCAGTGGACATGCCGGTGGGGGTCGCGGTCATCGAGCATCCAGAACATGGCCTGGGTCTGTTCGACACCGGACTGACCGAGGTTTTCTATGGTGCCACGCGCAAGATGCCGTTTCGGTTGTTCAGGCAGGTGACCCCCATGCGCCGTATCCGGTCGGCGGCCCAGCAGGTGGCGGGCCTGGGAAAAAACATCCAGGACGTCCAATGGATCGTGGTGTCCCACTTCGATTATGACCATGTCGGCGGCCTGGGAGATTTTCCCCATGCGCGCATTGTCTGTCGGCCCGAGGGCTGGGAGTCGGTCCGCGCTAAAAAGGGGATGGCAGCCATGTTTAGGCGCTCCATCCCGGATTTTGTCAGCGACGAGATGGAATCCCGAATGGATTTTGTCACGGATTTCCCAGACCCACTTCCAGAGCCCCTGGGGCGCGGCAAGGACCTATTCGGAGATGGCTCGGTGCTGCTCGTAGACCTGCCCGGGCACGCCCCCGGCCATATCGGAGCCCTGGTGCGGAGCGAGGAAGCCGATTGGTTTTTCGTGGGCGACGCGGTCTGGTCCTTTGCTGCGCTGCAAGGATCGCGAGACGGTTTCGTCCACCAGATGACATCGGTGAGCCGGTCCAACGCAAAGAGCACGAGGGCCAGGTTGCGCCTTCTTCTGGAAGACCCTTGGGGAAAGACCCTCCGCATCCTGCCCACCCACTGTCCCACTGCCTGGCGGAAATGGGGGCGACCGTATCGCGATCCCGTCCATGGGAATGGGGACGCAGAGGCGGGAGACAGCCTCCAGGGAGAGGAAATCCTGCCCGGAACCAAGGAAGACTAGGGCGGGACATCCAATCGGCAAAGCACCTTCCACGTGCGGACGGAATGCGCAAAAAGGCTGGAA
>CAZIJS010000227.1:0-7491 GCA_964539505.1 uncultured Myxococcales bacterium
CGAGGCATTGCAGCCATCGCCGGACTGGTTGTTGCCGTCGTCGCACTCCTCGCCCAGGCCGGACTGGGTGACCCCGTCGCCGCAGTATTCGTTGTGACAGGAGGCATTGCAGCCGTCGCCGGACTGGTTGTTGCCGTCGTCGCACTCTTCTCCCAAGCCGGACTGGGTGACCCCGTCGCCGCAGTATTCGTTGTGACAGGAGGCATTGCAGCCATCGCCGGATTGGTTGTTGCCGTCGTCACACTCCTCGCCCGGATCCACGGTGCCATCTCCGCATGTCGCCTGGGGTTCGATGGTGCAGGAGGCACTGCAGCCGTCGCCGGACTCGTTGTTGCCGTCATCGCATTCCTCACCCAGCCCTGACTGGGTCACACCGTCGCCGCAATACTCGTTGTGGCACGAGGCATTGCAGCCATCGCCGGACTCGTTGTTGCCGTCGTCGCACTCCTCGCCCTCGTCGAGCGTCCCGTTTCCGCAGTTTGCCGACGCCTCGACCTTGCAGTCGACGCTGCAGCCGTCGCCGGACTCGTTGTTGCCGTCGTCGCACTCCTCACCTTCGTCCAGCGTCCCATTCCCGCACAATTTGGAGGGCGCCCCAGTCTGGGAATGCGCGCATCCGGACAAATCCAATGGTCCAAGTCCGACCGTCCCCACAAGCAGCATGGCACAGACAACCAATGATTCTTTCCACGTTCCGTTTTTCATTTCATCTCACTCCTGACGCTCGACCAACGACCCACATGGGGAAAGCGGCTCCAATGCCCCACCGCAGAGCGCCGCGGTTCTATGGTAGCCCACCCTGGTTTAAGGAACAACCGCATTGATAGTTTGGAAAAGCCTTCAGCGCAGCGCCAGCACGAACAACCCGGCATAGACCAGTATTCCGCCCAGGGCCACGAGCAAGGAAAGGACCATACCGCTCCAGGAAATCCAAGGAGAGGGACGGCCGGCCTCCTTGGGACTCTCATCGCCCTTGCCTGCCTCGGTTGGCTGCGGCCGGGGGGGCAAAGATGCCCAACCGAAGGCAATTCCTACGAAACCAAGGCTCACTGCAGGCCACAATTCACTGAACCATCCCAGAAGAAACGCAGCACCAAGCAGTCCCGAAAGGACAGAAGCCCAGGCGGCGGCTTTCCGAAAATCTATGGTTCGGCCTGACATTCCAATTTCTCCCTGGACGGCGCAACTCGCCCCTTTCGTGCGTCCTTGCCACACAAGGGTCTTTTCTTTTTCCGAGGCTATGTTATGCAACCAGACGAATTCTGTCGAATGAGAGGGAAAGTGACTGAAACTACAGGGAAGTTTTTCTTCCGAGTTCTTTCTCGAAATCTCTTGGAGCCTCGGCTCCATGACGACCGGTGTCTCATCGAGGAGGCGCCGTGGGAGGTGTGGTGATGCGACGCAATGACAGCGTGAAGGTTTTGGTGGGACTGGCGGGACTGACCTTGATTTTCTGGGCCCTGCCCGCCTGTTCCGACGACGATTCCGGGCACCAGGCCATCTGTGGAAACGGTATCCTGGAACTGGGTGAGACCTGCGACGATGGAGCCCAGAATTCCTTGGCCCCGAACGCCTGCCGGACAGACTGCACCAAGCCGCGCTGCGGTGACGGGATTATCGATGACCTGTATGGCGAGACCTGTGACGACGGGAATACCGCCGACGGAGATGGATGCTCGGCCAGTTGCATCCCTGAAGGGACCGCCCAATGCGGAAACGGCGTCAAGGAAGCCGGTGAAGACTGTGATGACGGAAACACCAACGACGGGGATGGCTGCAGTTCCGACTGCCACAGCGAATACTGTGGTGACGGCGTTCTGCAGCCCAATCAGGGCGAAGAGTGCGATGACGGCACTGCAAACAGCAACAGCATGCCCGATGCCTGCCGCACGGACTGTACGAGCCCTCGATGCGGCGACGGCGTGGTGGACAGCAATGAAGACTGTGACGACGGAAACACCGATGGTGGCGACGGCTGCGGCGCCGACTGCACCTTCGAGGCTGGTGTCTGTGGCAACGGTGTGGTAGACGAGGGCGAAGAATGCGACGACGGCAACACCCAATCCGGTGACGGATGCAGTTCCAACTGCCATCTCGAACCCGGCGCCTGTGGCAACGGCGTTCTGGAAGCCGGCGAGCAGTGCGACGACGGCAACACCCAGTCCGGTGACGGATGCAGTTCCGACTGCCAACTCGAGGGGCCTGTCTGCGGAAACGGTGTAGTGGACGGCACAGAGGAGTGTGACGACGGTTCGGACAACAGCGACACGACACCGGATGCCTGCAGGACGAACTGCACCCTGCCGGGCTGTGGGGACAGCGTGGTGGACAGCGGCGAGACCTGTGACGACGGAAACACCAACGACGGAGACGGATGCGATCATAACTGCAAGACGGAGACCGCTCCTGGATGTGGCGACGGCGTGGTGGACGTGGGCGAAGAATGCGACGACGGAAACACCACCGCCTGCGATGGGTGCAGCCCCACCTGCCAGAACGAAGGCTGCGGAAACGGCCGGGTGGAATGCACAGAGGAATGCGACGACGGCAACGGCACCGACGGAGACGGGTGCAGCTCCACCTGCACCATCGAAACGGTAACCACCTGTCAGCCTGCCGCAGAGCTCACCTGTGGCGACACCCAATCATGGAATACCACCGGCGAAGGTTCTACGAGTCTGGTCGATTCGTATTCCTGTGCCCCCTGGAACGAAACAGGACCGGAGTACGCATACGTTTTCCATGCCACCACGAATTCAGCGATCACCGTCACCTTGACGGGGCTCAACTCCGACCTGGACCTCTTTCTCATCGCGGACCAAAACGGCCAGTGCGACACCACGTCCTGTGTGGCCTCGGGCGAAACCTCGGTGACTTTCCAGTCGGAACAAGGTCAAACCTATTATCTCGTGGTGGATGGAAAGAACGGTGCCTCCGGCCCCTTCTCCATCTCCTTGCAATGCGGCGTCTGCGGTGACGGGGCCGTAGACCCCGGTGAGGAATGCGATGACGGCAACCGCACCGACGGCGACGGGTGCAGTTCTTCCTGCGTCCTGGAGCACTGCGGCAACGGTACCCGGGACGCCGGTGAAGAGTGCGACGACGGCAACAACGTGGACTGCGACGGGTGCAGTGCCACCTGCACCCTGGAAACCTGCGGAAACGGCCTGCGCGAATGCAACGAGGAATGCGATGACGGCAACAACACCGACGGCGACGGATGCAGTTCCAATTGCACCATCGAGTCGAATACATGCACCGAAGCCTGGGACCTGACATGTGGCGAAAGCGATCGGTGGAACACCACCTATTTCGGTTCCACCGATGACTTGGACCTCTATTCCTGCTCGCTGTGGAGTGAAACAGGACCTGAATACATTTATAGCTTCACGGCACCGCAGACAGGTCAAGTCACGGCAAAGATCAGTGATCTGGATACGGGCGTGGACCTCGACGTATTTGTCATGGAAGGATCCTGTGATCCTGCCAACTGCATCGCCTATGGCACCCAGCAGGCGGTGTTCGATGCCGAGGAAGGAACCACCTACTACATCTCGGTAGACGGGTACCATGATGCAGCAGGCAATTTCACCCTGAGCCTGGGCTGCGCGGGCGGCACCTGCGGCGACGGCGTGGTCAACGACGGTGAAGAATGCGATGACGGAAACAACGTCGCGTGCGACGGATGCAGCGCCACCTGTACCCAGGAAACCTGCGGAAACGGCATCGTGGAATGCGACGAGGAATGCGACGACGGAAACAATGCAGGCGGTGACGGCTGCTCGCCAGACTGCCGCAACGAGTCCAGGTCCTGCGTGCCCGAATGGGGGCTGCGCTGCGGCGCCAACGACTCCTGGAGCACCACGTCGTCTACGGCCACGGACAACGTGGATGCCTATTCTTGCAACAGCTATGACGAGAGCGGTCCGGAGTATACCTATTGGTACTACGCCTACGAAGATGGTGACGTGACCGTCACGATCTCGTATGACGACAACCAGATCGACCTGGACCTCTTCGTGCTCGAAGAGACGGGCGGCGGCTGCGGGTCGGAAGCCTGCATCCAATACGGGGATACTTCGGCAACCTTCACAGCTCAGGCCGGCCATTACTACTACTTCGTGGTGGATGGATTTATGGGCGACCAGGGATCCTTCGACATCTCGGTGTCTTGCGCCGGGGGCAATCCAAGCTGCGGAAACGGCTCTCTGGAACCAGGCGAGCAGTGTGACGACGGCAACGGCAGTTCGAACGACGGATGCAGTGGTTCCTGCACCCTGGAAGACGGGACATGCTCGGGAGACAAGACCCTGTCCTGCGGGGACACCGACAACTGGAGCACCACCGGGTTGGCGAACACGGTGTCCAAGTACGGATGCAGCTCGCTCACCGAAAGCGGACCGGAATACACCTACCAATTCGTGGCCGATCGCACGGGCAGCGTCACTGTGGATGTCAGCCCCGTGGACCCCAACGACGACATGGATGTCTTCGTGCTCCTCAAGCAGGGTAATGCCTGCACCCCTGGCAACTGCATCGCCAGGGGCATCACCGGCGGCGGTGAGCACTTTACCTTCCAGGCGCTGGCCGGCCAGACCTATTTTATCGTGGTCGACGGGTTTGCAAACTCCGAGGGTGACTTCAGCATATCGGTGACATGCAACTGACTTGACATGCAGCGAATCCTGCCGGCAGGCGGGCCAAACGCCCACCTGTCGGCAGGCCTCAGACGCAATCGGAGAGAGGGTGGACCGATGGCTGGTTCGAAAATGAAAATCTCGGGCAACAAGCTCAAGCTCGTGGCAAGTATGGCTGAAAATCCCCTCCTGGGAAACCTCATCAAGGCCAAGATGATGAAACAAATGGGCCTCGACAAACTCTGGAAGGCATCCATCGCCGAAGACGAGGCCCCATTCCTCGTGCCGGGCATTCTGAATGGACGAGGACCGGATGGAGATGGAGGGAAGGCCTCATGACCGGATTCCAACCCCTCACGATCCACCGTTTACTGGATGCCTACAAAGAGGGCCGCACTGATCCCACAACCGTGGCGCAGAAGATCTTGGACAGAGTGGCCGAGTTCGATGCAGACAAAAGGCCTCTGCGGATCTTTATCGCCCAACGCAGCGAAGATGTTTTGGAGATGGCCGAAGCCGCCTCCAAGGCCCTGTCACGACCAGGCGATGCCACCGACCTCCTGACGGGGATTCCAGTGGCGGTGAAAGACGAGCTCCACCAGCGAGGCTATCCCACCACCGTAGGCACCAGCATCCTGGGAACAGAGCCGCGCAAAGAAGACGCCACTGCCGTGGCCCGGTTGCGTGCGCAAGGCGCGGTTCTCCTGGGCAAGACAAACATGCACGAAATCGGCATCGGGGTCACGGGCATCAACCCCCACCACGGTCCAGCAAGAAACCCCTACGATCCCGGCAGGATCACCGGCGGGTCCTCCAGTGGGTCTGCCGCTGCCGTGGCCTCGGGCCTCTGCCCGGTGGCTTTGGGAGCCGACGGAGGCGGGTCCATTCGTATCCCCTCGGCGCTCTGTGGCGTGGTGGGGATCAAACCAACCTTTGGCCGGGTCTCCGAACATGGGGCATTCCCCCTCTGCTGGAGCGTGGCCCACGTGGGTCCCATTGCCTCGACGGTTCCAGACCTGCTCACGGCCTATACGCTCATTTCAGGTCCGGACCCCAAGGATCCAAACAGCCTGGCACAGCCTGCTCAACGCCTGGAGGGACTTGTCGAGGGCAACGTGGAAGGTCTCAAAATCGGAGTCTGCCCCGAGTTTTTCGACCAGGCCGATGAACCAGTCAAAAAGGCCTGCCAAAACCGCCTCGACGAACTAAAACAAGCCGGTGCCATCCTCGTCGACGTGACCATCGAGGCCTTGGAGTATATCCGGCCCGTCCAGTATCTGACCATCGGCGTGGAGATGGCCACAGCTCTCTACGAGTATCGCCATGAGCACAAGAGCCGTTTCGGAGCGGACACGAGACTCCTGCTCGAGCTGGCATCCACGGTGCCGGCCGTAGACTATGTCCGGGCCCAGAGGCTCCGGACCAGGATCCACCGGGCCTTCTCGTCGGTCTTCGACCAGGTGGACCTGCTGGCATCCCCCACCACGGCCAGAACCGCGCCTCCCATTTCCAAAGACGCAGCCCGCCACGGCGAAAGTGACGAGGCGGTGCTCGAAGCGCTCACCGAGTTCACCTTTGCCGCCAACCTCACCGGGCAACCGGCCATCTCGGTGCCCGCCGGATACGATGACCAGGGGCTGCCCATCGGCCTGCAGTTCATGGCTGCTGCATGGAGGGAAGACCTGCTCTTTCGCGCGGCAGCGGCCGTGGAATCTTTGGTGGAAAAAAAGAAGCCGGTGCGGTACGCAGACCTCCTGGAAAACTGAGCCACCGCACCCAGGGGCCTGCTTGGGCCCGACGGTCCGCCCCACGCAAGGCCGCCTGGCTCCGGCTCATCGTCTCGGTCTCCTCCCGCGACGGTCTCCACCCCAGACCAGACGCAATATCCCCAGCAAGATGATCGCACCCACCACAGCCACCCCGAAGCTCCAGATGTTGAATCCGGTGACTCCGGCTCCGCCGAGGGCCGAGAACACCGCGCCGCCCAGCACGCCTCCCACGATCCCCACAAGGATGTTGACCAGGCAGCCCTGGTGTTCCTCCCCGAGCAGGCCATGCGCCGCCCAGCCGGCCAGGCCGCCCAGGATGATCCAGCCGAGAAATCCCATCGGTCTCCTGTGCCTCGTTTCGAACCCGGCAGCCCATGGCGAGCCGCCCCATGTCACATCTGCGAATCAATAGCACGACTGACTGACTGGTTCAATCAAACGCCAGGAATAAACAGGTTGGAACATCCTGTTGGTTTCATGGCTCACCTCCAGTCGTTGGTTGTCGCGTCACATCACCTTGGTGCAGGCAAAACGGATTTTGGGTGAAGCTTTTTTCGGGTGCCGCTCTGTCACGAAACGACGTGCTGTCATACTATCGGCATGTTCGTTTGCCAAAATGTCCCAATCTCCTCTTCAAACCCCGCACCATCGTGGAAGATCAGTCCAGCCCGGAAACGTGCACATCAGCCATTCATGCGTCCTTGCGCAATGGCACAGCTCCGTGAGGAAAACTGGCACGCCCCTCGCATTGTCCTGGGCATGTCCCATGTCACAGGAGGTGACCCATGAGAACAACGAACTTCGACCCGGAAAATCAGGAACAGGATGTCCTCTCCGTCCCCCCGGACCTCCTCGATCGTCTCAGAGCCAGAATCGCCCGCCGTCCCGGCCTGTGGCGACGCAGGATGCAGCCTCGCAGGAGGAGGAAGAACGACGATCCAGGGGGCATGGCCAGGGCTGCGTGAAGCAGCCCTGCGTCCCAGCCTGACCGCCCTCCTGCGCGCCCCGATGGGCCTGCGCAGAGGACAGAGGGCAAGAATCAGCGCACCACGAGCAGAGCCTTGCCCATGCCACCGCCCACGCAG